>JAZSEG010000019.1:0-2817 GCA_045531575.1 Oscillospiraceae bacterium | reverse complement strand
TGCTGATGACAGGGAACTCAGCATCTCCTATAACTAATCTGAGCGGATACTGGGAAAGGGTGTATATCATCCCGCCATATGCATTGTATACCGTATCGCTTAACCTGTTCATCTCCTTGATATAGAGCGAACTATGGAATCCGATGACCAGCTTTTCACTGCGGGATGCAATATCAATACTGCGTATCGCTCCATCAAACAGCCACCATGCTTTGCTGCCATTCATGAAAACATAACGTATTCTGTCGGCGTTGAAACGATCGGGTATTTCACCATCGTACTCGGGACAGCAGGATAATATCAGCTCGCCTGTCTCGTTATAGATATCCACATTATCACTGCCATAGTTATATCCGCAAAAGCCGCTGTGATCGGTAGCGAGCGTAACTACATCATAAAACATATCAGAAAGTGCATAGCTTTTTCCGCAATACCACCATGTGGCTTTGCCCAGTTCCATATCATAATAGAAAGAATCCACCGCCTGCCCTGTCGCCAGAAGATATTGCAACTCTGAGCAGGAATTATCTATGGTTATTTCACTGCGGATATCTAGCACGCCCACTTCGTACATACGCTCACCCCCTTATACAAAAAGGGCACCGCAGATGCGATGCCCCTGTTATCAAGCACTGAAATTAAGCCTTGCCAACGGAACCGAACAGCTCCATCTTCTCCTTAACGGTAGCCTTGATAGCCTCGAAGCCGGGAGCGAGAAGCTTTCTGGGATCGAAGCCCTTGCCCTGAAGATCCTTGCCCTCTTCAACGTACTTTCTTGTAGCTTCCTGGAATGCGAGCTGGCACTCTGTGTTAACGTTGATCTTAGCAACGCCGAGAGAGATAGCCTTCTTGATCATGTCAGCAGGGATGCCTGTACCGCCGTGCAGTACGAGAGGCATATCGCCAACCTTCTCCTTGATAGCTGCCAGTGTCTCGAAGGAGAGACCTGCCCAGTTCTCAGGGTACTTGCCGTGGATGTTGCCGATACCAGCAGCCAGCATTGTAACGCCGAGATCTGCAACAGCCTTGCACTCATCGGGATCTGCGCACTCGCCCATACCTACAACGCCGTCTTCCTCACCGCCGATGGAGCCAACCTCAGCCTCGAGAGAGATGCCGAGTACATCACAAGCGTTTACGAGAGCAGTTGTCTTAGCGATGTTCTCCTCGATGGGGTAGTGAGAACCATCGAACATGATGGAGGAGAAGCCTGCGTTGATGCAAGCCTTAGCGCCCTCGAAAGAGCCGTGGTCAAGGTGCAGAGCTACGGGAACAGTGATACCCAGCTCGTTGATCATGCCGTTAACCATGCCAACGATGGTGGTGTAACCGCACATATACTTACCTGCGCCCTCAGATACACCGAGGATTACAGGGGACTGCTGCTCCTGAGCTGTGAGCAGGATAGCCTTTGTCCATTCAAGGTTGTTGATGTTGAACTGGCCTACAGCGTACTTGCCCTCACGAGCCTTGTTCAGCATTTCCTTAGCAGATACTAACATAATTTTTGTCTCCTTTGGATTTGATTTTGGGTACATGACCCCATTACTTTAATTATAACTCATTTTATCATAAAAAGCAATATATTTTCGCAAAAAATTTAACAAGATCAGCCATTATCCGCTGTTTCTGCTTCATAAGTGTAGTAGAAGCTCTCATCTGTGCCGACTTCTTCATAGGAAAGACCCGCTTCGGACTCACGCATTTCACTGTATTTCTGGAAAACCGGAATGATAAACATGATAAGAAGCGTTGCAATTATCGCAACTATGATAACAACTACCTTATGCGAGGTCTTCCAAGTGTGAACAGGGACGGCATCCTCATTTATCTGGAATGCACGCTTGTCGCCTGAACTGACAGCACGGATAACATACGCCTTGAGGCTGTCATCTGCTGTTATTTCGGCGCAGATATCCTTATAGCTGCTGTCCAGCTTATGACGAAGTCCGTCGGGAAGCTCTTCAGCCAGCAGACCGATGATGTATTTCTCGCTCTTCCCTGTTATCTTGGCTATCTCGGCGGTGGTGAGATCATTCTCATAATACATATGAGCAACTGCACGCACCGTTTCACAGCAGATGAGAAGCTCCTCCAGAGTGCACTGAAGCTTAGTATCAAGCTCGATATCTGTCAGCGTGGATGCTGTCTCGTTGCTGTCGGTATCCTGCGAAAGCTTATATGCCTGTGCAATAAGCTCGTACAGGGTACAGTCCTCGGGATATTCCTCGCACATAGTCGTAGTCTTTACGAAGATCTCCTTAGCCGAAGCGAAATCCTTTGTAACAACAAGCGCAAAGGCGAAGATATCATCACCGTAGTTATCGATAAGCTTTGTTATCTCCATGGCTTATGTGTTGTGATCGCTCACATGGAACTGCTTGAGGTTGCCGATCTTTGCGGCACGCTCCTCCATTACCTTTTCGATATCCTCTACAGTAACGCCGCACTGCGCCATGAGGACCTCCATGTGGTACAGAAGATCGTTTATTTCGTTGACAAGCTCCTCCTTGTCGGCGTTCTTTGCTGCAATGACCATCTCGGTGCATTCCTCGCCGCACTTCTTCAGTATCTTGTCGAGACCCTTTTCAAACAGGTAGCAGGTGTAGCTGCCCTCCTGCGGATTTGCCCTGCGGTCTACGATAACATCATACATATCCTTGAATGCCTGCATTGTAATTACTCCTTTGTTTCGTTCAGATTTATAAGCTTCATGGTATCCATGTCAAGCTCACGGTAGTAGCAGTTGTTGGCAACGCCGTTCCAGCTGGTGTGGCAGATGTTTCCCTTATCGGGAGTCACCTGAAATACCAGTGA
>JAZSEG010000254.1:0-61953 GCA_045531575.1 Oscillospiraceae bacterium | reverse complement strand
CTTCGGGAAAATGCCCCACATACCGAACAGTGCGATAAGATACAATATGCTGATGACCGCCACATATATGAACGGCATGAACAGCCATCCCGACTTAAGCGGAAGGATCAGACCATCCAGGAAATATGTAATCACGCTTGCCACTGTGGTCATCAGGGTTATTCCGAGAGTAAAACCAATAACATGTGATTCCTTTCGGGATGCGTAGATAGCAACATTGGATCCGAAAGCACGCTCAAAGATCGCATTCTGAACGAAGATAGATAACATTGATGCAGAAATGATAGCAGAAATAGACTCCATCAGCTCTCCGCTCCTTTCCGCACGACTTCAGCCGAAGCAGCTTCCTTGCTGCGGCGCCTGTTGTAATAATGGCGGCAGGCTGCAGCGTAAAGTCCCAGCAGGAAAAATCCAAAAAACGGCGACTTCGCTGCAGGAATAAGCGCATTGCAAATGTGGCTGCCGAACAATGTGCCGTAAGTCAGCAGCTCTCTCACCATTCCCACTGCAAATGCAGCAATAGCATAACCAACGATATATACAAGCGAATCTATCGCCATAGATGTGAAGGGAATGAGATAGAAGCGGCTTTCTGTTTTAGCAAGGATCATGGAATTTACCACCAATATCTGTATATACAGCATAACCGAAGGTGCTGTATCGGGAAACAGCATATTGGTCAGCAAAGCAGTTGGTATGAACACCAGCGACGCCACCAGAGCATATATTATGATGCGCACGGTATATGAGAGCGTTCTGGGCACCCAGCGACAGAGTATAATTGTGAAATACGATATCATGAAAAAGCTGAGAGAAAGTATCGCAGCTCTTTCCGCCGTGGTTGCAGCCACGATGATAGGAGCGGTAACAAGACCGCTGGTAAGAACGATGTTCTGGCGGAAAAGTCCGTCAAAGCAAATAGGATAGGTCTTTTTCTCGCTCATTCCGACTTATCCCCCTTGTGCTTTCTTGCCCTTCTGTGCCTCTTCACCTTGCCGTCAATGGGCGGTGTGTTGTAGCGGTACTTAGCGGGAAGCTGTATCTCCTGAGTATCAGTGAGCTTTATATTGCCGTGCTGAGCGGCATTCTTGCTCTCCTCGTAGGAGCTGATATATGTTTTCTTCCAGTAAGAAAGATTATCGATAATGGTGTCGAAACCGCAGGACAGCGCATTGGTGATGAGCAGCGCAAATATAAAGCATCCCTCGGTCTGTCCGAAATAACGGAACATCATAGTGGTATATCCCAGTACTATGCCATATATCACTCGTGCCGCACGGCGCTGAGGAAGGATATATGGTTCTGCTGCCATAAACACCATGCCAAACATCAGGTATCCGCTGGAAAGCTCATAAAATATGGATCTGGCGGGACTGACTTCTATTCTCGGGAAGAAGAATGCAAGTGTGCTGACAGTGACAAGACAGGACACAAGCGCACATATACTGGTGTTACGGCGTATCATCATGCAGATACCGCACACGATTATTACCAGTATGCTGACAGAACCGATGGCGCCGGGAACATTGCCCATGAGTATATCCAATATCGACTGGGAAGGCACATTACCAAGCTTCATGGTATTATCCAGATCACGAACAAATGTTATGATATGATCATCAAATACAGGAACTACCTCGCCCGCCTTGGGGAAATACAACATTTCGGACGGATAGCATATAATCAGAAAGGCGGCTGCAATCGCAGCGGGAGAGAATATCACATTCTCCTTGCCACCGAAAAAGTGCTTGCCTATGACCACACAGATCACTGCGCCCAGCGCCACATGGATATATGGGATGCTGGCAGGCATAATGAGGGCAAGAGAAAGTCCCCAGAAATGCACGCTATGATCCTTGGGATCAAAATCTATTCTGCGTACCTTGCAGCATATCAGATCTGCAATAACGCAGACGATAAGGCAGAATACGCTCACCACAACAGGACGCAGACCACCGAGAAAAAACGCAGGGATCAGCAGTGCCGCCATGAATATAAATCTTTCAAAATAAGCCTTGCACGGATCCCGTGCAATAAGTGATGTCATCTGAGTTGATCCTTTCGATGATAGATTGAATCTTGCACCACACAGGAGGGTACACATGAAAGCAGAGTTCCTCGGCGAAAACGCCTACAAGATCACTCTGGATAAAAACGAAACCGACACAATGCCTGATGATTCAGACCGATACAGCATGCACCGATTCATCTGCAATATTATAGAGCAGATAGAGGAAGACGATGTGCATATCCCCGTCGGGAAATTGTTGACAGAAATATTCCGCTGCTCCGACGGAAGCTGTGTTATCTTTATAACTGCACCTGAACAGGAAGAAAACACTCCTGAAACGCAATATTACTGCTGCGATATAAAGGGGATAGATGATCTCCGGGCACTCTGTGGCGCTCTTGCCTTATCCGAAATTTACTGCAGCATATACTGTGGCAACAGTGCTGAAGAATATCGCCTTATATTCACAGATCCGCATCCGTCCGTATGCCGCACATGTGCAGAATACGGAGAACTCAGCGAGATAACATGGCTGTTTGCCTGCCAGACTGCAGAATACCTGACCGAGATAGCACATAACTGTTCTCTTCAGTCATTTTATAAACTGCTGAAATAGATCAGATCTCGCTCTTGAGGATCTCGTTAGTCTCCTTCATGTTCTCTGCCTTGAACAGTGCGGTTCCTGCGACGAGAACATTCGCGCCTGCCTTCTTCACCGTGGCAGCGGTCTTCTCATTGATACCGCCATCCACCTGAATGTCAAGCTCATTCATGCCGAGACCATTGGCTGTCTTACGCAGCTCAGCGATCTTCTGTACAGTATCGGAAATGAACGCCTGACCGCCATAACCCGGCTCAACAGTCATAACCAACACCATATCGCACAGATGCAGATAGGGATAAACTGCCTCAATGGGGGTTGCAGGCTTCAGCGCCAGTGCAGCCTTCTTGCCACGCTTTTTAATATCCTTCAGCACCTCGCTGATATTGCAGAAGCTCTCAACATGGATAGTGATGAGATCCGCACCCGCATCAGCAAACAGTGCGATCTGATCTGTAGGATCCTCCACCATGAGATGCACATCGAGGAACATATCGGTAGAGCCGCGAACTGACTTCAGCACAGGGCTGCCGTAAGTGATCTGGTCAACAAAAACGCCGTCCATAACATCGAAATGCACCCAGTCAACAGCGGATTTCTTGCAGCGGCTTATCTCAAGAGCCAGCTGAGCGAGATTGCATGCAAGCAGGGAAGCGGAAGTCTTGATAGTCATATATTTTTATATCCTTTTCGTCAGATTTTTTAAAGGCCGACAGGCATAACTGCCCATTATTCAGCCCATATATTATTATTCTATAATAAATATCTTTTCAAGTCAATAGCTGAAGCGAATTTTTTCTCAAAAAAACACATAAGCGTGAAAAGTTCTGAAATAACTGTCATTTTCACAAATATATTTGGTTATTTTTATGCGGGAATTTGCAGAAAATGTTCTTGAAAAAAAGCGGACTAAGTGTTATAATTGATATAATCAAAACCTATAGAAGCAGCTGCCTGCTCAGTATATTCGGAAAGCCATCAGATGCGTAAGTGTTTGCGGCTTTTTTGTCTAATACGGCAGGGATGGAAAATGCTGCCTGATAAACTGCGCAAGCAGAGGAAGTGAGGAGAACAAATATGCTGAACTGCAACTACAACGAAAAATTCGTTAAGGAAGGACTTACCTTCGATGACGTGCTGCTGATCCCCGCAAAGAGCGACGTCACTCCCAACATGATCGAACTTAAAACGAATCTCACTAAGAATATCGTACTGAATACTCCCATCATGACATCTGCGATGGATACCGTTACAGAATCCAGAATGGCTATCGCTATCGCTCGTGAAGGCGGTATCGGTATCATCCATAAGAATATGCCTATCGAAATGCAGGTAGAAGAAGTGGACAAGGTAAAGCGTTCCGAGAATGGCGTTATCACAAATCCTTTCTTCCTCTCTCCCGATGACACAGTAGCTGATGCTGACGCTCTGATGGGCAAGTACAAGATCTCCGGCGTGCCGATCGTTGAAGGCACAAAGCTGGTTGGTATCTTCACAAACCGTGACCTCCGCTTCATCGAAAACACCGAGCAGAAGGTCGGCGAGGTAATGACAAAGGAAAATCTCGTTACCGCTCCTGTTGGCACTACTCTCGAGCAGGCTCAGTATATCCTCAGAAAGCACAAGATCGAAAAGCTCCCCATCGTTGACGATAACGGCAACCTGAAGGGTCTTATCACCATCAAGGATATTGAAAAGAGTGTACAGTATCCCAACACTGCCCGTGACGCAGGCGGCAGACTCCTCTGCGGCGCTGCTATTGGTATCACTCCCGATGTTCTGGACAGAGCAAAGGCTCTGCTGGAGGCTCAGGCTGACGTACTGGTACTCGACTCCGCTCACGGCCACTCCGCAAACATCATCAAGGCGCTGGACAGCATCAAGAATGCATTCCCCAACGCAACCATCATCGCAGGTAACGTTGCTACAGGCGCTGCTACAGAGGATCTTATCAAGGCAGGCGCGGACGCAGTTAAGGTTGGTATCGGGCCCGGTTCTATCTGCACCACACGAGTTGTTGCAGGTATCGGCGTTCCTCAGATCACAGCAGTTTACGACTGTGCTTGCGCAGCTGCGAAGTACGGCGTTCCGATCATCGCTGACGGCGGTATCAAGTACTCCGGCGATATCGTAAAGGCTCTTGCTGCAGGTGCAAATGTAGTAATGCTCGGCTCTCTGCTAGCAGGCTGCGAGGAGGCTCCCGGCGATATCGAGATCTATCAGGGCAGACAGTTCAAGGTATACAGAGGCATGGGCTCTCTTGCAGCAATGAAGAAGGGCTCTGCAGACAGATACTTCCAGGACAAGAACAAGAAGCTCGTTCCCGAGGGCGTAGAAGGCCGTGTGCCCTACAAGGGAGCAGTGGCAGACACCATATTCCAGCTGGTCGGCGGTATCCGCTCCGGTATGGGATACTGCGGCTGTCCCACAATTCCCGAGCTGCAGGAGCGTGCAGAGTTCGTACGCATCACAGGTGCAGGTCTGAAGGAGTCTCACCCCCACGATATCTATATCACAAAGGAAGCCCCCAACTACTCCGCAGGTATCTGATAATACCCGAAACGATCAAATCCTCCCTGAAAAGGGAGGATTTTTGTTATAAGGAGAAATGATATGATAAAAGAAATAAACGCTTGCGATATACCCGAATGTGTAGAGCTGATAAAAAGCAGCTTTATGACTGTTGCCGACGAGTTTGGATTTACTGCAGAAAATGCCCCACGCTTCACAGCTTTCGCAACTACAACAGAACGTCTTGAATGGCAGCTCCATAACGAAAACAGGCTGATGTTTGCCTACTATGACGATAACAGCATTATCGGTTACTATTCCCTGCTCGTGCAAAATAACGCCGAATGCGAGCTGAATAATCTGTGCGTGCTGCCCTCTCAACGCCACAACCGCATAGGAGAAAAGCTGCTCCTTCATGCATCTGAACAAGCAAAACAGCTCGGCTGCAGCAAGATGAACATCGGCATTGTGGAAGAAAACACACGTCTCAGAAAGTGGTATGAAGAACACGGCTTCACCCACACGGGAACGCAGAAATTTGATTTCTTTCCATTCACCTGTGGATATATGTACAAGGACATATAAATGAAGCCGCACCCATCAGAGTGCGGCTTCTGTTTTATTAAGTCATTTCGGTTATCTCGAAGGGAATTCCATTCATTACTATCTTTGTTCCTACAAAGATGGGCGCTGCGGAGCCTGACGGTACAGGCTTTTCCTGTCCGTTTGGGAGCGTGCAGCTCCATTCATCGACGGTGTGATTTTTCAGTCCCCACAGTGAGGGATTGAGCTTGTTACGCACCACCTCTGCTGTTATAG
Source organism: Oscillospiraceae bacterium (assembly GCA_045531575.1). Lineage (GTDB taxonomy): Bacteria > Bacillota > Clostridia > Oscillospirales > Ruminococcaceae > CAG-115. Next base: position 56,011 of record JAZSEG010000254.1, on the reverse strand, counting down.
CGAGATCCTCGCCAAACAGCTTCGTGCCGTCAGAAAGAAGTATGCGGATCCTGCCATCGGAAAGCTGCAGCGGCGGAGCAAAATGTGTTCCGCAGGGGCATATCAGCTTACCCTCATCATCCTTTTCAAATGCCTCTACAAAGCTCTGCGCACCGCAGGAGCAGGCGCAGATATCGCTGCGAAGTCTCAGCAGCAGATCAAGCCACTGTTTTTCTATAAGTCGCTTTTCTGGCTGGTGAAGTCCCACTGTAAAGGAATGGGTGAACGCTTCTCTGATATATTCGGGCATAATGCGCCAGAATTTGATGATGTTGTTATGTACGCCTCTTACAGGACGATTAGAGCTGTCATCGGGATCATACACAAAGATTGGCTCGAAGCCATAGTGACGGCGCTCCGCTTCTTCTGTAAGACACACGCTCTTCAGCACTCTTCCGCCCTCAAGAGGATCCCCTCTCAGCAGCAGACGGAAAAGCAGCACTGCCAGTGAATAGCGGTCTGTAAGCTTATCGGGAGCCTTTTCGCCACGAACGATCTCAGGCGCCATGTATCCGGGCTTGCCTGCGATACCGAGATGCTCACCGTAGGGAGCGATGTTGTCGCAGTCGCAGATGCGGATATCTCCGTCAAACGGGCGGATAAAAAAACCGCCGTCATTAAGATCCTGATAGCTTTTTCCGCTGTTGTGAAGCTCACGGAAAGCCATAGTTATGCGTATCGCAGCATTCACAATGGAATACAGTCCCGAAAATCTGACTCTTGCGTTGAGGATATCCGAAAACGGCGCATAACCCTCAGGGATGAGATCCATCAGAAATCCGAAGCCATCCTTTGTGTTTTCGGTGAGCAGCAACGGCATAACGAAGCTGCCACATTCCATACCGCCATCGGCAAGAGATGCGAGATTCTCTTTGAAAAGCTCAGGACGCTTCAGTTTATTTGTGAAGTACATCTTCAGAGCGTATTCCTTATCTCGGTAGAGCGCACGATAGACTGTACCCTGACCGCCTGAGCCGAGAACTGCCTTGACCTCCGCAAAGCCTCCGAGCTCCAGCGGTATCTTATCTCCGATCTTTATCATCAGAAGCCGCCTCCGGTGATGGATTCAAACGTCTCGTCCGCCTCGGTCTCGGCAGAGTTGCCGCACCATTCACACACGGTCTCTGCTTCACCGTTCCAGCAGCTTGTCTTGCCGCAGTCAGCGCACTGGAAGAATCCCTTGGCGCCACAGTAAGGGCAGGTAGGATACTCAGTGGTAACATAGATATTACCGCTGATCTTTGTATCGCCGAACTTTTCACGGGCTGCTGTTCCCTCGGATACCTTGAACGCCCATGTTGCGTACCACGCACCATCCTCACGCTGCTCGGTACGGATACCGAAAAGGCTGTGGGACTGTCTGCACTTTGTAAGGATTACTGCTGCTGTCAACATTGATGTTTACCTCCGTTAATGAATTAAATAAAACAGTTATTCTTTCTTAGTATTGAGTTCATTCATGTAGCCTGCGGTAATGATACCAGTAGGCAACGCTACTATTGCGATGCCCATAAACGAGGATAACATACCTATTATTCTGCCAATATCACTAGTTGGGTATATATCTCCGTATCCTACTGTTGTAAGCGTCACGACTGCCCAATAAATTGCATCAAAAAACGTATCGAAGCTATGTGGTTCAACTTGAAACAATACCAGTGCTGAAATGAAGATATATCCACCTGCCAGTACGCAAACGGCAATAAGTGGGCGGCGTTCTTTTTGGATTACTGATAATATCATATTGAAGCTTTTGGAATAACGTAATATACGAAAAGCTCTGAAGGCTTTGTTAAGTCTAAATAATCTGAATAGTTTGAAACCTGTATTAAGAATATTTAGTGAGGGAAGAATAGAGATGAGATCGATGATTGCAAAGAAGCTGAATGGATATTTAAAAAATGATATCCATTTTGAGCTTTTATATTTATAATCAGCTGTTGACCATCTAAGTATATAATCTAATATAAAAACTGTGACAGTTATTCTGTCTAACCAAATGAATACATTGTTGTTTTGTTTGAAGCACAATGGAAGGATACTTGCTGCTATGCAAACAAGCATAAATCTATTATATAGCAAACTCGCTTTGTTGTCAGTGTCTGCTACATCAATAATGTCATAGATTTTTTTCCTCATTGAATGCCCCTTATGTTTTTTGGTGTTTTTATTTAAGCTTAGCAAGCACTTTTTCCGCTTCCTCATGGCCGTTCTTTGCGGCGAGGGTGAAATACTTTCTTGCTTCATTGATATTCTTTTCCACATAAGTACCCTTCAGGTACATAATTCCGAGATTATACTGGGCAATATCCAGATTCTGTTCTGCCGCTTTTGTGAACCAGGCAAACGCCGCTGCATGATTTATCGCTACGCCGCTGCCGAGATACAGGCACTTTCCGTAGCTGCACTGCGCCCTTGCATGACCCATCTCCGCTGCACGCTTGTAGAACATCGCTGCACCTTCAAAGTCCTGCTCGGAAAGACAGTGACGTGCAGACTGGTAAAGCTCCTCGCCGTCATCTGAAAGCGGCTGAGGCTGTTCGTTCTGCTCCTCGGTATAGACATCGGTATGTATGGTTCCGTTCCGCCATTTTGCGGCGATCTCGGGATTTTTCATAACGTGAACGCCGTTTTCATAGCACAGAGCAATAACGTTTATAGCCTCGTCATAGCCTGCTCTGGCTGCCTCCATGAACCAGTTGAATGCAGCCGATTCATCTCTTTCGCAGGAGATTCCCTCTGCAAGGAACTGCGCTGCCATGTGCTGAGCCGCCGGAACGCCGTTTTCGGCACCCCTCAGAAACCACTCCCATGCCTGATTTACATCCTGTGCACCGCCTCTGCCTTCAAGACGGTAGAAGCCCACATAATACTGAGCCTCGCCGCAGTCCTGCAGCGCCGATTGCTCAAACCAGTATATCGCACGGTCGTAGTCTTTTATTCTGTCAAAATGCCTGCCGAGACTGTACTGTTCGGCGGCGTCGGTGATGTTCTTCTTTTCCTCAGTAACGGATATAGGCGTAGCCTCAGGCCGCTTGAAAGCTATCTCGCATCCCAGAGCCTGACCGATGGCTTCAACAGCATCGGCAGCGTATTTGCCCTTCAGTCCAACCTCGTCACGCAGGGATTTTACACATCTTGCGGCAGCGGCACAGCGCACCTCAAATGGTTTTCCCTTAACGCCTATCAGCTTTTTTGCGCAGCCGTCATACAGCGCTACAAATATCTGTCTGCGGATGGCGGTCTCTTTCGGGAAGATATCAGCTACGAGAGCGTCGGTACGTCTTGCGTTGAGGAGTACCTCCGCACCGAAGCGCTGAGCGATGTATCCCACTACTCCGATGATATCCCTTATAGGCTCGCCCTCGGGCGTGTGGACGGTCTTGCAGTAGCCGCAGAAGTCCTGCTTGCTGTAATCAAATTCACGTCCGCATCTTCCGCACTGCATACCGCACACCTCCCATTTTAAAAGTTGATATATATTATTATTGTATCACAAATACGGGTTTCTGTCAATGAAAGACGACAAAAAAGCCGCATGACAGGGAATTTCCGTGCCATGCGGTCAATGCTTTTTGGAGAGATCAGTGCCATCCGCACTCGTCGTAGTCCTTCCACTTTTCCTGATACTTCAGCTCATCTGCAAGCTTCAGGCAGATATAGGCGATAGCGCCTGCAACTACCAGGACTGCACCGATAATGGGCAGCAGAGTCTTTACAAACTGGTTGTTCTTTTCGTTCATGGTGATACTTCCTTTCGTATTTAAATTGGTATTATTAGCTTATTGTTATCCAGCCATACATTGTCAATGCACGCTGCTTTATCTTGTCGATATCGGTATCGTCACGCTCGGGGTCATAGGTGTAGGCAAGATCGTCCCGCATGGTGTCATAGATATACTGCACTGCATAGAACTTACCGTCAACGAACAGGTGCGCTTCCTCCACGAAGTACCATGAGCGCCCACGCTCGGGACGGTAGGCTTCGATCACGAGCGTCATAGCCTCGGCTTCGTGACCGTCTATCATGACTGTTCTTTCATCGAGAGTATAGTCAGCCGTCCAGCCCTCCTGATAGTCGTCAAATTCCATATAGGAGTTTATATGTCCCTGATACTGCTTCTGATAGGACGGGATATCCTCAGGGGCATAATCCTCGCAGAACACAGCGAAGCTTCCGTCGTATTCCGTATCTCTGACATGAGTACTGTTCAGATTTTCGCTCACATCCTGTTCCGTGCGGAAGGATATCGCACCACGTGTATAGCTTTCGCCGCGTCCTAGCAGACTGCCTTGGGGGGAAAGTTCTTCCTTCTCGAAGGCAATGCTGTTCAGTATAAGGCTTGTGAGATCACGCTCACAGGTGTTGTCGATACTTATATGGTAGTAATCATCTTCGCCCTTGCCGCCGAATATCAGAGCGTCCTTTTCCTCTGTGCTGATATATACCATTTCGATGCCGTTAACTGTAATACGTCGCAGATCATGTATCACTAACGGGGTGTATGAAACGCACCAGTGCAGATATTCCAGCTCATCATAACAGCGGATGTAGTTTGCGGACTGCAGCTTGCAGTGATACACTAATGATAATGATCCGTTGTTGTAGCATCCGTAAGTGTCGTCAGAAGAATTAGCTTCCGTTTGTGAGACGTAATCCTCGGGCATCATAAAGGTCAGACCGTTCTGAAGGTAGTGGCGCTTATCGGTAGGGAGAGGCTTTTCTGCTGCAATATCAGACCAATCATCCGTAAAGTCTCTGTATTCCGTTACGGGAACAGGCTCTATTTCGATGCCGTGGTAGATATTCTTTGCCCTTTCCTTATGTTCATCCAATGAAAGCCCATTATCCACATAGCCTGCGTAGCTGATCGTATAGGTGAAACGCTCAGTGCTGAACTTTGCCATTTCAACATACTGTCGGAAATGATCTTCGTCATCGGGCAGGGCGATATTCAGATAGCACAGTGCGGTATCTACGGATAAGCTATCTATTTTTGCCTTGCCTTCGCTCTGCTCTGATGTACACTCCGCATCCTCGTTGTATGCATAGGCTTCCTGTAATGAGTTCTGCAGTTCGGCAATATGGCTTATATCTTCCATCGGCGAGGATATTTCCTCCTCAGTTTCGGTATATGTTATGGTCATATATCCATAATCGCCGTCGGCTATCCTTATTTCATTAGCGCCGTACCATTGTACTTCACTGTCTGTTTTGAACGAAAGCTCCAGCAAACGATATTCCGTTCCTTCGCCGAAAACGGGGTTTTCGGGAGCAGAGTCACTGCATCCCGTCAGCAGCATAATAGCCGCCAACAGTCCAAACAAACACTTTTTCATAGTTACTCCTCCAGTGCCAGCTTATATATCTCCTGTTTGGAGAAGCCTGTCTGATTTGCCGCTTTCTTGCAGGCGTCGGAAAGCTTTTCCCCTCCTGCGGCAAGCTGACGTGCAAGCTCGGCTGCCTGTTCCAGAGTGAATTCCTGAGCTTCACATGGCTTCGCGCCCTCGACTACCACGACATATTCACCGCGAGGGTCAAGCTCCTTATAGTAATCGCACAGCTCAGAGAGCGTGCCACGGATGACTTCCTCATGTATCTTTGTAAGCTCACGGCACAATGCGCAATATCTGTCGCCGCCGAAAGCCTCTGCCATATCCACGAGAGTCTTTCTCAGCTTGTGGGGTGCCTCGTAGAATATAAGCGTATGAGGGAGCGTTTTTATTTCATCCAGACGCTCGGTGCGCTCCTTTTTGTTAACTGGCAGGAAGCCCTCAAATGCAAATCGCAGCGTATCAATTCCGCTTATCGCCACCGCCGCCACCGCCGCATTACAAGAGGGTATTACTTCCACCGCAATGCCTGTCTCATAGCACTTCTGCACAAGATAAACTCCGGGGTCGGAGATGCATGGCATTCCCGCATCCGAAACGAGAGCAACATTGTTGCCCTCAGCGAGCAGTTCCAGTATCTTAGCGCTTTTTTCCGCCTCATGCGGCTTGTAATAGCTAAGCATGGGCTTTTTTATGCCGAAGTGTGTGAGCAGTCGCAGAGATACTCTCGTATCCTCCGCAGCGATATAGTCCACGCTTTCCAGCGTTTCTATTCCACGGGGACTGAAATCCGAGAGATTCCCTATCGGCGTGCCCACCACATACAGCTTTCCTGTATCATTCATAAAGGCGTGAATACTCCTCTGTATAGGATTTGTCGTCATTGCGCAGGATCATGGGTTTTTCCACGATCATTCCCGATTTTGCCCCCTTCTTTCCTGTGATAAGGAAAAGCCATGGCTTATCGAGGATGCTGTTATGTACGAAGGTGATGCTCTTCGGCTCGATCTTATTCTCTCGCATTGCGTTGATGACATCCGCAAGACGCTCGGGGCGGTGGCACATCTTCAGCAATCCGCCGTATTTCAGCAGCTTGCCTGCTGCCTTGCAGACATCGTCCACTGTACACATCAGCTCATGGCGTGCAATAGCCTGAGGTCTGGACATCTTTTCAAAGCCGCTTCCACTGGTCATATATGGGGGATTCGCTGTTACGATATCCACCGATTCAAAAGCAAGTATATCCTGTGAAAGCTCCTTAAGGTCTGTCAGAATAGGCTGCACTGTGTTTTCAAGATGATTCTTTTCCACGGAGCGGCGCAGCAGGGTGATGGCCTCCTCCTGAATATCCACCGCATATACAAGACGTGGCATTATATTTTTGCAGAATATCAGAGGAATGATGCCGCAGCCTGTACACAGATCGCACACAACGCTGTCGGGTCTTACATTTGCATAGTAGGCAAGCAGAAACGCATCAGTGCCGAAACGGTGATCGTCCGACACATACATTGTAAGCTTTCCCAGCGCAAAGGTCTCAAAATTGTCCATTATATCATTGATCCTTTCTTACGGTGTTAGCCGATGAATATCTGACCGTCAGGTACCACGATATTCTTGCGCTTTGCGCTGTTCATCGTGAGCGACATTATCAGCGAAACAGGACCTACTCGTCCTGCAAACATAGTTATGAGCAGCAGGCATCTGCCAACGGTGCTTACACTGGATGCTGCACCTGTTGTAAGTCCTGCTGTGGAGAACACGGCAACGGTATCAAACAGGCAGCTGAGCGCATCCGGAGCGTCAGCGGTGTTTGGCAGGGTGCAGAACACTCCTGCGAAACAGAGCGATATTGCCGTCATGGAAAGCACCGTCACAACAAGCGTGCGGTATACTATAAGCTTATCGATCTTATGGTGGAATAATTCCACATCGTTCTTACCTTGTATGTACGAAACCACAGTCATCACCATTACCATAACGGTGGTGACCTTGATTCCGCCGCCCGTGGAGGCGGGCGCAGGTCCTATGAACATCAGCAGTATCGTACCGAACAACGAGAAATCCGTCATTTCAGAAACAGGGATGCAGCTGAAGCCTACGCTTCGCGCGGTTGCGCTGCAGAAGAAGGCATTCATCAGTTTCTGCCCAAAATTCATATTGCCCAGGGTGGCAGGATTTTTCCATTCGGAAAGCAGGAAAAACAGCGTTCCGAATACCAGAAGAATGCCCGTCATCATCAGCACAACTCTTGTGTGAAGGCTGAGCTTCTTCACATTACGGATGTTGATGAAATTTTCCCATACAACAAATCCCAGACCGCCCACTATTGCAAGAAGCGCAACCGTCATGATGACCAGAGGCTGATCGTTGAACCCAATAAGGCTTCCTGCACCGTCTGCACCCATCAGGTCAAAGCCTGCATTGCAGAAAGCGGAGATGCTTACAAAAATGCTTACCCATATTCCGTACGCTCCGTATTCGGGGATGAACGTTATCGCCAGTATAAGCGCTCCGCACAGCTCAAATATGAGAGAATATTTTACAATGCTTATGAATATGCTGCGACCACCTTCAAAGTTGCTTTCGGTCAGACCGTCGGCGGCGTCCGCAATGGTGCGGTAGCCTAGCTTTTTGCCTGCGGCTATATTGAAGAAGGTGATTATCGTAACGAAGCCGAGACCGCCAATTTGTATCAGTAAGGCAATCACTATCTGCCCGAAAATGCTCCAGTGAGAAAGGGTATCCACTGCCGTAAAGCCTATTACACAGGTGGCAGAGGTAGCGGTATACAGACAATCAAACATAGGAGTGGTTTCGCCTTCTGCTGAGGAAAAAGGCAGCCACAGAAGCAGTGTTCCCGCTAAAATAATCAGCAGGAACCCTACCACAAGCGTTCTGGCAGGTGAACTGCGCTTTTCGGTTTTATTGATTATAGGCATAGCGACCTCCTGTCAGGCAACAGGTCTTGTGTATTCAACACCGCTTGCCAGAGTGTAGTAGCTGGTCTCCTTGTCTTTTTCCACGATCATACTGTTAAGCACCACATCACCACCACTCTGATTAGAGAGCTTCAGGCGTACATTGGACACCTTCTCGGTGGTAGTGAGAGTGATGACCAGCTTATCCTCAGTGCGGGAAACAGAGGTAGGCTCCAGCTCAACACTGCCCTTATCCGCAGTGATGGTGATGACGATATCACCATTGTCGATCTTATCGCCCTCGCAGGTGAAGGTGTAGACGCCTGCCTTATAGAGCGTGAGATAATTTGTATAAACAGCAGAGTTATCAGGCATAAGAGCGGATATTCCGTGTCTCTGTACAGAAGAAGTAGCGGGGATAGTGTCACCCTTATACCGGATCAAACCGTTTGCCGATATATCGAGACCCTTTTCCTTTGCGCTGGCATAAGCCTTATCAGTGCAGGCATAGAGCTGCATATTGTTGTTGATATCGCCGACAAGATATACATCTCTTAGCCAGAAATGCAGGTTATCCTCTCTGTCTGCAACGATGAAATCCGGACGTTCCTCCATTTTGTTGAGAGCAGCCATATTGCTTGCCAGAATGAATTCCATATCTGGGAACAGGAACTGCGCCTTTACATAGCGCTCCTTTGCTACTGCATAGCACACAATGGAATCTGTGCTGTCATCTATCATGCTGATGGCTTCATTCATATAACGAGCACCTGCTGCGGCACTCTTTGACTGAGGTGCGGTGTAGTTCATGTATCCGTAGATATTTGTATAAATGAAAAGTGCAGCCAACGGGAATGTAAAGAACTTATACAGCTCACTGCCCTTCTTCTGCATCAGCTGTATAATAATAAAGATGAACAGCATGCTCATGTTGGTGATGATAAGCTTCAGGAAGGTCTCTTCTGTAATAAGATCCTTGATGGCCTCGCCATAGCGCATAGGTGCTATTCCGAGTATCATGGCAGAAACCATTCTTTCACCTGCCACGACCTTAGGAGCAACGATAAGCTTTGTGAGTACATTTATTACTGCCGCAAAGCCGAGCGCACCAAAAGAATGTACAACAGTAAGCTTTCTGCGGTAGATCAGCATGAATGCTGCATATATTGCAATGGGATAGAACACTTCGGTGTATCTGCCGTAGATAAGGGTATCCATGCGCTCGTCCAGAACTGTAGAAGTCGCCTTGAATGCAACACTTACCACGAAAACAGCTCCCATAACAAGGAACGCAAATATGGAAAGGATAGCTTCCTTATCGGAAAGATATGCCTCCAGTTCCTTTTCAGGATACTTTTTGATCGACGCTCTGCGCATGAAGAACGAAACGATAGCAGCAATTATCAGCACCACGCAGATGGCACCGAATCCCCAAGTGGAGCTGATGAAATAGAAGAAATGTCCCACCAGCGCACGAACGAGATTTCCTATTGTCTCGCCGTCCATGGAGAAGATACGGGAAATCATCTTTTCGATGGTGTTTGTGGGGGTCTTGTCAAGCTGGTTTACAAGCCACAGCTTATCCTGGAAGAAGTCCTTCAGCAGCATATCCGCAAAGAAGCCTGCTACAATGGTTGTAAAAAAGCCTGTAAACGCAAATACCTTCTTTTTCATCAGGAAGAACACCAGCAGCACTGTTACTATGCCGCCTGCCATAAGCGCTAGCATACGGCCGTGAGTTGCATAGCCTGCTACCAGTATGAAGCCACCCAGCACAGACAGCAGCTGCTTTTTCCACACAGTCTCACAGTCAAGAGCCTTATATGCTACCAGCAGGAAGAACCATGGCATGATGTTGCAGAGGGTCTCGTTCCAGGTGTACTTTGTCAGCAGCATGTAGCAAGGATAAAGTCCGCATATTGCCGAGAAAAGTATCGAGGCAAGCTTACTTACATTGAACATCTTTCTGCTGAGGTAGTAAATAATAGCAGGAGCAAAGCTCATAAACAAGCTGTTGATACCGATCATCAGCTTATACTGCATATACGGATCGTCTGTCAACAGAAAAACAGGCGTATAGAAAAGTCCCTGAAAATATCCGTAGTAGCCTCCTGTGGAAACGGTGGAGGACCAGTCATAGCCGTTTATATATGCCGCAATAGCGGCTACGCTGTATTCATCTGGCGTGAGATTGAATATCGTCACACATAATGCCATAAGCGAATGTATCAGCAATGCGCCGAAATACATACAAAGCATCACAAATGCGTCCGTTTTCAGGAAGCTTGCTTTTGATGTGGTCTTACTCATATAATTCCTCCGGTCAGACCGGAACACTTAGTTTGCAGTGTTCTTGTATTTGATATAGTCCCTTGCATATTGGCCACACGCAAGAACGGTGAAATCCTTTGTGGTGCAGATAACATCGTAATTAGTGGGACTGTAAGGTATCTCGGTGCCGTTATCGAGAATAATGATTCCGTTTTCGGGAAGATTCGCCGCCTTGCGTATCAGCCGCACTTCCGTCTTAGGATTAAGGAACTGCACAAGAGCGGCAGTTCTTGATGCGGTCTGATATGTGACTATCTGAGGGGATGCTGAATCGTTGTAGAGATATTCGCAAATCTCCTTTACAGGAGCAGTCTTTGCGAGGTTTTCTTCCGCCCTCATGGGCAGATAGTTGAAGCTTGCAAAAAGTGTGGTGTAGGTGAATATTCCGCAGACAAGCACGGATGTAAGCTGTGTCTTGAAGCGCATCGTACAGCTGAGGCACACTATCATTGCGGCAAACATCGTAAATACCATTGAAGTCATAATTATAAAGCTCATCTCAGAAAAGCTTTCGGTGATGTCCTCGCCAATGCGCCAGGGCAGCAGGCCAAGAACAGGAGATTCTCTGTAAGAGCCGCCTTTCATTACCAACGGATACGAAACGGTGAAAAAGCTGAAGCACACATAAGCGTACAATGCGGCGCTGCCGATGATAAGGCGTATATTGCAGCCATACAGATAAATGAAAGCCAGCACAAGGAATATCGCCAACGGAGCGGCGTTGTCAGTGTATCTTCCGAAAATGATAAGATCCTTGATATCTCCGAACTGCCCTGAATTGAATTTGTACAGCACCGAAAGCAGCAGAGAACCACCTACTGCCAGAAAGCCATATATGCCAAACACCATAAGGCGCAGACTGTACTTATGCTTTACTGGCTCATAGACCTGAGTGTTATCCTCACTGCGCACGGCCTTTTTGTTGGTGTAATATTCACTGAGACGTGAAAAGCACAGTATCACGAATATGGCAATCGCTATCGTACCAAGACCCAGCGTGGATGTGCAGAAGGTGTACAGATGGCCGAAAAGAGTTGCTATGAACTGACCAAAGCCCTCAGGCTCCAGCAAACCGCCGATCCTTTCTATGCCGCCTTCAACAGTATTGCCTGCAGGCTCACCACGCCAGACATTCTGTTGGATCAGACGGCGCAGAAAGTATTCTGTTGCAAACGAAACCAGCATGGTCAGGAAGAATGCCGGGAGATTGAGTATCTTCTCTTTGAACAGGAATCTGGCTATCAGCACGGTGAGCGAAAGTGCTATCACCACAGCAATAAGTCTGGAATGAGCACCGTAGCAGAGGGCGCATACAAATCCTGTTAGCATTGAGAAGCTGAATTTGGAATAGGGATTCTTTCTGTCCCACGCCATATACACGTACCATATCAGCGCCCACGGCAGCAGGCTTGAAATAGCCTCGTTCCATATAAACTTGGAATGGGCTATGTAGGTGATGTAAAAGCCGCAGCTCAGGGCAATAACAGTCTTCTGCCACACCTTAGGCACACCTATTTTTGCAGCGAGGTGATATGCTATCATCGGAATAAGGCTTATCAGTACACCGTTCATCACCAGCATCGCCTTATACAGAGCGTACGGCGAATGGAACACCAGAAACAGCGGCAGATAGAATATCGCCTGCACATAACCGTAATAATAGCCTATCGGGTACATGATGCCCGACCAGTCCTTGCCTGCATAGAAAGCGCCGATGCTTGCAACGCCGATCTCGTCAGGGTTTACCGCAGGCAGCTCCATATACAGTGAAAGCAATGCATGGATCACCACAGAAAAAGCGAACAGGATGAACATCACACCTCTGTCGCCGAAAGTGGAATAGAAACGCTCAAGTTTTTCTTTCATTACTTATTGATTTCCTCTTTTGAGTAGCTGCAGACATTGTAATTCTTGCAGTCCGTGTTGTTGTATTCTATCCTCTTAACATGGAATAGCGTCTCATCCATTACCTTGCGGCAGCCTGAAATAGCGTCCGCAACGAGACCGAATATACCGATCTGGATTCCCACGATAGCCAGCACAGCCATCAGCACAAGGGACTGGATGTGTCCGCTGCCGTCGCCAAGGCACATATACACGATAAATCTGATGCCAAGCGCCAGTGCGAGGATGACAAATACCGATGCAATGCCAAGGAAGGTCTTGAGAGGCTTTCTCATCACATAATTGCGGATGATGGTGCCGCTGGAGCGCTTGATATATCCCCACATGGATTTGAACAGGCGGCTCTTTCTCAGCTCGGGATTAGTGTTGATATCAACGGACATTATCTTCGAGCGGTCAGCGCCTGCGGTGATGATGGTCTCCAGTGTATAAGTGTAGTCGGAGAGGACGTTCAGATGCATAGCCGCTTCTCTTGTGTAGGAACGGAATCCACTGGTGGTATCAACTACATCTGTGCCGCTTGCCTTACGCACAACGCTGCTGCCGAGCTTCTGCAGCTTCTTCTTCAGCGGAGAGAAATGCTCTATCGAGTCAGTGCGGCGGTTGCCGATGACCATAGTCGCCTTGCCTTCCAGCAGAGGGCGTACCAGCTTTTCTATATCGTGGCCGCTGTACTGGTTATCCGCGTCGGTATTTACGATGATATCCGCACCTAGCCTGAGGCAGGCGTCGATACCTGCCATGAAGCCTTTTGCAAGACCACGGTTATGCACGAAGCTCACGATATGGTGAACGCCGAGCTCCTTTGCACGCTCGACGGTGTTGTCGGTGCTGCCGTCGTTGATGATGAGGTATTCGATCTCGTCGATGCCATCGATGTGACGGGGGAGATCGTTTATTGTAACATCGAGGGTCTCTGCCTCGTTGAAGCAGGGTATCTGGATTATGAGTTTCATTTTGTTTCCATCCTTTTATTCATATAATTACAGCAATATCTGTCCGGGAAGGCGTGCGACAAGCTGAGCCACCAACAGATATGCGAGAATGCCGATCACTATTCTGAGCTTTGAGGGGGCGCCGCTTTCGGTAAGCGCCATATAATAACCCTGCGCCTTACCGTCGTCATAGCGAGAGCGGATCTTTTTTATTCTGCGCACGCAGAAGCGGTAATAAAGATAATCTCCGAAAATGCACATCAGCATAGTAACGCCAAGGCTCACGAGATTGGATATCACCGCCAGCGTATCAAGCATAGCAGTCATAGCTGCGGAGAATTCTATTGACGCATATTCCGCATCGTACATAAGCAGTATCTCGGGAAGGGCCGTTGCTGCGGAAAAGATCAGCAGCAGAATGCCGAGAAAGTCCATCCTGCGATAGAACTGATATATCGGAAGAAACAAGCCTGCGCATATATTGAAGAATATCTTTACAGGCTGACGCTCGCCGTTTTTTAACAGTCCTTTGCGGAATGCGGAAAAGGCCTGAGCGAAATGAACTATGGATCTGCCTGCAAAATGGCACAGTTCCTTGCCCGATACTCCGTCTTCACCACGTTCCTCATCATCCGTTACGCTGCGTATCTCGCGGTAAAATTCAAAATACTGGCTAGGGATGCCTTTCAGTTCTTCTATCTCAGGCATATCACTGCTGTACTCAGAGCCTGATGGATATTCCGCATGATGTGGGTCGAAGCTATCCTTAGGATATTCCGTTCGGACTGTTTCCAGTCCATCGGGAAGCTTTCCGTTCCACACGAAGCCTTCGGCGTGATAGCCGCCTACGCCGCAGCTGCCTGTTTCGTTATAGCATGTACGGTGATGCGGTGTTCCGCACTCGGGGCATACCACCACATCGTCATTATCTTTAAACTTTATTCTGCATACAGGGCATAGCTTATCCGTAAATCGTGACATTTTGTTTCCTTTCTGTAGAGTGTTCATTAATATATCTAAATTGTATAGTTCTAGACATACATATACATTATTAAGTATACCATATTCTGTACTAAATTTCAACTAAAAAAACCTGTGTATTGTGAAATTTTATGGAAATATAGCAGAAAAACGTCCGCCCCTTCCGAGACGGACATCATTCCTTTAAGAGATATTCACAAATCTGCCTTATTCAAGATATTCATTGACGATACGCACCATCATATCATTGAGTTTTTCTACCTGATAATCACCGATAGTCGGCTCGATATGAGAGCCACCGATTCCGCTGTCATCGGTAAGGAAAGTGTAAGTGCCGCCTGTTGTGAACGCCATAGTTCTCAGCAGATATTCAGTCGCCTTGTCGATACCACTGGAAGCTACAGGGATTATGCGTATGCCCTGTGCAGCTGCCATGGCGGTCAGCTTGTTGGTCTCGTCAACGATCTGAGCATCCTCGTGAGGCGGAGCATCCAGCACCAGGAACATCAGCTTCACTGCATTTTCATCCCAATCATGCTCGTTTATAGCAGCCTCCAGAGCGGTGTGTACTGCCTCGGGAGTGTCTCCGCCGCCCATTGCCTGCTGATCCATGATAGAATCCACTGCATTGTCTATCTCAAAGGTGAACGGGTAGGAGCGCACGATGTATTCATCACCCTCATCACGGTAGAAGTTTACGCTCACTCTAATCGGGAGATTTGCGTTGTCATCCGAGATACGCTCGACCATATCACGCAGCTCCTCCTGAAGATACATCAGCTCATCCGACATGGAGCCTGTAGTGTCCACCATCAGCATGAGATCGAGATACTTTTCATCGCTGAATGCAAGATCACCGAGAGAGCATTCAAGCTCTGTATCACCCGATATGCCATCCAGTTTAGTTTCGATATCCTTGTAGTTCACGGTAACGTATTCGGGGGCATCTTCCTTGTCGTAGAACAGATACGCCATGCCGTTGTTGTCTGTCACAGCGGCAAATCCGTCTGTCTGTACTGACGCACCCTCTACGGGAGTTCCATCGTCAGCGGTCACTTTGACAGAAATGCGGTGATCGAATCCGATGCGCCATAAGTCACGGTATTCGTTCCAGCCCTCGTGAGACTGATAGAGCGATACCCAGTCGTGCCAGTTCTCGTTATCGTTCCACTCGCCTCCTGTAAGGAGACCTGCCTGCGGCTCTACATAAACGTAATCAGGATCAATATAAGGATCAGGCTCTATCCAGATATCAGGCGCAATCGCACTGCCTGCGGCTGCGGTAGGTGCCACCATAACATCTGCATAAGCGAAATAATCATCAGCGACCGCAGCCTCAGCCTCGTCCATAAAGCCATCGAAAATGCCCTCAAGAAAACCTGTGTCGCCGCCATCTACAGGGCTATATTCTTCCTCGGACTTTACCTCCCTGTGCGTGGTGCCGCCCACGCCGTTGCTTACGATATCAGAGCCGACATAGGGAGCTTCAGCAGCAGTAGTGGAGGCAGAGCTGCCCTTGTCAGATGTGCCTGCGGAAGAGGGCACAGAAGTCTCGCCGCCTGTTTCGACACTTGTAAGCTGAGCGTTCTGTGCACAGCCTGCTACAGATGTCAGCGTGATTGCCGCCAGTAATATTGCCATATACTTTTTCATGATGTTACCCCTTTCTGATTTTGAGAATTTCAAAAAGCGCTTTCGATTCATTCTGCTAATAAAACAAAGTGCCGTGCAGAAAGGTTGCACGGCAAAGGAAAAATTATGTTTATTTTCTGAAAAAGCATACAAACTGGAATATCGCCGAAATAGCGGTAAGCATACATGTGATGGCGGATAACCACAATTGTATACCTATTTCTGCGTTGATTATGCCAAAAACAGCACACATCCATGCGATAGTAAAGCATATTCCTGAAACAAGATGCAGCTTTCTGCGTTTTTCTTTTACGAAGCTGATCTCGTCATTCTTTTTCTGAGCGATCGGCGTGTCCTCATCGCTGGTAAAATCATCGTTAATGAGATAATCCGATGAAACGCCGAAGCACCTGCATATAGCTGAGAGATTGTACATATCAGGCGCAGATTCGCCTGATTCCCATCGGGATATCGCCTGCCGTGATACATTCAGCTTTTCAGCGAGTTGCTCTTGCGTCAATCCTTCTGATTTGCGCAGACCGATAAGTTTTTCGTTGAATTTCATGGTCTACCTCCTTTTTGTCATGCTTACATGATACTTCATGCCGCCCGAAAAGTCCAGCACAAGTTCTTTACATCGGCGCAAAAGTACGTTACATTAGCGAAAACCACGCATTTCAACTCAAAATGAGTAAAAAAAATCCGCAGACAAGGGGGTGTCTGCGGCAACTCAAACAATGCGCCGTCCGCTTGGGGAAAAGCGGGTTATGTACGGCAAAATAATTGGGGAAAATATATTAAGAAGTATGTTAGCCATTCAGCTACTATACTGTCTTGCAAATTTATTACACTCTAATTATATCATTTCGGAGTCCATTTTGCAACACACAAAATAGACAAATTTATATGGTTGAAATTAGATGTTTTGCGCAGTTTTGTGAACGTTTACAGAACACCGAAGATATTCGCACAAAAAGCAGAAAGCATGAGTATCAGCGGCATGGTCACCATGCTTGCTATAGTGGAGAGTGCAAACTGTCCCGAGGCGTAGGCTTCGTCCTTGCCGTGGCGGTAGGAGAACATTATGGTCGCAGATGCAGTAGGTGCAGCGGCGGCTATCAGAACAGTGTTGATGACAGTCATGGAAACTCCGAGCTTTACAAGCGGCACGAACATCATTGTCAGCAACACAGGTACTGCAATCAGCTTGAATATCTGGATATAATATGCTCTGCCGCATTTGAAGCCACGCAGAAGTCCTGCTTTGGCAATGGTCGCGCCCGAAACTATCATAGCGAGAGGGGTGTTCAGGCTGCCCACATAGTCAAGCGGCGTCTGCAGGATAGAGGGCAGGCGCAATCCTGTAAAGAAGAACACCATGCCGATAACTATAGCAAGTATCGCAGGGGAAAGCATCACCTTGCCGAAGGTCTTTGCGGTATCCTTTATGCCCTGAGTTTTTTTGCCGCTCATAAGCAGTGTGCCGTGGGTCCACATGAACAGGTTAAACATGGTGATGAAGCCGGTGAGATAGAACACGCCCTCGTCTCCGAATGTCGCTTTGATGAGCGGTATTCCCATGAAGCCGCAGTTGCAGTAAATAATAGCAAAGCGGTCTATCTCAAAGTTGTCCTTGCCTTTTTTCACTGCTATATGCGAAGCAAGTATCAGCACGAGATGCGCCACTGCGCCCAGCAGCGTGGATATGCCGAGACCCGCCAGCAGCTCGGTGTTGAAATCCATCAGATAGGAATTGAAGATGACAACGGGATTTACAATGGTAAGCGTAATAGCGGAAAGCTGCTTCGTGCTTTCATCCGAAAGCATCTTTGCTTTGTACAAAAAGTATCCGAAAAACAGCAGTATGAACATTACCACTGCCTGAAATGCGATAATAAGTGCGGAGTCCATGTTTATTTCCTTTCGGCGTTCTATATATTTATATTTGTTTTTTGTAGCACCATTATACTACTTTTTCATATAAATTTCAATAAACCCTCTTGATTTTTCCTGAAAAAGTGATATAATGATTTTAGCACTCTTGTTCAGAGAGTGCTAAAAATGCTGAATACGACATTTGTCGCACCATAAAGACACTAAGGAGCTGATTTCAATGAGAACAAAACAATTCAAGGCTGAATCCAAGCGACTGCTTGAGATGATGATCAATTCTATCTACACCCACAAGGAAATATTCCTGCGTGAGCTTATCTCCAATGCCAGCGACGCTATGGACAAGCTGTATTTCAAGTCTATGAGCGAGAACATCGGCATCACACGCTCTGATATGGCTATCCGTATTGAGGCAGATAAGGCTGACAGAAAGCTCATCCTCACCGATAATGGTATCGGTATGACCAAGGAGGAGCTGGAAAACAATCTCGGCACCATCGCAAAGAGCGGCTCTCTCGCATTCAAGACAGAGAACGAAAAGACTGAGGATGTGGATATTATCGGTCAGTTTGGTGTAGGCTTCTATTCTGCATTCATGGTAGCTAAGAAGGTAACTGTTATATCCAAGGCATACGGCAGCGATGAAGCTTATATGTGGCAGAGCGAGGGCGTCGACGGCTACACCATTCAGGAAGCCAATAAGGATTCCTACGGTACACAGATCATCCTTGAGATAAAGGACAATGCCGATGAAGAGAACTACGACGAGTTCCTGCAGCCCTATAAGATCAAGTCCCTTATCCGCAAGTATTCCGATTATATCCGCTATCCTATCCTGATGGATTCTGAACATGAGAAGCTGAAGGAGGGTAGCGAGGACGAGTATGAAAAGGAGATCGTTACCGAGACTCTCAACAGCATGACACCCATCTGGAAGAAGTCCAAGACCGAGCTTAAGGCCGAGGATTACAACAGCTTCTATAAGGATAAGTACTACGATTATGACGAGCCTCTTGCGCACATCCACACAAAGACAGAGGGTACAGCTACCTATACTGCACTGATGTATATCCCCGCAAAGGCGCCCTATGATTATTATTCCAAGAACTTCGAAAAGGGTCTGCAGCTGTATTCCAGCGGCGTAATGATAATGGATAAGTGCGGCGACCTGCTGCCTGACTATTTCGGCTTTGTACGAGGTCTGGTGGACAGCGAGGATCTTTCCCTCAATATCTCCCGTGAGATGCTGCAGCATGACAGACAGCTGAAGCTTATTGCAAAGAGCCTTGAAAAATCCATCAAGAACGAGCTGAAGAAGCTGCGCAACAATGAGCGTGAAAAGTATGAAAAGTTCTGGGAGGCATTCGGCACCCAGATCAAGTACGGCATCTATGAGAGCTTCGGCGCAAACAAGGAGAATCTGCAGGATCTGCTGCTTTACAAGAGCAGCTTTACAGGCGGATATGTAACTCTTGAAGAGTACGTTTCCCGCATGAAAGAGGAGCAGAAGTACATCTACTTCGCAAGCGGATCTTCCGTTGCACGAATCGAGAGCCTGCCTCAGACCGAGCTGCTGAAGGACAAGGGCTTCGAGATACTCTACTTCACCGACCACGTTGACGAGTTCACCGTTCAGATGATGCGTGATTTTGATGGCAAGGAGTTCAAGTCCGTATCCTCCGATGATCTCGGCCTTGAAACAGAGGCAGAGAAGGAAGAGATCAAGAAGGCTGAGGAGGACAACAAGGAGCTGTTCGGTTTCATGACCGAGAAACTCAGCGGTAAGGTAAAGGCTGTAAAGCTCTCTCAGCGCCTTAAGACTCATCCCGTTTGCATCACCAGCGAGGGCATGCTCTCTGTTGAGATGGAGAAGGTGCTCTCCGCGATGCCCGATGAGCAGTCGCAGGCTGCAAAGGCTCAGAAGATACTGGAGATCAACGCCGAGCATCCGATCTTTGCAAAGCTGAAATCCCTCTACGAGACCGACAAGGACGCTGTTGCGGAGTATGCGGACATCCTGTATTCTCAGGCGCTGCTGATCGAGGGTATGCCGATCGAAAATCCAGTTGAATTCACCAACAAGCTGTGCGAGATCATGGCTAAGTGATACCCAAAACACAACCCCCGTCTTTTTTGATAAAGACGGGGGTTTCATTTTTATAACTCAGATGTCTCCGGCCGCAGTTTTTAGGATATCGGCTATCTTCTGCATACGGGACATGGACAACGTCTCGCCGCCCTTGTATTCCTCGAGGAAGTTCAGAAGCTCTGCGTCACTGGAGCAGAGATAATCGTTCTCCCTCAGCGAAAGACGCAGCTTCACATTAGAGGACGAGAAATACAGCACAGTATCTATCCAGACATTTTCGCCTGCAGCATTGAGTATGCTCTTTACGATATCACGCTGCCTGCGCATCTGTTTAATGGGATTGTCCATTTCCTGCGAGGTAGTCTTTCCATCCTTGTAGAATTTCTTCTGCGTCCATTTATCGGATTTCCAGCTGCCTGAAATGGTGCCGGAATGGTTCTTCACCTCTACGATGATTATTCCGCTGTGGCTGATTATCAAAAGATCCAACTCCGAGCGACCTCTTTTATATCGTACAGGAAGATTGCGGAAGATGATATTGTTACCCTGAAGCTTCTTCGCCGCACGATACAGCTGCCGCTCACCCTTTACACCCGAATGAAGTATGCTGTATTTATGCGCCAGAATGGAGAACGCAACGTTACACGCAAATATAAGCAGGATAAATATCGCTGCCAGAATCTTAGTGTTGTAAAGTTCAAACATTACAAATGCAATAAGCAGCAGGACAGGCATCACACCCGCTACCACCTGAGCAACAAAGAGCGCAATGACCCTGTGGCTGTTTGTATTTCGTCCGTGGATTACTTTATTCATGGGTCACCTCGCTCTCGGCACTTTTACTTCATCAAACGTTAAAGCGGAACAGAGTAACGTCTCCGTCCTTCATCACATATTCCTTACCCTCAAGGCGTACAAGACCCTTTTCCTTAGCAGCCGCCATGCTGCCGCAGGATACGAGATCGTCAAACGCCACTATCTCGGCACGGATAAAGCCCTTCTCAAAATCGGTGTGGATCTTTCCAGCAGCCTGAGGAGCCTTTGTGCCGTTTGTAATAGTCCATGCACGAACCTCCTGAGGACCTGCGGTAAGGTAAGAGATCAGTCCCAGCAGGCGATAACCCGTCTTGATTATTCTTGCAAGACCGGACTGCTCCAGATTGAGATCGGAAAGGAACATAGCCTTGTCCTCATCATCCATGTCGGAAATCTCAGCTTCGATCTGTGCGCAGATAGGAAGCACCTCTGCATGCTCCTCCTCAGCAATGGCACACACTGCCTTGTATTCCTCATTTTTATTGATATCGCCTGTAAAATCAGCCTCGGAAAGATTTGCGGCATAGATGACAGGCTTATTGGAAAGCAGCGGTGATGTCTTGATGATATCACGCTCGTCATCGCTGAAATCATAGCTTCGTGCAGATTTACCGTTACTGAGATGCTCGATGAGGGACTCCAGGAAATCAACTTCCTTCTGAAGGCTCTTATCACCCTTCATCAGCTTCTTGGTGCGGTCCAGACGGCGCTCCAGTATCTCTATATCGGAAAAGATCAGCTCAAGGTTGATGGTCTCGATATCTCTCGCCGCACCGATGCTGCCGTCAACGTGGATGATATTATCATCGCTGAAGCAGCGTACAACGTGAACGATAGCATCCACCTCGCGGATATTGGAGAGGAACTTGTTTCCGAGACCCTCGCCCTTGGATGCGCCCTTTACAAGGCCAGCGATATCCACGAACTCCAGTGTTGCGGGAGTGAACTTCTCAGGATCATACATCTTTGCCAGAACGTCCAGGCGCTCATCAGGAACAGAAACGATACCCACGTTCGGCTCGATGGTGCAGAAGGGATAATTTGCGGATTCTGCGCCTGCATTAGTCAGCGCATTGAACAATGTACTTTTGCCTACATTCGGCAGTCCTACCATGCCTAATTTCATTTAAAGACCTCTTTCTATGTTTGATAGTATAATTCAACATTATATATTCTACCATCTTTCATTGTTTTTTTCAAGTCCTATTTCCGGGTTGTTGCAGTGGACAAAGTCAAGTAATCGTTTTCTTAATATATTAATTAACAAATTCGAGTAATTAACTGCTTAAATTAGGTAAATTTGCATCTTTGCCGTGTGCGATATTGCACAAAAATGCCCTCGGAATACTGTATGAAATAAATATTGAAATTACTGCGAAATTGCGGTATAATAGAAAATGACGAATCGGATATCAATTCGAGTTACACAAAAACTAATTTTACTTTATGGAGGTACACCATGAGAAAGCTCAAGGCAATTTTCTCCGGTATGCTGGCAGCTGCCACCATCCTCTCCCTCACAGGTTGTGACGAGGGCGGTACAGTTTCCGGTTCCGGTGCAGGTCCCGGCGTAACAAGCAATGTTGCTCCCCAGACTTCTGTAACAACAACTACATTCGCAGAGAACTCCGCTGTTAACGAGGCAGTTAACGAGATGGATCCCACATCTCTCGACAACCCCGAGCTCGAGGTAACAGACAGAATCGAGTGGATGGCTTGGTGGGATATCGATGAGACCACACCTGCTGCTATCCTGTACAAGAATACATACGGCGTTCCTACCACAGGTAAGGATCCCGAGCGTGACGGCAGAATCTTCGACTACACTGTAGTATCCTACGGCGAGCGTTATGACAAGCTGGCTACAGCAATTTCCTCCGGCGATTCTCCCGACTTCTTCCCCTTTGAGATCCTCGACTTCCCCTACGGCGTTCTGAAGGGCAGATACCAGCCTATCGACGAGGTTGTTAACCTTGACAACGGCAAGTGGGACGGCGCTAAGGATATGATGGAGCAGTTCAAGCTCGGCGGCCGCTACTACGCTGCATTCTATGAGATCTCCCTCAACAACCTTATGTACTACCGCACAAGCGTTATCGACGGTGCAGGTCTGGATGATCCCAGAACTCTGTTCGAGAACGGCCAGTGGACATGGGATACATTCCTTGACATGGCTCGTGCATTCCAGAACAGCGGCGAGAACAAGTACGTTATCGACGGCTACAACCCCGAGAACGACTTCATGATCTCCACCGGTACTCCCATGATCGGTAACGTGGAAGGTGTCATCGTAAACAATCTGCATGATCCTAACGTTGAGCGTGCAGAGGAAAATATGCTCGCAGTTCTCCAGAGAGAGAATCTCCGTTACCCCAGACATGAGCTGAACAGCTGGAACGTTAACCCCATGGCATGGGCTAAGGGCGATATCCTGTTCTACGCTGACGGTTCCACATGGGTATACGAGTCCACACTCGGCAAGTATGCTTCCAGATTCGCTTGGACAGAGGACGAAGTTAAGTGCGTACCTTTCCCCAAGGATCCTCAGGCTGACGCTCACTATGTAGTAGCTAAGCAGGATGCTCTCATGTGGGTAAAGGGTTCCGATAACCCCAACGGTGTTGCCGCATGGCTCGACTGCTGCGTAACCGCTTCTCAGGATCCCGCAGTTAGAGAAGCTGCTAAGGCTCAGCAGAAGGAGAACTACGGCTGGTCCGATTACAACCTCGACGCTTACTACAGCTGGACAGATCTGAACACCACTCCTCTGACCCCCATCTTCGACTTCAAGGGCGGTCTCGGTGAGGTTTCCGATGGTTCCGCAACAGAGAATCCTATCCAGTCTCTGACAAACCTGGTTTACCTGACAGGTGACCAGTCCTACACACAGCTGAGAGAGATCCACGAGCCTGCTATCCAGAATGCAATCGATGAGATCAACGAGTACATCGCTAAGCTGTAATTTATCAATCTGATAACATTTATCCCCGATCTTCCGATCGGGGATTTTTGTATGTTGACAATTTTTCGGATATGAGATAGAATTATATCATAACGTAACAGGCGGTGATAAAATGAGACTGGCAGCCATAGGAGATATCCATGCAAACCACATTGCATTGAAAACCTGCCTTGAATGGGTGTACTCCCACAACATAGACGGGATAGTATTTCTTGGTGATTATGTAACAGATTGCCCTTACCCTATGAAAACTGTGGAGCTTCTCCGCAACATTCCCGATGATTACAAGACATGGTTTATCAAGGGCAACCGTGATGATTATATGTTGGATTATCGTAGAGATCCTGTTGGATGGAGCTACGGCAGCAAGAACGGAAGCCTGCTGTACACCTACAAAAATCTCACTGATGAGGCTCTTGACTGGTTTGCGGCTATGCCTGACACATTAGACATCAACATTGACGGCTGCGACAGGATATTCGCCATACATCGCCCGCCGTATTATGAATTCCTGCAGAAGCAGCCCGCAGAAAGCCGACTGCAAGAGACACTAAGGCAGATCGACGCACCTGTCATACTCTGCGCACACAGTCACGTTCCTCTTGTATATGAGTGCTACGGTCGGCTTATCGTAAACAGCGGACCACTTGGGGCGCCGAACCAACGGGACACGCAACTGAAATTCGCCGTGCTGGAATACACCGACCGCTGGCATGCAGAGATCATCAGTCTGCCGTATGATATTGAAGCTGCCTGTGCCGAATTCGAACCAAGCGGATTAATGGACAAGGCAAATTACTGGGCTTTGGGCGTCCGCAAGACGCTCAGCACAGGCTATGAATATTCCGTGGAGTGCTACGCAGAGGTACGCCGACTGCTGCAAACACATCCCGATAAAACAGAATTCGATGAGGATATGTGGGAGTTGGCCGCCCGCAATATCGGACTTATCCCATAAAAACAGACCCCGCTTCGATTGAAGCGGGGTCAATGTATTTACTTTGCGTAATCCACAGCACGGCTCTCTCTGATGAGATTGACCTTGATCTGACCGGGATACTCCATCTCGCTTTCGATACGCTTTGCGATATCTCTGGCAAGCACCTTCATGCCGTCATCATTAACAGATTCGGGCTTCAGCATGATGCGTACCTCACGGCCTGCCTGAATAGCGAAGGACTTGTCAACGCCGTTATAGGAGTTACAGATCTCTTCAAGCTTTTCAAGACGCTTTATGTAGTTCTCATAGTTCTCGCTTCTTGCTGCAGGTCTTGCTGCGCTGATAGCGTCAGCAGCCTGTACGAGAGCAGCGATCACTGTGCGGCACTCAACATCGCCATGGTGCGCCTCGATAGCGTGAATAACTTCGGGGCTTTCCTTGTACTTTTTGCAGACATCTACGCCGATCTGAACGTGGGAGCCTTCGATCTCGTGATCGAGAGCCTTACCGATATCATGCAGCAGACCTGCTCTTCTCGCAAGCGCAGGATCAACACCAAGCTCGCTTGCCATGATACCTGCCAGATGAGCAACCTCAATGGAGTGATTGAGAACGTTCTGTCTGTAGGATGTTCTGTACTTGAGTCGGCCGATAAGACGCACCAACTCATGGTTGAGACCGTTTACGTTGGTCTCCATAACTGCACGCTCGCCCTCCTGCTTGATACGCAGCTCAACCTCACGACGAGCCTTCTCAACAGTCTCTTCAATGCGTGCGGGATGGATACGTCCATCCTGGATAAGACGCTCCAGAGCGATCCTTGCGATCTCACGTCTTACATGGTCGAAGCTGGAAAGTGTGATAGCCTCAGGTGTATCGTCAATGATGAGATCAACACCTGTGAGAGTTTCCAGTGCACGGATATTACGACCCTCACGGCCGATGATACGACCCTTCATCTCATCATTAGGAATAGCTACAACTGATACAGCCATTTCAGAAACGGTATCTGCTGCCAGTCTTGCAATAGCAAGCGATACATACTGACGTGCCTTCTCATCGCACTCATCCTTGATCCTCTGATCGTAAGCTGCGATCTTGACTGCCTTTTCATGGCTCAGCTCACTGTCAAGCATCATCAGCAGGTGATCCTTCGCCTGCTCTGTAGTGAAGCCCGAGATGCGCTCCAGAATATCCATCTGGCTTGCTTTGAGCTGCTCAGCCTCGGCGATCTTTTCGTCCGCCTTCTTGTGCTTTGCATGGAGCTGCTCTTCCAGCTTTTCCATCTTGTCGGTCTTCTTGTCGAGATTTTCTTCCTTCTGCTGAAGTCTGCGCTCGGAGCGGGAGAGCTCACTTCTGCGTTCCTTCAGTTCGCGCTCAGTGTCATTCTTGAGGTGCTGGATATCCTTTTCCGCAGAGGAGCGGAGCTTGTAGATCTCATCCTTCGCCTCAACGAGCGCTGTCTTCTTCTTAGTTTCAGCCTTTTCATTGGCTTCAGCGATAATTCTTGCAGCTTCCTTTTCAGCAGACTCAAACTGAGCCTCAGCAGACTTGATGCGGTGCTTTATACCAAGCTTGAAGCAGATAAAGCCACATACCACTGCGCCTACCAGAAACGCTGCAACGCCGATCAACACATAGGTCAATTCGGTTGGCATCGTTGATTTCCCTCCTTTTAAAATTCGGCGGGAACAATATACAATTTTCTAGGAACATAGATATTATCGTCGCTGAGCGACGCTATAAAGATACACTTATTCTGCCATTCGGAAATTACCCCAACCGAAGACGGATCATAAAGAATAATAAGTATATAATTACTACGGCTGTTCGCTGTCTATTATATATTAGTGCCGCCGTAACGTTGATATATAAAAACCTTTAGATATAAACGCCTAGCTCTTGAGCATACGGAATACTTTACCGAATGCTAAATAGCCTATTCTATTTTACTACATAATCACGAAATTGTCAAGTGAAAAACCCTGCTTTTTCCACCAAAATGCACATATTTTTTATGAAATCGTTTTACTTTTTACAGAATAGACTGTTTTTTGTATACAGTTGCTAAGATTTCGGGAAATCTATTGCAAAAAAAGCGAGCATGTGATATAATATAGTTGAATAATATAGAGAAGTATGCGCTTCGGCGTATCAGGAGGATCAAGATGACATATAAAGAAAGTTTTATCAAGTTCATGGTTGACAGCGGAGTGCTGAAGTTCGGCGAGTTCACCCTCAAGAGCGGCAGACTTGCTCCTTATTTCATCAACTGCGGTAACTACAAGACAGGCGCTCAGCTCGCAAAGCTCGGCGAATTTTATGCAGAGTGCATCAAGGAGAACGGTCTTACACCTGAGACTCTGTTTGGCCCTGCATATAAGGGAATCCCGCTTTCCGTTGCAGCTTGTACAGCTCTCTACAACAAGTTCGGCATGGATGTTAATTACTGCTTCGACCGCAAGGAAGTGAAGGATCACGGCGAGGGCGGAATGTTCGTAGGTAAGAACCTTGAAGCAGGCGAAAAGGTTGTTATCATCGAGGACGTTATGACAAGCGGTAAGGCTCTGCGTGAGGTTCTCCCCAAGCTGACAGGCGCAGCAGATATCGAGCTTCAGGGCATGGTTATCACAGTTGACCGCATGGAAAAGGGCCTCACATCCGATAAGTCCGCTGTTCAGGAGGTTTATGAGGAGTTCGGCGTTAAGGTGTACTCCATCGTTACCATCAACGACATCATCGACGCACTCGAAAAGGGCATCATCCCCGGCGCAGAGTACGTTGACAAGATGAAGGAATACAGAAAGACCTACGGCGTAGGCTGATTATCTGTATATAAATCAAATCTTTACAGCTATCACATACCCATTCCACCAATGAAAGGGGGGCAGTTTTATGGCAACTATCACCAGTATGGCAATGCAGAATTTCAGAATGGCTGAGCTCGGTGCAAGATACAACTCTCAGCTGAATGAAGCGTACAAGCAGCAGAACAAGTACAACATCAGCAACAACGCTCAGAGCTATGATGAATTCTGGGAGAACATCACCAAGGATAAGGAAGGCTATATAAAGCAGGAATACGAAAAGCTTTATAATTCCGTCTTTGGCAGCAAGGAAGAGGAAGAAGCTGACAAGGCAGTATCTCTCAAGGGTGCGGCTTCCAATGTACAAAGCTCCGCGGAGGCTCTT
The DNA here is from genome assembly GCA_045531575.1 of Oscillospiraceae bacterium. Classification (GTDB taxonomy): domain Bacteria; phylum Bacillota; class Clostridia; order Oscillospirales; family Ruminococcaceae; genus CAG-115. The sequence continues at coordinate 28,041 of JAZSEG010000254.1, read as the reverse complement.
ACGCAGTTTGCGGAAAGTCTGAGATACGGCGGCGAGTATGACACTGAGGCTGCTCAGAAGCACATCGAAAAGTTTGTCGGCGACTACAACACCTTTATCGATAAGGTAGGAGACTCCGACAGCAACAACGTGCTGGAAAAGGGCGTTATCCTTGTAAATGCCGCAAAGATGTATTCAGGTTCTCTGAAGCGAGCAGGCGTCACTATAGGCGACGATAACAAGCTCAAATTCGATCCTGACTATATGAAGGAGATCTCCGCAACAGATCTCAAGACCTCTTTCGGCGAGTTCGGATTCACCGATAAGGTGGCGCAGAAGGCACAGCAGGTAAGCAGGCTTTCAGGAAGCACAGGTGTGTTCGCATACACCAACGCAAGCTCTCAGAGCTATGCCTACAACATAGGCGCATTACTCAGCACTTACGCATAATATCTATCCCCCTGTCGCAAGGCAGGGGGCAATTATTCGGAGGACTTATGATAAAAAAGCTGCTCGCTTTTGTCACTGCAATGATCTCTTTGACTTCTCAGACGACGAATACTATCGAGATCCCTGTTGAATATGCACCCGCCGGCATAAATCCGCACAAGGGATGGACTCTTTATGCATATTCCCATTGGGATTATGTAAGCGAGGATTACGGAACCGAAAACAGTATCGCTTGGGATAACTGCGATCTCATCTACACTCGTGTGGCATGGGATTCTGTTCAGGATGAGAACGGAACATATGACTGGTCATGCATAGATAAACATATCGAAATGTGCCGTAAGCTCGGAAAAAACCTTGCATTCGGAGTTATACCATCGAATTCTCTTGAAGACAATGTTAACGGTCATGTTCCTGAATTTGTGTACGAGGATGGATGTGGCTCTGTTATGGCAGGAACAGAGTGCGGTTATCAGCGCACTCCAAAGTGGAACGACAAGACTTATCTGAAGCATGCTAAAGCCCTTGCTGATGCTATAGCCGAGCGCTACGACGGTGATCCGATCATTGAATATATCGATATACGCACCTTCGGAAACTGGGGCGAATGGCATACTTACGGACTGGACGGCAGCGATATGCCCTCCGATAAGATTCAGATGGATATGCTCAGTCACTGGGCCGACGCATTCGAACACACTCAGCTGGTGGTTCCTGTCAACGGCGATTCTCCGACTGCTGTTTCCGAATACGCCGTAAGTCTGGGAATAACACTCCGCCGTGACGGTCTTGTGCAGTTGGTGGGCCATGAAAAAGCACTCTTACCTGCCGCTCAGGCATCCCTGCCTGTTGTAGGCGAATTTTGCACTGAATATACCCATATGAAGGAACACGGAATCTGGGACAAGGAGCATCTGCGTCAGATAATACAGACCGCAGAGCTTACCTATCTCCAAATGGGCAATGGTGCAAGCGAAGGCAAGCTGATGTATGCGGAAGAAGCTGAATTTATGGCAGAGATCAACGAAATGCTGGGATATTGCTTTTCTGTAACTGAAGCAAGCATCACTCGCTCGGGAGATACGGCTACGCTTACTGTCACCATTGAAAATCTGGGCGTCGCACCGCAGCATTTCCCGCTGTATCTCAAAGCAGGCGTTGGCACTGACGGCAGAATCTTCTCAACAGGCGAAGCTGTTCTGATTCCTGCATCAGAATTTGATGGCGGCACTTCCCGCACATATTCATTCACAATACCATCCTCGGATTTCGACAGCAGCCTATATCTTGGCGCATTTGAGGAAGGCTGTGCCGAACCTACAGTGAGCTTTGCCAACAAAGGAATGAATGACAAACACTGGCTTGAACTGACCATCTCATAGCAACTACACAAAGTATAATGTTATAATAATATTACAAAACTGCATACTGCCCGCCCTTAGACGTTGTAATATCAAATGGTTATTATACTATTTGTAATTACGCTATGCCATATATCACGCAATATATACAAAATGCGGTATCAATTATTCTTGATACCGCATTTTACTATAAGTAATTAAAACTCAGGTTTATCCTCTTGGTTATTTATGCGTTTTGCTTTCAGAACAGAAAGTGTAAGTGCATACATGAGAACCGCTATAACCAGCGCAAGCACTATCGCCACAACGATACTTGCTGTCTCCTTGCCGAGATCGAAGTCATCCGCAAACATCCTTCCGGAAATAAGATTATACAGCGTGAAAGGATTGTAGCGCTCGAGTCCGAGACTTGTAAGGATAAGATTGACAAGGCTCTGACCGAGATATACCGATATTGTCATGATGCCTGGGCGGCTTGTGCAAAGTCCCAGCGCCATATATACTGTGATAATGAACAGCAGATAAACCGAACACAGAAGGGAAGCAAGTAATATCATATCTGCTCCGATATCGCCGCCAAACAACGCATTGCAAAGACATCCTGCAATAATGCCTGCAATGAAATTTGCTCCGAAGAACACGGCAGGATACAGAACAAACTTCGGCAGGAGATAATACTTGTATTCCAGTCCGCTGGTGGTCGGAATTATCGTAGCACGCTTTTTCTGCTCGCCTCCGAACGGCGCCATAAGGATCAGCATCGCCACTATGAGCGAGGTGCCGCAAAGCTCGATCAATGTGCCGCTGAAGATCATCTCAGCCTGATTAAGCATATCTGCCGCCCACAGCATAATATCGCCGTAGCCCGCCATAGCAGGCTCGATCTCTTCAAGCTCCGAGGACATCTCATTCATCATCTGCATCATTGCCTGAAGCAAACGATACATCAACGGATTAGCCAGTGCAAACGAAAATACAGATACCAGCAGCCCTGCAAAACGGAAGGTTCGGGTGAAATGCATCCATTCCTTCTTAAAACCGAAACCGGATCTCATTATTCACCCACCACCTTTCTGTAAAGCTCCTCAAGAGAGGATGCACCGATGGAGAAGTTATCGGGAACCATGCCATTTTCAGCAAGTATGCCGATAAGCCTTGCAGCGCAGGCATCAGTATCATCGGCAGAGAAGCTGAATTTCAGATTGTCATTATTGAACTCAGCCCTTGCGAAATCCACTGAAAGAAGTCGGAGCTTATTATCCTGATTAAGGTTGCGAAGAGAGAGCGATATCTTTCCTGTGCCATATTTGTTCATCAGATCACGGATCTCGCCTTCCTCGGCAAGAATTCCGTTATTCATAATGCCTATGCGGTTAGCCACACGCTCCACATCGGGCAGTATATGGGTGGAGAGAATGATGGTTGCGCCCATGCTCTTCAGGCGTGTGATGATCTCAATTACCTCTGATCTGCCCTGTGGATCCAGTGCAGATGTCGGCTCATCAAACAGCAGCAGCTCAGGATCTCCGATTATCGCAGCACCCATGCCCAGGCGCTGCGTCATGCCACGCGAGTAACCCTTGGCACGTCTGTCCGCCGCCTGAGTTAGTCCCACGATATCCAGCACTTCGTTCACTCTCATGGTGATATTGCCCTGATAATTACAGCAGTGAGCTATATATTCAAGGTATTCACGGGCAGTCATATAGCCATAGATCATAGGGCTTTCGGGAAGATATCCCACAGTAACAGGCTGTCCGCCGCCGAGAATAACATCACCGCTATCCTTTGGAATAATATTTGTTATGATGTTCATCGTTGTGCTTTTTCCGCAGCCGTTTCTGCCGAGGAAACCGTAAACATCACCCTTGTGGATCTCCATATTCAATCCACGCAGCACGGGATAAGCGTCGTAACGCTTTTTAAGATTTCGTATGCTGACCAATGTGATACCTCGCTTTCATGTAGTAATACAATAAGTTTACTCCTATTGGCGGGATTTGTCAAGACTACGAAAGTGAAAATATGTCGAAAAACAGAAAGCCCCCATCCGCTATTGCGGACAGGGGTAATTATTTTTGTAAAAAGTATAACTTCTGTTAACAAGTTACAAGTTTAATTAGATAGCTCTCTGTACAAGACCGGAACGCAGGCAGCGTGTGCAGGCATTAACTCTGCAAGGTGTGCCGTTTACGATTGCCTTAACCTTCTTAACGTTGGGCTTGTATGTTCTGTTGCTGCGTCTGTGAGAGTGGGATACCTTGATACCGAAGGTAACGCTCTTGCCGCAGATTTCGCACTTTGCCATTTGAAGCACCTACCTCTCTAGTGTGATTTTTCAGTAACGTATCTATTTTATCAGAAATCGTCCAAAATTGCAAGGGCTTATTATGGAAACTCGTAAACTTTGTGGATTGTCACAGTTTTTGCCTTGCTTGTCTGAGATTATTTCGTGATGTTTAACGAAACTGTTTGTATAATTTACAAAAGTAATATACTTGATGTATATTTTAATTACAGCACCACAAATCCAACCTTCTTATGCACCTTCTGGAGCGTCTTTCGGGTTGCCTTGTACGCCTTCTCTGCGCCCTGCTTCATGCAGTTTTCGAGATATGCCTTATCCGCTGAGATGCGCTTGAATTCAGCCTGCATGGGAGCCAGCATATCCGCTGTAGCCTCGCCGACTGCCAGCTTGAAATCGCCATAGCCCTTGCCCTTGAACTCAGCCTCGATATCCTCAAAGCTCTTGCCTGTAACTGCAGAGTAGATGGACATAAGGTTGATGATGCCGTCCTTGCCCTCACGAGCGCAAACCTCGGTCTCGCTGTCGGTAACAGCTCTCTTGAACTTGCGGATGATAGTATCCTTGTCGTCCAGAATCCATACAGACGCATTGGGATTCTCGTCGGACTTGGACATCTTCTTGGTAGGCTCCTGCAGGGACATTACCTTTGCAGTGGTCTTGGTGATGTAAGGCTCAGGCATAGTGAAAGTGTCGCCGTAAACACCGTTGAAGCGCTGTGCGATATTTCGCGCAAGCTCGAGATGCTGCTTCTGGTCTGCGCCTACAGGAACGAGATCAGCCTGATACAGCAGGATGTCAGCCGCCATCAGCACAGGATAGGTGAACAGACCTGCATTGATATTATCTGTATACTTTGCAGACTTATCCTTGAACTGAGTCATTCTGGAAAGCTCACCAAACTGGGTGTAGCAGGAAAGTATCCAGCTGAGCTCAGCATGCTGGCAGTTGTGTCCCTGCACAAACAGGGTAGACTTTTCAGGATCAAGACCTGCTGCAATAAGCAGAGCATAGCTTTCCTTGATCTGCGCACGGAGCTTTACGGGATCCTGTCTTACGGTAATAGAATGAAGATCTGCAATGCCAAAAAAGCAGTTATAATCGTTCTGCATCCTTACCCAGTTCTGCATCGCACCCAGATAGTTTCCGAGATGCGGTGTGTTTGTAGGCTGAATAAGGCTCAGCATATTCTTTTTCTGTTCGTCCATATTAAATTCCTTTCATATATACGTCTATCAACAGCCGTGATTATTTGAGTATCTCTCTTGCAGCCTTGCCGAGGATCTCTACGCCCTTTACGATCTGCTCGTCAGTGGGTGTGGAGAAGTTCATGCGGAAGGAGTGCGAAACAGCGCTCTCATCGGTGGAGAATGCATTTCCGGGTACAAGTGCCACCTTGCGGTGAACTACCTCTGTACAGAACTCGTTCATGTTGTACTTCTCAGGGAGCGTACCCCAGATGAACAGACCGCCTTCGGGATTTGTAAGCTCGATAAAGTCGGGCAGTTCTGCCTTCAGTCCATCCAGCATCAGCTTGCACTTTGCACGGTAGATATCACGCAGCTTTGCAAGATGTGCGTCAAAATCTACGGTGGTAAGGAAGCGGTATGTCAGCATCTGCGCCCAGATGTTGGTATGTACGGTACTTGTCTGCAGACCTACGGTAGCCTTGGACAGCACCTCTGCATCACCGAGGAGATAGCCTACTCTCAGACCGGGAGCCAGCACCTTGGAGAAGCTTCCTGCATACAGAACATGCTTGCTGTCATCCAGTTCCTTGAGGTTCTGAACATCCTCGCCCGAGAAACGCAGAGCGCCGTAGGGGTTGTCCTCCAGGATATATAAGCCATACTTCTTTGCAAGCTCCAGCATTTCCTTTCTGCGCTGCAGAGTGGTGGTCTTACCTGTGGGGTTCTGGAAGTTCGGGATGGTGTAGATGAATTTTGTGGTGGGGTTAGCCTTCAGCGCTGCCTCCAGCTCGTCCATTATCATGCCATCGTCGTCCATGGGAATGCCCACCAGCTTCACACCGTAGGAACGGAAGGCGTTCAGCGAGCCAATGAATGCAGGATCCTCGCAGATGATCACATCACCCTCGTTGCACAGGATCTTCGCAGTTGTCTCTATAGCCTGCTGTGCACCCGAAGTGATGATGACATTATCGCCATCCTTGAACATGCCCTTCTTTGTCAGGTCGTCTTTCAGCCACTCACGGAGCTTGGGATAGCCCTCGGTAATGGAGTACTGCAGAGCGTTGATAGGCTCCTCAGCGAAGATATCGGCGGAGAGCTTGGCGATGACATCTGTAGGGAATGCTTCGGGCGCAGGATTTCCTGCAGCAAAGCTGATTACTGTGGGATCAGCGGTAAACTTCAGTATCTCTCGGATAGCAGAGGGCTGCAGCGAGGATACCTTGTCGGAAAATTCTTTGTACATGGTGTGTCTCCTTTTATAGTAAAATTCAAATATTCATATACATTATACCACACTGACGCCGTGATGTAAAGCAAACAGACAAAATTTTTACTTTTTTATCCGCTCACACAGCTTATCCGAGAATTTCTCCGTTCTGTCACACAGACGTTACTGCAGTTTCAGAATAAAGCTGTATTATATGACTATCGACCGCAGGAGGCGGTCTTGACATACACTTTGAAGTCTGATACCTCTAAATATTTTTTGCCGCTGCGCTTTTCCTCCTGTTTTGCGTGGCGGTTTTTTCTGGTTCGTTGACTTTTATTAGTGTTGATGATATAATTACCAAAAGGCAATCAGTATTTTATGGAGTATATGGTTATGGTTGAACTCAGAGAAATAACAAAGGATAATCTGGAGCAGGTACTGGCTCTTCGCATTTCAGAGAGCCAAAAGGATTTTGTTTCCTCCACTGCTCATTCATTGGCACAGGCTTGGGTATATAAAGATACTGCGTTCCCTTTCGCAATATATGCTGACGGAGAGATGGTGGGATTTATCATGCTTGGTTACTATGAGATAAAGAAGCAGTATACATTGTGGAAGTTTCTGATAGACGAGCGTTATCAGCGCATGGGCTACGGAAGGAGCGCCCTGAAGCTTGCAATAAAATATCTGACAGATACATTTAATGTTACCGAGATATTTACAGGTGTTGCTTTCGGCAACGACGTAGCAAAGGCACTGTATCAGTCTGTGGGTTTTGAGGAAACAGGCGAAGTGGACGACTTTCAGTTGGAAATGAGATTGGATATATAAAGAGATCCCCTGAGAAAACTCTCAGGGGATAAGCTATTTATGCCGCATTACTTTTCAGATTATTCAATCCGTTCTGACGGATGATCTTTGCGTAATCCTTGTACGCAATGTTAAGATCCACATATCCGTCAATACCTGATACGATGCCCTTGCTGCTGTACTGCCAGATACCGAAGCTGCCCTTGTAGGTGGGAACGGTGTTCCACTGGGCAAGCCACACATCATAGTCCTTAAGCTCGTTCATGTCGAGATAGGTGGTCAGCCATGTCTTGTTGGAATAGATCATTGCATAGTAACCTGCAGCCTCTATCTCCTCAAGGAACGCCTTGCACATGGCTGTCAGCTTTTCCTTGCCGAGGTCTGCCTGATACTGCTCCTCCACGTCCAGAACAACAGGATAAGTGATCTTATACGGCTTGATGGTCTCCAGCAGGAATCTGGCTTCCTTTCGTGCCTCCTCGACAGTTTCTGCATAAAGATAGTGGTAAACGCCCACGTTGATGTTATAGGCGGTCGCCTGAGTCACGTTGTACTCGAATGTCACATCCTGCGCCATCGGCTTTGCTTCGCTTATGTAACCTCGTGATGCTCGCAGCATAGCAAATTCGATTCCTGCAAGTTTCACTTTGCCCCAGTCGATAGTCCCCTGCGCATAGGAAACATCGATCCCCTTAGTGCCTGTATCTGTTGGCTTTGTGCTTTGGATGGGGCGATAATAACGATAGTCTATCAGTCGGCTGCTCTTGGAAACAGCAAAACGTGCTGTTTTGGATTTGTAGTATTTCACGGTCTTTTCAAAGATGAACACACCGCTGTTCACGTTCTCTCCATAGAGATAATATGCACCCGAGAACGAAGCACGACCACTGATGGTTACAGCAAAATATCCCTTATTGAGCAGCTTTCCGCCCTCAGGAGTCTGAAAATCACCAGTGATAAGCATCTGCGAATTCTTGGTAAGTGTACTTTTTCCGTAGTTCAGGTACATGCCCGTTTTGTAAACATTTACCGTACCCGAATATATGGCGGTAGAGCCTTTTCGGATTATGTATTCACCGGATATATACACCTTGGAGCTTACAGTAGCTTTGATGTCACCGTAATTCTCCATCGCTGCATCCTTGTTGGTGATGAAATTACCCGATACGGTAAGAGTTGCCTTAGGTTCGATCAGCAGACGACCCTTTATCCTGAACGTCTTGCTCTTGTAAACGGTCAGTGTAGAGCCGGGAGTCATTACCAGCTTGCTGTTTTCGGGGATGGCGAAATGCTTGCTTACTTTGACAGTATCCGTTACATAATAATTTTTGCCGTCGATCATCTCAGCCTTGCCGTCCCATCGGATATATCCCGTAAGGTCAACAGGGGTATAATCTATATCCGAAAGATCTACATTGGTCTCAGGCTTTGTCTGCTCCTCCTGCTGCTCGATTATAGAGGTCTCGGGCTTGGAAGAATCTGCATCCGTCACTTCGGTCTCAGGTCGGTTTGTCGTATCTATTATCGTCGTTTCAGTGCCTGCGTCGATGGTCTCCGCAAATACGGGAACAGCGCTTCCAAATGCAACAAGGGAAGCCAGCAGCAGGGCGGTGATCTTTTTAATTATCTTCATTTTCACGCTCCGTCTGTCATTAGTCAAGGGTATATTTCTATTGTCGCATATTTTTCCTTGTTTGTCAAATGTTTTTGCGTATATTTCCAAGGAAATTTGTGGAGACATAAAAAATACCCGAGACCAAAGCCTCGGGTATTTGATGTTATTTGTATCTTGCAGTATCGATACGGTTGAGCGCACGCTTCAGCTTAGCTTCAGCCATCTTGATCTGTCTGTCGCTTTCAGCCGCCTTAATGCGGCCCTCTGCCACGTCCTTGGCAGTCTCGGCACGCTCCACATCGATCTCGTCTGCCCATTCGCAGGAATCAACGAGGATGACAGTCTTGGTCTTACCGACCTTAATCAGACCGCCTGATGTAGCGGCACGCTTGAACTCGCCGTCTATCATGACACGCAGCTGACCGATTCCGAGCGCTGCGCAGTACGGCTCGTGTCCGTTCAGAATACCGATATCACCGACGGTGGTGCGCACGATTATCTGCTCAGTCTCGCCGTCAAAGAACTTCTTTTCGGGCGTGATGATCTCTAACTTAAACGGAGTCATAAAATCCCCTTTCCTTAGTGTGCTTTCGGGGAATTATCCCTTCTTAGCCTTTTCCACTGCCTCGTCGATAGTGCCGACGAACAGGAATGCGGACTCGGGCAGGTCATCATGCTTGCCCTCGATGATCTCCTTGAAGCCACGGATGGTCTCCTTGAGAGGAACATACTTACCCTCCATGCCGGTGAACTGCTCGGCAACGGAGAACGGCTGAGACAGGAAGCGCTGGATCTTTCTTGCACGGGATACAGTCAGCTTATCCTCATCGGAAAGCTCATCCATACCGAGGATGGCGATGATATCCTGCAGCTCATTGTAACGCTGAAGGATGGACTGTACCGCACGGGAAACCTCGTAATGCTCCTGACCTACGATCTCGGGAGTGAGGATTCTGGAGGTGGACTCCAGAGGATCTACCGCGGGGTAGATACCCATAGATGCAATGTTTCTGGAAAGTACGGTTGTAGCATCCAGATGCGCGAATGTGGTTGCGGGAGCAGGGTCAGTCAGGTCATCCGCAGGAACGTAAACAGCCTGTACGGATGTGATGGAACCCTTCTTTGTGGAGGTGATACGCTCCTGCAGAGCGCCCATCTCGGTGGACAGGGTGGGCTGATAACCTACGGCAGAGGGCATACGGCCCAGCAGCGCAGATACCTCGGAGCCTGCCTGTGTGAAACGGAAGATGTTATCGATGAAGAGCAGCACGTCCTGACCTTCCTTGTCACGGAAATATTCCGCCATGGTAAGGCCGGAGAGCGCAACTCTCATTCTTGCTCCCGGCGGCTCGTTCATCTGACCGTATACGAGAGCGGTCTTGTTAATAACGCCGGATTCTGTCATCTCGTTGTAGAGGTCGTTACCCTCACGGGTACGCTCACCTACACCTGTAAATACGGAAATACCACCGTGCTGCTTAGCAACGTTGTTGATAAGCTCCATGATAAGAACTGTCTTACCAACGCCTGCGCCGCCGAACAGACCGATCTTACCACCCTTAAGATAAGGAGCGATAAGGTCAACGACCTTGATACCTGTTTCAAGTACCTCGTTGGAGGCTTCCTGCTCCTCAAACTTAGGAGCGGGACGATGGATCTCCCACTTCTCCTCTGTTTCGGGCTGAGGCTTAGCATCAACCGCATCACCGAGGAGGTTGAAGATACGACCAAGTGTTTCCTTTCCGACAGGAACCTTGATGGAAGCACCTGTATCCACTGCTTCCATGCCTCTTACAAGACCATCGGTAGAGCCCATTGCGATGCAGCGAACGATATCGTCGCCGATATGCTGTGCTACCTCGACAACCAGCTTCTGACCGTTGTTATCGATCTCGATGGCATTAAGCAGATTGGGAAGGCTCTCGGTGGGGAAGCGGATATCCAGCACCGCACCGATGACCTGAACGATCGTGCCTATGTTCTGATTTGTCATTTTCTGATTTTTCCTTTCCGTTGGTTGGAAATGTTTATTCGAGTGCATTGGCACCGCCAACGATCTCGGTAAGCTCCTGAGTGATGCTTGCCTGTCTAGCTCTGTTATACAGCAGCGAGAGACTTGCAATCATTTCGTCGGCGTTGTCGGTTGCGGATTCCATTGCCGTTCTGCGGGCGCCCTGCTCGGAAGCATAGGACTCCACGATCGCGCACTGCAGAAGGCTTGCAGTAAAGCGGGGAACGATACGGTTGAATACAGCCTCGGGAGAGGGATCGTATGTCATGGTGCCGTAGTTTTCCAGCTTCTGTGTTTTCATAGGGAGTACAGCCATCTGCTGCGGCTCCTGAGTAAGCGAGGATACGAATGTAGTGTAGAACAGCTGAACATCGTCCACTTCGCCCTTCTTGAACATATCCAGAGCGATGTTCATGATATCCTGTGCCTTTGAAGGCTTGATATCCTCCGCAACATTTGCGAAGCTGCCTGCTATCTCATAGCCTCGTTTGGAGAAAAATTCAATGGCTTTTCTGCCGATTGCAATTATCTTTGGCTTTTCTGCGTCATTCTCATGTGCTGAAGCTACCAGCTTCATAACATTTGAGTTGTAGCCGCCTGCAAGACCTCTGTCGCCTGCAATAACGATGAATAGTCTGTGCTTGATCGGTCTCTTCTGTGTGAACACAGTGGAGAAATCGGTGTTGGCGGAGGCTATCTCGCACATAGTATGGTACAGCGCCTCAAAGTAGGGGCGGCCCTGCTCAGCACGAGTCTTAGCCTTACGCAGCTTACTTGAGGATACCAGCTCCATTGCCTTTGTAATCTGTCGGGTCGAGCCTACAGACTTTATGCGGCGCTTGATATCCTTCATATTACCGCTTGCTATGATCTTTCACCTCCAAGTTTGGATTGGTGTTTATCCGAGGATATTACTGGATAACATTCTCCTCGGTAGTGATATACTTAACCTTCTTCTCGATATACAGCCATGCTACTGCGAGAGCTGCAACGATAGAGATAGTTGTTGCTACGATGCTGAGAACAAAAGAAGCGAGTTTCATGCTATTTCTCCTTTCGGTATCAGCCCGCATAGGATGCAGCGAAGCTTGTGAGAACTTCCTTGATGGCATCCTCGTTCTCGGGAGTCATCACCTTTTCGTTTCTGATGCTCTCGAAGATCTCGGGCTTTTCATTTCTGATATGAGCGATAAGATCCTTCTGGTACTGTCTGATCTGCTCGATCTCGATAGATGCGAGGTAGTTGTTGATTACAGCGTAGATGATAACTACCTGCTCCTCAACAGCGAGAGGTGCGTTCTGCTCCTGCTTGAGCACCTCTACGATACGCTCGCCCTTTGCCAGACGATCCTTTGTATCCTTATCCAGATCGGAGCCGAACTGTGCGAAAGACTGCAGCTCTCTGTACTGGGAGTAATCCAGCTTCAGGGTACCTGCTACCTTCTTCATAGCCTTGATCTGAGCGTTACCGCCTACACGGGATACCGAGATACCGGGGTTAACAGCAGGACGAACACCTGCGTTGAACAGCTCGGACTCAAGGTAGATCTGACCGTCTGTGATGGAGATAACGTTTGTGGGAATATATGCGGAAACGTCGCCTGCCTGTGTTTCGATGATGGGAAGCGCAGTCAGGGAACCGCCGCCGTAGTTCTCATTAAGACGAGCAGCACGCTCCAGCAGTCTGGAGTGCAGATAGAATACGTCGCCGGGGAACGCCTCACGTCCCGGGGGTCTCTTAAGCAGCAGAGAAAGTGTACGATAAGCTACTGCGTGCTTGGAGAGGTCATCATATACTACCAGAACATCCTTGCCCTTATCCATGAAATATTCACCCATGGTGCAGCCGGAATAAGGAGCGATGTACTGCAGAGGAGCAAGCTCGGAAGCAGTGGAGGATACCACGATAGTATAATCCAGAGCATTATTTGCACGGAGCTGCTCAACCACACCTGCAACGGTAGAGTTCTTCTGGCCGATAGCAACGTAGATGCATATTACATCCTTATCGTGCTGGTTGATGATGGTATCGATAGCGATAGCAGTCTTACCTGTCTGTCTGTCGCCGATGATCAGCTCACGCTGACCTCTGCCTATCGGGATCATGCTGTCGATAGCCTTGATACCTGTCTGGAGAGGCACGGTAACGGGCTTTCTTGTGATGATACCGGATGCGATCTTTTCAATAGGACGGGTCTCCTTGGCGAGGATAGGACCCTTGCCGTCAATAGGCTGACCCAGAGAGTTTACGACACGTCCGAGAAGCTCCTCGCCTACAGGAACGGATACGATACGTCCTGTACGCTTAACAGTGTCGCCCTCTTTGATCTCGGCATCTGAGCCGAGCATTACTGCGCCTACGAAATCCTGCTCCAGGTTCATCGCCATGCACTGAACGCCGTTCTCAAATTCGAGAAGCTCGTTGATCATGCACTTTTCGAGGCCGTGGATACGAACGATACCGTCACCCACTGTGACAACGGTACCGATGTCGCCGAGCTGGATCTTTGCGCTGTAGTTCTTGATGCGGGACTTGATAAGGCCCGTTATTTCATCGGGGCGTAAATCCATTTACTACATCCCTTTCTTACTTATTTTTTATGCGATGATGGAGCTAAGCTCATTCTTTATCGCATTGAGTCTTGCACTTACGCTGCCGTCGTAGCGAGTGCTGCCGTAGTCGATAACGATACCGCCGATAATGCCTGCATCCACCTTTTCACGGATGGAAACGGTCTTGCCCGTAACTTCGGACATCTTCTTTGCTATCTTTGCACGCAGCTCGTCGGTGAGCGGTGTGCTGGTCGTAACGACTATTTCGGCGATCTTGAAATGTTCGTTGTACTTCGCACGGAAGTTCTTTACGATACCGTTATAGCAGCCGAAGCGTCCACGCTCCGCCAGAATGCACAGCAGATTACCACTGTATTCCGAAACATTGCCGCTTGAAACGATATCCTTAACAAGCGAGAGCTTTTCTTCCACTGTAATCGTAGGAGTATCCATGATCTTTGTAAGCTCGGGATTTTCTGCGAAGATCTCCTGTAAGGAGGTAAGCTCCGCAAAGATATCCTTCAGCTTGTCAGGGGACTCCTCCAGGCACAGCTCAAAGAACGCTTCGCCGTATACCTTTTCAGCCTTGTCGTTCATATTCTATCTCCATGAATTTATTCGGTGAGCGGATCAGTTATCGCTGCCCACGTTTACTAAGAAGTTAGAGATGATATCCTCGTTGTCCTTAGCTGAAATTTCCTTTTCTACGACCTTTGATGCGGCAAGGATAACGATATCAGAGATCTCATCCTTGATCTCGTTCATTGCACGCTTCTTGTCACGCTCGATAGCTTCCTCAGCCTTGACTCTGATCTCAGCAGCCTTCTGATTAGCTTCGGTGATGATCTCTTCCTCTCGTGCCTGCGCCCTTGCGGTAGCCTGCTTCATGATCTCAGCAGCCTCCTCCCTGGCAACAGCGAGTCTTTCCTTGTATTCCTGCTCGGTCGCCTGTGCGGATTCCTTTGCAGCCTGAGCCTCGGCGATCTCTTTCGCCGCCATCTCCTTGCGCTGGTCGAGTATCTTGCACACGGGCTTATACAGGAAAATTCTGAAGATAAGGAAGATTATGAGCGCATTTATCAGGGTAAATACGATGGTTCCGGGGTCGATCGAAACCAGTGCAAGCTTCGGCTGCTCAGCAGCTACGGAAGCCTCGCTGATAAGATTCAGCATCTGCCAGTCTCCTCCCTATATGCTTTATATTATTCTTAGCTCATCCAAGCGTTTGTGAATGCACTTGCGATGGGGTTTGCATACAGGAGCAGCAGAGCAATTACCAGCGCATAGATACCTGTGGTCTCTGCGATAGCGTCACCGATGATCATTGTTCTTGTAACTGCACCGGAAGCCTCAGGCTGTCTGCCGATCGCCTCAACTGCCTTACCGCCGCAGTAGCCCTCACCGATACCGGGGCCGATACCTGCGATCATTGCTGCACCTGCGCCCAGAGCGGAAGCGCCGAGTACGATTGCATGAGATAACATTTTGATTTCTTCCATTGTAATATCCTCCATGAATATTGATTTGCTTGTATATTATCCCTTAAGGGGAATATATCCGTAGCTATGATTTTTACTCACATTCCGCATTGGAAATATAGGACATTGTGAGCATTGTGAAGATGTATGCCTGAATTACGCCCGAGAAGATGTCGAAATACAGCGATGCGATCGCAGGAATAACGACGGGAGGCATAATGTTGCCCAGCGCCCAGTAGATCAGGCCGCCGATAACCATACCTGCTACCATGTTACCGAAAAGACGGAGCGCCATGGAAACGGGATTGGATATCTCGCCGATGATATTGGACGGGAGCATAAAGGGCAGCGGATCAATATAGGCCTTGAAATATCCCTTGACGCCACCTGTCTTTGCACGATTATACTGGGTCATAAAGAATGTTATGATAGCCAGTGTGCCTGTTACCGAAACATCCGCTGTAGGCGCTCTCAGACCAACAAGGCTGATAAGGTTACAGAGTACAACATATACCAACAGAATGCCGACATACGGTCTGTAAGACTTATACTTTTCGCCCATACTGCCATCTACCATGTCGTTCACGAAAGTAACTAACCATTCCGCAAGCGCCTGACGGCGAGTAGTGGGAACCACCTTGAGTCCTGTGCCGAGAACCAGACAGATCACGAGTATTATACCCATAACTATCCATTGCACGACTACCGATTCGGTAAGGTTCCATGTCATACCGAACATCTCCCAGCTGGCAACTACAAGAGGTCCGTCGATAGTAAATGTGCTTTCGGCGGCTTCTGCTGCAGCCTCAGATGCCATTAGCAAAGCGGTTGACATATTTGTATCAGTCCTCCTTTTTCATCGGTATACACCGATGTATATTATCCGCTTGAGCGGAAAATATCATTGTTGTTTTTCCCGAAATGCCCTTATCGTTATCACGATCTTTGGGAACAGCAGCGGTATCAGCGCTGTGAGAAGATTTATGAACGGCAGTAACGCCGCTGCAGTCATCACAAAAAACAATCCGAGATAACGCAGGCAATACATGAAGTTCATATAAGTCTGAGCGCTTTTTGGGGATTTTCTTACGGCGATCTGTGCAGTAACTCCCAGAAGCCAGAAGTTCAGTACGCAGAACACATTTCCGTAGATACCGCCAAGGATGAGAGTGTAATCATATCCCATCGCAAAGAACAATACTATGATCACCGCAAAAAACACGCCGTTCACCGCCAGATAATATGGCAGCAGGGAATGCATTTCCTGCGTGATGATGTCTTTTTTCTTAGATGCCATGTTTTTTCGAATAATCGTCGTAATAATCGTTATCCTCTGTGGATGAGTATATCTTCGGCGCCTGCTTATCGTCCTTCGCATAAAGCTGAATCATTTTCTGAAGATGGGATATACCACCGCAGAGCATGAATATTATACCAAGAACGACACATATAAGCATTGCCCAGTCAGGCCAACCATAATGCTGGCTTACAAAATATCCGCCCACGATAAACACCAGCAACGGTGAGATTATCGCAAATGCCAGCTGGCTTGCCACAGCATATACACCCAGAGGGTTGTTGCCTTTTTTGTCCGACATATCAATACACAAAGGTTGCCAGACGCCAGCCCTCGCTGCCCTTGATCATGGACATATTGAGCACGGAATCTGCATCAGCATCCGTAGCAGTCTCTGGATCCACACCATTGAGATATACCACCAGCTTGCACTCTGTTTCAGAAACAGGTGTTACTGCAATTCGGCATGTAGACCAGTCCTTGCCATAATCTGCAGCAGGAACAAAATCCATGTGGATACCGAGAACATATTCTGTAGCATACTGTACGCTTCCGCTGTCGTCAGTTGCTTCAGCGGTTGGTTCAGCAGTGCCTTCGTAGGTCTCTTCTACCTTCACAAGGATCTCTCTGTTCTTGTACACCTGAATGCCCTTGCCATCAAGATCTGTGAGTATGCTTGCCGACTTTTCAGCAGTATAAATAGAGTTCAATAATTCTGTAATATCATCAAGAGTCTTGTACGCAGCGCTGTCCACAGTATAATAACCGCCGTCAGGCTCATTACCGTAAGGCTCAGGAAGATGATCCAGACCCTCTGTCACGAACAGGCGCACAGCCTTGTAATGAGCTGCCACAAGATCATGTGCCGCGTATGTGCATTCATCCACCTGCTCCTGCGTAGGAGCAAATGCCGCAGGCGCAGACACACCTGTATCTGGGGTAGACTGAGACGAAGGACCGTCCTCACTTGTAATAAGCACTATAGCCACCACTGCTACTACAATAGCAAGCACAGCTACGATGATCGTTGAAATTATAGGTGCCAGGGAAACTTTCTGTTTGCTCATGGAAATAACCTTTCAGATGCTGAATTACTTTGTGCCGTCAGGCTTAGCGGTAGCTTCAAGAGTGATGGCGTCAGGGAATGCGTTGCGGCTGTCTTCCTTGGAAAGGAATGTAGTGTTTACATAACCCTGGATGATAGCGCCGTCTGTTACCGCAATAGTGGAAGCGTTGATATCACCGAACACGATAGCGTCACGCTTCAGCTCGGCCTTGCCTGCGATCTCAAGCTTGCCTCTGATACGGCCGTTAACGTCCGCATACTGGGATGTAAGATCGCCGATAAGTATAGTATCTCTGTCCATGCGCATTTTACCCTTGCTGATAATATTACCCTGCATAGCTGCAGAATTCATGGACGCATTGTTGCACTTGATATCACCGACTACCTTACCTGTCATGTCGATATCTCTGGTAGTCTCTACATTGCCCTTAATATTGCCGTCCACCTGCATATTGGCAAGGGAGCGTACATTGCCGTCGATGATCGTGTTTCTGGAGATAACGGTAACTTCATCGGTAACGCCTGCCGCACGGTTGGCGTTCACATTTCCGTTGGAAGGAGGAACGTATCCGCCGCCAAAACCATCATTTGCATTATAGGCGGTATTCTGGGGAGCCTGTCCGCCATTGAAGCCTGCATTCTGTGCTACGGGAGCACTCTGTACAGGCTGCTCGGGAGCAGGCTGCGGGCGATAATAAGGAGTTTCCAGAGGAACTCCGGCGGGTCTTGCTTCCTGGGGCTTCGCATCTGCAGAAGCAGGAGCAGGAACAGGAGGCGCAGGCTGTTCATCGTTGCGCAAGGGAACAGCAGCAGGATCTACAGCCTGCACAGGCTGAGCAGCTACAGGGGACTGCACTGTAGCTGCAGGCTGAACGGGAGTAGCCTCAGGCTGAGCCAGATACTGATCCAGCTGCGTGGGAACGCCATCACGGATCACAGGAGCGTCATTGCCCTCCTCCATGCCATCCTTCTTCCACAGCTCTTTGACTGCCTGCGAAAAATTATCCTTAATACCCATATTGGTTATCCTTTCTGTAAAGAATTACGCAAACGGCCCGATAAACTGGACAGGCTGCGTGTTGTTGTTTATCTTATCGAATTTATAGCCTTCTTTAATAAGTTTCTTAATGATATCTTCCATCACAT
This sequence comes from Oscillospiraceae bacterium, assembly GCA_045531575.1. Lineage (GTDB taxonomy): Bacteria > Bacillota > Clostridia > Oscillospirales > Ruminococcaceae > CAG-115. Next base: position 9,567 of record JAZSEG010000254.1, on the reverse strand, counting down.
ACACCGTATTCTCACGCTGTGCCGAATCATGGAACAGCACTACTGAACGATAGTTATTAGAGATATCCTCCGGAACAGATGTGAACATTTCCGTCCATGTGGCGCCGCCTGCGTCATTGCTATCCACATTCCAGTCATAGAATCTGAAGCCACGGCGGGTCATCTCCTCGATGATGGCATCTCTGGTAGCCTCATTGTAATCATTCTTACTGCCACCCGGAAAGCGGAATATCTCAGTCTTGACGCCTGTCGCCTCATAGATCATCTGCCATGCGTCGTAAAAGTCCTCAAGATATGCCTCAACAGAAGCGTATATCTTTTCATATTCGTGAGATGCACTATGAACGCCGATAGCATGACCGCTGTCTACTATCTGCTTCATCAGAGCATAACACTCTTCAGTGCGGCTGGGGACGACGAAAAAAGTCGCCTTCAGATCGTATTTATCCAGATAATAAAGCATCGAATATGTATTGGCAGAGGGACCGTCATCGAATGTAAGGTAAACAGTGTTCTCCTCTCGTACATAGGATGCAGGCACCCGAACCGTCATATCCTCAAACATATCCTCGTAAGGATTTACAGGCTGCAACACCTCAACGGTCTTTGTCTCCTCGGTCTCAGCCGACTCGACGGATTCCTTTGTCTCGGCAGGAGCCTGTTCAACAGATTCTGCCATTTCCTGCTGCTGGTGATCCTCATGAGGGATAACATCCTTCACTTCTTCGCTTGCAGCGTCATTTCCTGTCACGCTGTTTCTGCCCTCGATATATGCGACAAGCGCCTCATCCGATAAACCACTCGCCGAATATATATCATAAAAGCCTTCAACGGACGGCTTTTCCTCACCGCTCAGGTATGCGACCTTTGATGCAAGCACATCATTTTCATGCTTTATCTCATCCAGCGCAGCGCCATTATGCCAGAGCATGACAGCAAAAACTACGCACAGAACGAGAGGCAAGAAAAACACGATGCACAGCACGGTTTTTATAAGCACTTTAAAAAATGCCACACTTCCAAAACGCATTTCAAACCTCTTTTTAATAGTTCCTGTAAAAAGGCATACTTCGCCTATACTACTATTCTTCTATGATACTATAAAATAGAGGTTTTGTCAATAGGAACGGCGGGTATTTAGCCACTTCCGAGCTGAAAATAGACACATTTAGATTAAAACACACATAATTTTTTGTGCAATTTAAACACAATCAGGTTTTCACCCACGAAACAACAAAATGCGCCCTTTCGGACGCATTTTGAAATTACTCTTCGATGTAGACTTTCTTCATCTTCATGTCTGTTCTGGGGCGATCACTGAAATCTGTGGGAGTCTCTGCGATCTCATCAACAGCCTCCATGCCCTCGGTTACTCTGCCGAATGCAGCGTACTGACCATCAAGGAAGAAGGAATCCTTGTGAACGATAAAGAACTGGGAGCTTGCGGAGTTGGGGTTCTGCGCTCTCGCCATCGAGATCACACCACGCTCATGACGCAGATCGTTAGCAACGCCGTTCATCAAGAACTCACCCTTGATCTTCTCCTTTGCGCCGCCCATGCCTGTGCCTGTGGGATCGCCGCCCTGGATCATGAAATCCTTGATAACTCTGTGGAATATCAGGCCGTCATAGAATCCCTCGCCAACCAGCTTCAGGAAGTTCTCAACAGTGATGGGCGCCTTTTCAGGGTAAAGCTCCAGCTTTATCTTCTTGCCGTTTTCAAGTTCAATTACTACCATTTTATTTCTCCTTAATTACAGCGGATTTTCCGCATTGTATTTTTCAATATCGCGTTTTCTGATATCTGTACGCTTGATCTTGCCGCTTATGGTCTTGGGAAGCTCATCCACAAACTCCACTATTCTGGGATACTTGTAGGGAGCAGTGTTCTTCTTAACGTGATCCTGAAGTTCCTTAACCAGCTCATCGCTTGCGGTATAGCCCTTAGTCAGAACGATAGTAGCCTTTACTACCATGCCTCTTATCGGGTGCGGAGCGCCTGTTACTGCACACTCAAGAACTGCAGGGTGTGCGATCAGAACGCTTTCGATCTCGAACGGGCCGATGCGGTAGCCGCTCGCCTTGATAACATCATCGTTTCTGCCTACATACCAGTAGTAGCCATCCTCATCCATCCATGCTGTATCGCCCGTATGGTAGAGTCCGTCATTCCACGCCTCGTTGGTAACTTCTTCGTTACGGTAATAGCCACGGAAAAGGCCTCGCTGATCGCAATATTTACTGCGGATGCAGATCTCGCCCGTCTCACCTGTCGGAACAACATCTCCGTCGGCATCAACCAGCACTACATCATACAGAGGGGTAGGCTTGCCCATGGAACCGGGCTTAGGCGTCATGCCGATAGTGTTTGCCAGAATAAGGGTGGATTCTGTCTGTCCGAATCCCTCCATAAGCTTGATGCCTGTATACTCCAGCCACTTGTTGTAGACCTCGGGGTTAAGAGCCTCGCCTGCTATGGTGCAGTATTTCAGGCTGGAAAGGTCATAGTTTCCGAGTCCGGTTTTGATAAAGAAGCGGAACATAGTAGGAGGAGCGCAGAATGTTGTGATCCTGTATTTCTCCATAACAGCCAACATATTTTCAGGAATGAATCTGTCAAAGTCATATACGAATATACAAGTACCCATTATGAGCTGACCGTACATCTTACCCCATGCAGCCTTGGCCCAGCCTGTATCAGAAATGGTCAGGTGGATACCATCGGGATCGACATTGTGCCAGTGCTTTGCAGTCTGGATATGCGCCAGCGCATAGGTGTGGTCGTGAATAACCATCTTGGGATAACCAGTGGTACCCGAAGTGAAGTAAAGCAGGAAGGTCTCATCAGCCTTTGTGGGAACCCTCTCCATAATGTCAGGATACTTCTCAACTTCTTCGTCGAAATTTGTCCAACCGTCTCTTGTGCCGTTTACGATAAACTTTGCCTTAAGACATCCATTCAGCTTTTCATCTGCTTCCTCCACATAGTGGGAAACATCCGCATGACTTGTCGCAATGACTGCCTTGACATCAGCAGCCTCAAAGCGATAAACGAAGTCCTTTGTTGTGAGCTGATGAGTAGCGGGAATCGCGATAGCGCCGATCTTCAGCAGCGCCATGATAACATACCAGAACTGATAATTTCTCTTCAGCACCAGCATTACATGGTCGCCCTTCTTGATGCCCATTGCGGTAAACATATTCGCTGCCTTGGTGGAGAGTCTGGAGAGATCTCCAAATGTAAAGGTGCGTTCATTACCCTCCAGATCTACCCATATAAGAGCACGTCTGTCAGGCTCCAGCTCGCCGTATTTGTCTATAATGTCATAGCTGAAATTAAAATTTTCAGGATATTTTATTTCAAACTTATTCAGTATCCCGTTTTCGTCAAAACCCTCATTGACGAAATTGAGATGATATGATGCTACATCCATTATTGTGTGTCCTTTCCTTTGTGTATATATGTATTAAGAAACGAGAATAGCAATAAATGTGCAGTCCTCTCCGCCCACTGCGATCATACCATGGGGGTTCTTGGAATCAAGATACAGTGCATCACCCGGGCCGAGTATCTCTACATGACCATTGATGATGAACTTCATCCGACCAGATATGATATAGTCAAACTCCTGACCCTCATGAGTAGACATCTTGATAGGCGCATTCTGCTGCTCCTCAAGATAGGGCGCTGTTACCAGCATAGGCTCAAGGCACTTGTTCTTGAACATATATGCAAGATGATGATATTCAAAACGCTCACGGCGCTCCACTCGCAGACCCTCTCCGTTTCTGACGACGGAATACTTTGTCAGCTTGGGAGACTGACCTGTCAGCAGTGCGATCAGCTCCATTCCGAGCGCTTCGGCACAGTTGTTCATGAAGGACAGAGGAAGATCACGTTCGCCGTTTTCAAAAGTCAGATAATCATCCACGGATACCTGAGTGCGCTCAGCCATATATTCGGGAGTGAAATCCAGCGCCTCACGGCATGCACGCAGTCTTTCGGATACTTCTTTGATGTTATAATCCATAATAAATTCCTTTCCAGGGTGAATTCAGAGTAAAAAAGTCCTCTTTGCCATGGTGGAAAGAAGGCATTGATATCTAAAAAACAAGCATTATATTCATAGCTATACATTTTAATTATACAACAGTAAACCGGATTTGTCAAGTAGACAGGCGCTTTGCCCGACTCGTCCCAACCACCAGTATTATAACACGCAAAATATACTAATTGTATATTATATATGCTATACAAAACTCTCCACTACGGCTTGATTTTTTCGGGGAATTGTGTTATACTAGGCTTCGTGACTTCATTATATGACCGCGGGACCCGCAAGGGTAATGAGGAAAGTCCGAGCATCACAGAGCAGGGTAGCTGATAACGTCAGCCGAGGGCGACCTTAGGGCTAGTGCAACAGAGATATACCGCAGGAGTGTTCACGGCTCCTGTAAGGGTGGAAAGGCGAGGTAAGAGCTCACCAGAGTGCAGGAGACTGCACTGCTATGTAAACCCTATCCGATGCAACACCGATTGGTGCGGGGGACAACGCGTCTGCTCGGCGCGCCCCGTTGTAAGGTGGCTTGATCCTGTCGGCGACGGCAGGGCTAGATAGATGGTCATACACGACAGAACTCGGCTTATCGATGGAGTCACAGCTTTGATAAAAATATCCGCACAGTTTTTCAGCTGTGCGGATTTTTATATTACCATCTTTTCATATTCCTCTCAAACTTCTCAGCATAAGCCTGCTTCAGCTCCTCTGCGGTAATTCCGTAGCAGAGCAAGACATCGTTGTAGTACATCAGCACATCTGCCAGCTCCTCAACAAGTTCTTTTCGTATCTCGCTGTTTTCGCAGGCTTTTGCTCCGCCATTCTTCTTGACGATATCTATGACCTCGCCTATCTCGCCTATCATCCACAGCAGCTTGTTTTTGCCTACTTCGGGGGAGATATGCTCCCACTTGTCCTTGTATTTCTCCTGAAGCTGCTCCTGCATGGAGAGCATTTAATTTATGCCGAAATCACTCATGACTGTTCTTCTCCTGCATTTCATAGGTGCGTTCGCTGATGATATATCTCGGGCGCTGCTTTACCTCCATGTATATCTTGCCGATATATTCTCCGATAACGCCGATCGAGATAAGCTGCACACCGCTCAAAAAGCATATGATGCATATCGTGGACGCCCAGCCGCTCTCGGTGTTGCCGAGGATGCGCTCCACCACCGCCCATATCACGCCGATGAAGCTAAGCACTGCAATTATCATGCCGAACCCGAATATCATCTTGATGGGTTTGATGGAAAGACTGGTGATACCGTCAAAGGCGAGATTCAGCATCTTGCTGAGTGGATAGTGGCTTTTGCCTGCAAGACGCTCGCTGCGCTCATAGTAGACCGATGTACTCTTGAAGCCCACCAGTGGGAACATACCACGCAGAAACAGATTCACTTCCTTGAAATTCGCAAATTCCTGCAGCACTCTGCTGCTCACAAGGCGGTAATCTGCGTGGTCGTAAACTACCTCTGCGCCCATGAAATTCATCAGTTTATAAAAGCCACGGGCGGTGTTGCGTTTGAAGAATGTGTCGGTCTTTCGGGCGGAGCGCACACCGTAAACTATTTCGCAGCCGTTAAGATATTCCTCCACCATCTTGTCCATAGCATTGATATCATCCTGACCGTCGCAGTCGATGCTTATGGTTATATCGCAGATATCCTTTGCCTCCATAAGACCTGCCAGCACCGCATTCTGATGCCCACGATTTCGGCTCTGGGAAATACCGATAAAATGCTCATCCTCTTTTGATAGCTTCTCTATCAGCTCCCATGTTCCGTCCTTGCTGCCGTCGTTCACGAACATCACACGGCTGTCAGCGGATATCATCCCTCTGTCTGCAAGAGAAACAAGCTTGTCCCGAAAGAGCGGCGCAGTAACGGGAAGCACCTCCTGCTCATTATAGCAGGGGACTACGATAATAAGCCTGGGCGGCATCATATCACCTCTTGTTGCTTTAAATTCCGCTGTCTATCAGCGACAGCGCAAGACCTGCCGGTCCATAGCGGCGGAAGAAATCATTGATACGCTCCTTGGTATCCTCCTGCTCCGCTATTCTGTCAGAATAGGAAAGCATCTGATACAACATGAAGAACATCACTCTTGCCGCTATATCCTCACCCATCGCAAAGTATTCCGCAAGGCGATCGGTGGCATTTTTAAGAGCATCCACACGCTGTGCTATTATCTCCGGGATATCATTCTCTGCAATAAGGGCAGAGTAAGATTCAGCTGTGCTGACCATATTTTCCTTTACAGCGCTCTCTATCTGTGACATCTCGAGGCGTCCCTCAACGCAGAATTCTCTCAGCCTGCGGCTTGCCTTTATGTATATATCATCAGATTCAGGTTCTATCGTGAGTCCCAGTGCTATGGAGGGATCGATCTCTGCAACCACAGGTTCTGACGGCTGTTCGGGTTCAATGACCTCCTCCGCCGTTGCAGGTGCAGGTTCTTCTGTCTGCTGAACCACTTCAGGCTCAGTTTCCGCAGCTACCGTGGCAGACTCTGCCATCAGTTCTTCATCGGAGATCGCTTTCAGATCGTCGAGTTCATCAGCCTCGTCAGAAGAGGAATTGATCTCGTTGATTCCTTCCTTCAAAAAGGCTATCATCTCTTCACGGGTCATATCCTCGGGCAGGTCATTTGCGGAAAAATCTGTTTCATCCGCAGCATTTTCCTGAGCCTTCTCCTTGGAGATCCACTCGATCTTGCCCTCGGGGATCTCAACAGGTACAGGTGCTTCTTCCCGCATCACATTCACAGCCACTGCTTCGTCATCTGCCTCCGCAATGCTGACCTTCACCGATGGAATATCACCGGCAAAATGCTCCATCGCCCTTGAGGAGCAGGCATCATACATTGCATTCCGAGCATCCTCACGCATAGTGTAGTAAATGCGGCACAAGGAATTGATAAGCTGTCTCAGGAAAAATTTATTCAGAGAGCAATCGGTAATTCTGATACAGCCTGTCGGGGAATCTATCTGCAACTCGTCGTCAAATGTCGTCTCAAAGCTTCTTACGATAGTCACAGAACATATCTGCTTATATCCCGCATGATGGATAATGCCATCGAAATTCGTGCGTATCTCATCGCACAGAAAAGCAATGCCTCTGCTTCCGTCTCTGGCAGCGGAGGTGTCTATAACGCCGAGAGTCTCCTCGGGCGGCGCAAAAGTACAGTATTTATCCGCTTCAAACAGTGCAGTGACCTTTCTGCCAAAATCGTTTACCGTTTCCAGCATCAGAAACTCTCCCCCCTGCGGTCAAGCAGACCGTGTTTAATATCCCACAGCTTCTGTGAAAGATCCACATAATATTTGTGGGGATTCTCAAAACGCTTCATCTCATCCCAGAGCGTATCCATCTGCGCCTTGCAGTAGCTGCGTATCTCACTGATGTGCGGCAGCTCATATACCTGCTTTCCATCAACAAAAACAGGGACCTGAAGCGCCTTTGCAGAAAAGTCTGTAACGGTCTTTTTCTTCCATGTATGCTCGGGATGGAATATGGTGAGCGGCTGAGATTCGTCTATCGTTTCGTCATGAACACATATCTGATCGGCTATCGCCTTGCCGGTTTTTCTGTCGTACAGGCGGTAAAGCTTCTTGAAATGAGGATTTGTGATCTTCTCAACATTTTCGGATATCTTGATCTTAGGCAGCACCTTTCCGTCCTCTTCAGTTGCGACGAGCTTATACACGCCGCCGAAAACAGGCTCGCTTCTTGCGGTGATAAGGCGCTCGCCTACGCCGAAGATATCTATCTTCGCACCCTGACGGAGCAGGTCAGTTATGATATATTCATCAAGGCTGTTGGAGGCTACTATCTTACAATCGGGATAGCCTGCTTCGTCCAGCATCTTTCTTGCTTCTATTGAAAGGTATGCGATATCGCCCGAATCAAGGCGGATGCCCTTTGGTCTTGCCCCAAGAGGTTTCAGCACGTTGTTGAATGCTTTTATCGCATTGGGGACACCGCTCTTAAGCACGTTGTAGGTATCCACAAGAAGCGTTGTGCTGTTCGGATAAGTGCGGCAGTATTCCTCGAACGCTTCCAGCTCGGTATCGAACATCTGCACCCACGAATGCGCCATCGTGCCTGTAGACGGAACGCCATACAGCTCGTCCGCCAGAACACAGGCGGTACCGTCGCAGCCTGCTATATACGAGGCTCTTGCACCCAGCAGAGCGCCGCTGCTTCCCTGAGCACGACGTGAGCCGAACTCCGATACAGTTCTGCCCTGTGCCGCCTGAACGATACGGCTCGCCTTTGTTGCGATAAGTGACTGGTGATTGAGCAGCAGAAGCACCATGGTCTCGATAAGCTGCGCCTGTATGGAGGGCGCTCTTACAGTAAGGATAGGCTCGTGCGGGAATACAGGAGTACCCTCGGGAACTGCCCATATATCTCCTGTGAATTTGAAATCTCTGAGGTATTCCAGAAAGCCCTCGTCAAAGATACCCTTTCCACGCAGGAACTCAATATCTTCCTCGGAAAAATGCAGACTGTTGATGTAATTCACCACCTGCTCCAGGCCTGCGGCAATAGCATAGCCACCGCCATCAGGCACACGGCGGAAGAACATATCGAAATAAGCGATACTGTCAGCATGCTTTGTTCGGAAATATCCATTTCCCATAGTCAGCTGATAGAAGTCGCACAGCATGGAGCAGTTCTGTTCGTTTATCATGGCATACCTCTCAGATTTGATGTTTGGATCAGATTATGTCGATCTGCACTCCACTCATGGAGTCCAACGCACGCTTATGAGCCACGGGATCGGCCGTACCGCAGGCAGAGCCGTCAACGACTATTCTTGATTCGGGCAGAGCCGCCTTTGCGATAACAGCGTTGGAAAGCACACAGATATCCGTCACGAGTCCGCATAATTCAACTTCATCGAAAGCACATTTTTTAAGCAGATCAGCCAGTTCCATTGAACCGAAGGACGGCTTCTTTATCACGATGTCGCCGTCCTGCACAGCATCTGCGACTTTACCATAGAGCTTATGTCCCTCAGTGCCGTCAACGCAGTGAACTATAGGCAGCTTTTTACCCTCTGCAGTGCTGAGATAATCCTCGCTGTGAGTATCCAGCGTAAATATCACCTGACCGCCGTCTTTGCGACACTGATCTATCTTGCCCATAATGATGGTCTCCAGCTTCTCTGCTCCATCAAAGCCAAGAGCTCCGCAGACGAAATCTACCTGATAATCAACTACAATAAGTGCTTTCATATTATTACCTCATTTAACCGCTCTTATTTCTTCTTGCGTTTGAAATTCTTGCCCCAGTTCTCTATAACACGCATATTTCCACGCTCAACTGCAAGAGCATTTTCGGGAACGTTCTTTGTAATTGTGGAGCCTGCGGCAGTAGATGCATTATCACCGACCTCAACAGGTGCGATCAGATTTGTATTGCAGCCGATAAATGCATGGTCGCCGATCTTTGTACGGTACTTGTTGATTCCGTCGTAGTTTGCGGTTACACAGCCAC
>JAZSEG010000105.1:0-5957 GCA_045531575.1 Oscillospiraceae bacterium | reverse complement strand
TATCGTGAACAAGACCACCTACCGCAGCAACGGCGGCGAGTACAAGCGAGATGTGGATGGCCCTCTGGTGACAGGCTATGCGCTGTGCGAGGGATATGCCAAGGCGTTTGCGTATCTCTGTCAGTCCATTGGTATCGAGTGCGTGTGCATAAGCGGAACATCCGATGGTCCTCACATGTGGAATGTGGTGAAGCTTGGCGGCGACTGGTATCAGATGGACGTTACCTTTGACGATCCCACAGGAGTTGACCCCACCTGCGAATACGATTATTTCTGCCTGACCACTGCACAGATGTGCGAGGATCACAGAATAGATAATCCCTTCACCGTGCCTTCCTGCGTGGATTCGGATTACAACTACTATGTTGCAAGCGGAGTTACAAGATATGAGGATGCCGAAAAGGCTTATGAGGATATCATGAAGCTTGCTGCGGAGAACTACTCCAAGGGCGTTATGACCACCGAGATAACATGCACTGATGCCTGCGTGAATGCGCTGTATTTCCATATCAACAGCATGGGAAGCGCAGTGTTCAATGATCTGTGGGCGTATGGATGCCATCCCGGCGGACTTTCCTACGGCTACAGGGGCACTCAGTTCTATGTTACACTTTCTTAAGAAATAAGCTGCAGCGGTACGGACGGATATGTCTGTGCCGCTGTTTTGGATACGGAGGTAAGCTATGATCAACGTTTGTCTTGCAGGGACAGGCGGTATGCTGCCCATTCCCGACAGATGGCTCACAAGCCTTTGGGTGGAGCATGAGGGCAGGGCAGCTCTTGTTGACTGCGGCGAGGGTACGCAGATAGCGCTGGCGCAGCACGGCTGCAGGCTCAGCGGTCTGGATGCTATCTTCATTACCCACACCCATGCGGATCATATTTCGGGACTGCCGGGGCTGCTGCTTTCTCTGGGCAACTGCGGCAAGACCGATACTCTCAGGATATACGGCGGCAGAGGCATTGCCGATACGGTGAAGAAGCTGTGCTGCATCTGCCCGTTTCTGCCTTTTGGCATTGAGGTGGCAGAGCTGACTGCGGATGCCACGTCAGAGCTTATGTGGAACGGTATCACGGTGCGCACGCTGCCGCTTCAGCATAGTGTGGAGTGCCTGGGCTATTCGTTTACGCTGTACAGAAAGCCTGTGTTTGCGCCCGAAAAGGCAAAGGCTCTCGGCGTGGATGTCAAGCTGTGGAGCAGGCTGCATTCGGGGGAGAGCGTGGAGAGCGGAGGGCAGCTCATCACTCCCGATATGGTGACGGCAGGCGACAGGCAGCCGATAAAGCTCACCTATATCACCGATACTCGTTATTTTGAGGGGCTTGCAGAATTCGCAGCGGACTCCGACTTGCTGGTGTGCGAGGGAATGTACGGCGATGATGAGCATACCGAAAAGATGACAGAAAAGGGACACATGGTGTTCTCGCAGAGTGCTGCGGTAGCCGCCGAATCTCATAGCAAGCGCTTGTGGCTGACACACTATAGTCCTGCCATGAAGGAGCCGCAGCAGTACGCAGAGCAGGTGAGGAGCATTTTCCCCGAAACAGTGATAAGCACCGATGGCGAGCGCACGGTGTTGAAATAACAGGTTAGGTGCTTAATAATTGCTTAAAACACCGCCGTTAGTCTTGACTTCTGCTTTGTTTGGTGGTAGGATAAAAGCAACACAGATATCATGGAGGAAAGATATGCGAAGAACAGCAGCCATCCTTGCCGCAGTTCTGTGCCTGAGTCTCGCAGGCTGCAGCAATGAGTTTGCGGAGGAGGAATATGATTCCGCAGAAAAGATAGTGCAGCAAGGCGATCAGTATGCAAAGAGCCTGTCAGCCTCGACGTGGGCGAACAACGAGCTTTCTTTTTCAGCAGGCAAGTTCGACGGCCGTGAAACGTTATGGTCTGAGACTGTGATACAGGAGGGCGAGGTGGAGATAAGCGTTTCCATGAGCCTTGAAGAGGGCATGGCGAAGCTTGTGTATATCGACTCTGATGACAACATAACCGAGCTTATCGAAAGCACCTACGGCAGTGATATCACACGGACGATAACTATGCCCGAGGGCAGAAACAGGATAAAGCTTGTAGGCTATGGCTGTGAGGAACTGGAGCTGGATGTGACGTTTGTTTACTGACATGAAAGGAGCATATAATGTACTACGCCGATGAACCGAGAAAGGAAAGAACACGCCTGCCCATGAGCAAGGAAGTAAAGGTAATTGGTCTGGTTTCGGGAATAGCGCTCGTGTTTATGCCTGTTATTTTATCGTTTTCATTTACTGTCGGATGGTTGTTTGTTATTTTTCCGTCGTTTATGATACTGGATATCACAGCGTTTTCGATATGCATGATAAATCCTGCCACGCCTAAGAGAAGGAAAGTATGCAAGGTGCTTGCCATAATCGGTGCTACGGTTGCGCTGATTTTATTCGTATATTGGCTGCTTGTTGCTCTTGGATATCTTCCGCAGCCGTTCATGATATCAGTCTGAGCAGATTTTATTCTTGTCATTCCGCCGCCACAACCAAAAAAGTTGTGGCGGCTCTTGCATTTTTCGTCAATATGTGGTATACTTTAAGATAGTTTAATATGGGCATTTATGTTCATTGATATTGGAAAAAACTTTAAAATGTAGGTGAATAAATGGCTAAGGAATCAAATTACAATGATCTCGTCTCGCTGAAGGGACCGGATCAGGTACGACTGCGCCCGGGAGTTATCTTCGGCTCGGACAGCGTGGAGGGCTGCCGTCACTCGGTGTTTGAGATCATCTCAAACTCCATCGACGAGGCTCGTGAGGGATATGGTAAGCTCATCACCATCACCCTGCATGCCGACAAGTCCGTTACTGTAGAGGACCACGGACGTGGCATCCCCATCGACTACAACAAGTCCGAGGAGAAATACAACTGGGAGCTTGCTTTCTGCACCCTTTACGCAGGCGGCAAGTACAACAATAATAACGATGCGGGAAATTACTCCTATGCACTGGGTCTGAACGGTCTGGGTCTGTGTGCTACGCAGTTCGCGGCGGAGTTCATGGAGGTCACCAGCTGCAACGGCACATGGAAATACTCCCTGCGCTTCGAAAAGGGCTTCAATATCACTGATGACGAGCGTGGCTTCAAAAAGAGCAAGGGCGACGGCTCCACAGGAACAAAGATCCACTGGAAACCCGATCTCGAGGTATTCACCGATATCAACATCGGTACGGAGTTCCTGCAGGATATGCTCCGCAGGCAGGCTGTCGTAAACGGCGGCATTGAGTTCCTGCTCCGTTCCGAGGATGAGGAGGGCAACATCTCCGAGGAACGCTTCTGCTACGAGAACGGTATATCCGATTATCTCAACGAGATCGTCGGCGAAAAGGCTATGACCACTCCCCAGAGCTGGAACGCTCAGCGTCAGGGTAAGGACAGAGAGGACAAGGACGAGTACAAGCTGAAGATGAACGTTGCTTTCGTATTCAGCAAGGAGGTAAGCTTTGTTGAGCATTACCACAACTCCTCCTGGCTTGAGCATGGCGGAAGCCCGCAGAAGGCTCTGAACAAGGCTTTCCTTTCTCAGATAGACGGTTATTTAAAGACCAACAACAAGTACAACAAGGGCGAGAAGTCCATTAAGTGGGAGGACGTGGAGGACTGCCTCGTGTTCGTATCCTCCAACTTCTCCACTCAGGCAAGCTATGAGAACCAGACCAAGAAGGCGGTAACCAACAGCTTCATCAACGAAGCCATGACCGACTGGCTGAAGCATCAGCTTGAAGTTTATTTCCTCGAAAATCCCGACGAGGCTGTGAAGATCGCTACACAGGTGCTGATAAACAAGCGCTCCCGTGAGAATGCGGACAAGATACGTCAGTCCACTCTGCAGAAGCTGACAGGCACCATCGATCTCACCAACCGTATAGATAAATTCGTTGACTGCCGCTCAAAGGACAAGAGCCGCCGTGAAGTCTACATCGTGGAGGGTGATTCGGCGCTCGGTTCCGTAAAGCTCGCAAGAGATGCGGAATTCCAGGCAGTCATCCCCGTAAGAGGTAAGATACTCAACTGCTTAAAGGCAAGCCATGAGAAGATCTTCAAGAGCGAGATCATAACAAATCTCATCAAGGTGCTGGGATGCGGCGTTGAGGTCAAGACCAAGGCGAACAAGAACCTTTCCACCTTTAATCTCGATAACCTCCGCTGGAGCAAGATAGTCATCTGTACCGATGCCGACGTTGACGGCTTCCAGATAAGAACGCTGATACTCACCATGATACAGGAGCTTTGCCCCACGCTCATCGAAAAGGGCTACGTTTTCATCGCAGAATCGCCCCTGTACGAGATCAATACAAAGGACAAGACCTACTTCGCCTACACCGAGCCTGAAAAGGCAAAGATTCTCGATATGATAGGTGATAAGAAGTTCACCATCCAGCGTTCAAAAGGTCTCGGTGAGAACGATCCCGATATGATGTCCCTCACCACCATGAATCCCGAAACACGCCGTCTCATCAAGGTAAGTCCCACCGATGTGGAAAAGACCAGATGGATGTTCGACGTGCTTCTCGGCAACGATCTGGAGGGCCGTAAGGAATTCATCAGGGAACACGGCAACAAATACATGGATGCCGCTGATATTTCCTGATAATGAGGAATTAGGAATGAGGAATTAGGAATTTATGTGTCGGCTAGCGCCGACATATCTCAAAACGGCTGCGCCGTAACGTTTCCTATACGATCAATGCTGCGGCGCAGCCGCTTTTTGATCTGTGGCGGAGCCACACCGCAATTCCTCATTCCTCACTCCTCATTCCTAATTAATACATGAAAGAGGATAAACCGTGAAAAAAAGTTCACCAAAAAAGCAGCCTCCCAAGAAGCAGCATAACGACGCATATATTGAGGGCAGCGGTACTGTCGTAGACAAGGATATCGTCAGCACCCTCGAAGAGAACTATATGCCCTATGCGATGAGCGTCATCGTATCCCGTGCGCTGCCTGAGATAGACGGCTTCAAGCCTTCTCACAGAAAGCTGCTGTATACAATGTATAAGATGGGTCTGCTGAGCGGCGCGAGGACGAAGTCCGCAAACATCGTCGGTCAGACCATGAGACTCAACCCCCACGGCGACGCCGCCATCTACGAAACGATGGTAAGACTCGCACGAGGCAATGAGGCTCTGCTGCACCCCTATGTGGACAGCAAGGGCAACTTCGGCAAGGCGTATTCCCGTGATATGGCTTACGCTGCGGCACGATACACCGAGGCAAAGCTGGAGAGCATAAGCTCCGAGCTTTTCGCTGAGATAGACAAGGACGCCGTTGACATGGTGCCGAATTACGACAACACAATGATGGAGCCTTCGCTGTTACCCGTGCGTTTTCCGTCTGTGCTGGTAAACTCGAACTTCGGTCTGGCAGTATCCATGGCGAGCAATATCTGCTCTTTCAATCTCACCGAGGTGTGTGAGACTACCATCGCCATGATGAAGGATCCCGACCACGACCCGCTCTCCACCCTGAAAGGCCCTGATTTCCCCGGCGGCGGCTATATCGTCTATGACGAGGCAGAGATGCGCAAGGTATACAACACAGGTCTCGGTGCGATAAAGGTGCGTGCCGCTTACAATTACGATAAGGAATCCCGCTGCATCGAGGTAACGCAGATACCGCCCTCCACCACGGTGGAAGCCATCATCGACAAGGTGGTGGAGCTTGTTAAGGACGGCAAGCTGCGTGAGATATCCGATGTGCGTGACGAGACCGACCTTTCGGGTCTGCGCCTTGCATTCGATCTGAAAAAGGGCTATGATCCCGATACAGTGATGCAGAAGCTGTTCAAGCTGACGCCGCTGCAGGATAACTTCAACTGCAACTTCAACGTGCTTATCGAGGGTACTCCCCGAGTTATGGGCGTTACCTCCATCCTTTCGGAGTGGATAGAATTCCGAAGACAGTGTGTTCGCAGGAGAGTA
>JAZSEG010000318.1:0-11358 GCA_045531575.1 Oscillospiraceae bacterium | reverse complement strand
GCTTGGCCTCCGACTTTTATCTCCGACAGCTCCGAAACACCTTCACCACACCTGCGTGAACAAATCCTGAAATAACGCACAAACGCCCCGAGCAGTCTCGGGGCGTTATTCTGTGTATGACTTATTTACGGTTATTGTATCTGAACATGGCATATGCTGCGGCGATTATTATCACATAACCTACAATGCTGAACACATCAGGCAGTGTGTGCATCACAAAGAAGCCTATCGCTGCGGAAAAGAGTATCTGAGTGTAATCGTAAATGGATACTTCCTTTGCAGGCGCATGGGAATACGCTGCGGTTATGCAGAACTGTCCCGCTGCGGCGCTGAGTCCTGCGGCGATCAGCATCAGCAGCTGATACAGCGTCATAGGGCTGTAAGCGAATATCAGGAACGGCAGCGACGCCGCACAGGAGAACGCCGAAAAGCAGAAAACTATGCTGCTTCCCTGCGCACCATGCTTTGACGCACGTCTCACAAGGGTATACGCACAGCCTGCGGAAATTCCGCCGATAAATCCAACTACCGAAGGAAGAAGCTGCGCATTGCCAAAGGTCGGCTTGATGACAAACAGCACTCCCACAAATGCAGTGAGAATTATCGCCCACTGCACCTTGTTTGCTTTCTCTTTCAGAAGAAATATTGAGAAGATCATAGCAAAGAACGGAGACATCTTGTTAAGCAGCGAAGCATCCGAAAGATTCAGGCTGCCCAATGCATAGAAGTTGCATATCACTCCGATATATCCTGCCACCGAACGCAGCAGCACATCAAGCCTTGCGCCTTTCGGTGGCAGTGCGGGAGTCCTGTTTTTCAGCATCACAGCAGCTGCTACAACAAGCGCAATGAGATTGCGGAAGAAGGTCTTTTGTATCGTCGGCACATCTCCCGAAAGCTGCACGAACATATTCATCAGCGCAAAGAAAAATGCAGATGTGATAAGCAGCAGTATCGCCTTATGCAGGCTCTTCATTCTCTTATCAGCCATCCGTTTTTTCCTTTATCTCAGATATCATCCTGATATAATCGGGGAGCGCAGGCTCAAACTGCACACCGTAAGGCCTCCTGTCGGGATCGAGAGCCGTCTGCCTTACCGCTTCGTATGTAAAGCTAACTGCGATATCCAGCGCCCTGCTGTACTCTGCGCCACGCATCACCGCACCGAGAAAAGCAGCAGAAAGGATATCTCCCGTGCCTGCGCACACGATATCCTCATGCTTCATGAAGCTGTGATGAAACTGCTTTCCATCGTAGCCCACTGCGCCTATCTCATCGCCATTGCGGATGCCCGTGATAAACGCATATCTGCCGCACAGAGCAAAAAGCTCAGACAGCATCGTTTCAGCATCCTCTCCTGTGATATCGGGAGAATATTCCCTGCCTGTAAGCAGGCACGCCTCTGTGAGGTTCGGAGCCAGTATATCAGCCTTGCGACACAGCTTCAGAATATGCTCGGGATAATCCTCGGAAAGCCCCGAATAGATGCGTCCGTTATCTCCCATAACAGGGTCAACGAAAACGAGCGTATCATCACTGCGGAAATCGTCGATGAAATCTGAGATAAGCTCCATCTGATGTATGGATGCGATATAACCGGTATATATCGCATCGAATGTTATGTTTTCTGTCTTCAGCTGCCTGCCGATGGGCACCAGCTGCTCTGTAAGATCCTTTGAATAAAAGGTCCTGAATCCTGTGTGGTTTGACAGCACCGCCGTCGGGATGCCGCACGCTTCCACACCTGCCGCAGAAATAACGGGAAGTGCAGAGGTCAGCGAGCATTTGCCCACGCAGGAAAAATCCTGTATAGTTACTATCCTTTTCATATGCGCCCCTTACTCTGCAAACATCTCGGAGGAAAGATAGCGCTCGCCTGTATCTGTCAGCACCACCGCTATCTTCTTGCCTCTGTATTCTGGGCGTGAAGCAAGCTTCACAGCCGCCGCCAGCACTGCACCGCTGGATATACCAACAAGTATGCCCTCAGTGCGAGCCATTTTTCTGCCGCAGTCAAAGGCTTCCTCTGCGGAAACCGTAACTATATCATCGATATACGACTTATCCAGCACCTCGGGAATGAAGTTTGCGCCAATACCCTGTATCTTGTGCGGACCTGCCTTTCCCTCGGAGAGCAGCGGAGAATCCTTCGGCTCCACCGCCACTATGCGGATATCAGGATTCTGCTCCTTAAAATATCTCGCACAGCCTGTAAGAGTGCCGCCGGTGCCTACGCTTGCCACAAACACGTCGATATCGCCGTTCATATCCTTCCACAGTTCGGGACCTGTTGTTTCATAATGCGCCAGTGAATTTGCAGGATTTACGAACTGACCCGCAACGAATCCACCCAGCTCCTTCGCAAGCTCCTCTGCCTTTGCCACGGCGCCCTGCATGCCATCCTTGCCAGGTGTGAGTATTACCTCTGCGCCGTAAGCCGCAATAAGCTGCCTGCGCTCCACCGACATGGTATCAGGCATGGTGAGTATCACACGGTAGCCGAGACTTGCTCCCACTGCCGCAAGACCGATGCCTGTGTTTCCGCTGGTAGGCTCGATGATGACTCCGCCCTTCTGCAGGATACCACGCTGCTCTGCGTCCTTTATCATATACAGCGCCACTCTGTCCTTTGCGCTGCCTGCAGGATTGCTGCGCTCAAGCTTTGCATAAAGCTCCGCTTCAGCGCCTGTTTCTTCTGCAAATCTGCTGATATGCAGCACGGGAGTGCCGCCGATAAGCTCTGATATATTCTCGTATAACATAGTTGCTCCTTTGTGCCCGGTTTCTTATTTGTTCTTTTTCATATCTCCGAACCAGCGCTTCAGCTCTGCCAGCAGACGCACTGTCTCCAGCGGCTTTGCGATATGTCCGTTCATACCCGCTTCTCTCGCACTCTTAACATCATCGGCGAAAGCGTTTGCCGTCATCGCTACAATAGGTATATTCTCTGCATCGGACTTCACAAGCGCTCTTATCTTTCTTGCCGCCGCATGGCCGTCAAGCTCGGGCATCTGTATATCCATAAATATAAGGCTGTAATAGCCGTCGGGAGCCATAGCGAACATCTTCACCGCCTCGGCACCGTTGCTTGCTCGTTCGGTTACAAGACCTGCCTGTGAAAGGAACTCAGCAGCGATCTCTGCGTTGAAATCCAGATCCTCTGCCAGAAGCACACGCTTGCCGCCGAAATCGTAATCAGAAAGCTTTTCCTTCTTAGGCTCCTCCATGGAAAGCTCGCTGTAGAGATCTGCACCGTGAGTCTCTCCACGCTTCAGGCATACTGTGATCTCGAACGTGGAGCCTTCTCCTATCTTGCTGCGCACGGCAATATTACCGTTCATCATTCGTGCAAGATTAAGCGCTATTGTCATTCCGAGGCCTGTACCCTCCACCTTTGTGGTGCGTTTATCATCCGCACGCACGAACGGATCGAACAGCCTTGAGAGGAACTCCTCTGTCATTCCGATACCGTTATCCCGAACGGTAAACATATATCGTGCCACATCAAGACGATCAGGCTCCAGCTCCTCTGCAGCGAAGTATATCTCACCGCCATCGGGAGTATATTTCACTGAATTGCCAAGGATATTTGTCAGAAGCTGACGCAGCTTTGTGGGATCGCCGTTTACTGCACTGTGCATCGGCTTAATATCCGTGATGAGCTTATGACCCTTATTATCCGCAAGCGGCTTTACCACTTTAAGGGTATCATCGATAAATCTGTTAAGATCAAAGTCATCTGTTGCAAGAACAGCCTTTCCGCTCTCAATGGCACTCAGATCCAGCACGTTGTTGATGATCTCCAACAAGTGTCTGCCTGAATACTCTATTTTATTCATGCAGTCCACAAGACGTTCTTTATCATCTATGTGATCCTGCGCTATCTGCGCCATTCCGAGTATAGAATTGAGCGGCGTACGGATATCATGGCTCATCTGCGACATAAACAGAGTCTTTGCACTGTTTGCTCTCTGCGCCTGGAAGAAGGAATCACGCAGCGCCTGCTCTATCCTATGCGTCTCCTGACGCTCATAGGTAACGTTCGCCACATAGGTAAGTCCCCATATCTCATCCGTTTGAAGATCCTTTGTAAGGATGACCGCTTCACGGAAAATGCCCTTCTGACCATTGTTCATGAACTCATATTCCGTATCGAACGACAATCTGTTATTACTGAACAGCTCCAGCAGATGAGGAGTACTGAAATCTCTGCAGAAAAGCTCAGCTTCCTTTTCGGATGTGATCAGTGATGATTTTCTCTTGATGTATTCATTATAGGAGCAGGGGCAGCTGAGACCCAGCTGCGGCACCAATGCGCTGATGCCATCGCGCTCGATGACCTCATCATACAGCGTGTCAGTAGTTACATTGAAGGTGTATACAGCTATAGCATTTGACAGGATCGCCTGTTTATACTGTCTTTCTGTTCGAAGCGCTATCTCCAGCGCCTGCCTGTCACGCAACTGGCGCTCCTTCTCCTGATTTATCGACTGTATCGTGATGATAGCCATCAGCGGATCGCCGTTTTCATCACGAGCGGCAACAAACGCCTGCGAACGCAGCCATTCTATCAAGTTGGTGTTACGGTTTCTGCGGCGGAACTCAGCTTCTATTCTCACTGTTCCCGATTTAAACTGCTCCAGCATGCTCTTGCAGTTGTACATGTTATAGATCTCTGCACGCTCTTCCGCCGTCATATCACATTTCTGCATAAAGCGTACTATTTCATGATCGAACAAGCCTCGCTCCGCAAAATCCTCGGCATAATTACCTTCGCCCGCCTCGGAGGAATACAGCAGACCTGTCCTGAGATTTACAAGATCAATATCTTCATAAGGCAGCGAAAGGCCGTTTATCAGCTTTATACGAAGAGCCTCTTTATAATTTGTATGCTGATTTTCCGTGATATCTTTGAACACAAAGAATTCCTTATATCTGGAGGCGATCTCATCCTTCAGCTTCACGAACCTGATATTCATCCAGCGGTATTTTCTGGTTTTGGGATTCAGCACACGGAATTCATCCTGTCGCTCTTCATCATCTTTAGAAAAATAGTGGATCAGACTCTTTCTTGCACTGATCTCCTCAAAGCGCTCGGCACCATCGCGGTCAACAAGGCCTGAAACCGTATCACGCCACTGATCGTAGGTGAAATTCTTTCCGAGTATGCCGCTGATATTGAACACATCCTTCAGCAGATGCACCTTATTGTTTTCGAGATCTGTAAGTCCACATACCACAAAGCCATCTACCAGCGCTTCCGCAAACAGGTTACGCAGCAGCAGCGTATCCTGTTCAGGCGGAACATCGTTCACTTCACCGTAGGTTCCCTTGAAGTAACCACGGGCAAAATAGTGTTCTTTTGAGCCTTCAGAATGGATACCTGTGCAGGAAACGCTCATTTTACCTAATACAGGATGCTTCCAACCGAACTGCATTTCCAGCATTACTCCTGCGGTGCATGTCCCGACAATGGCAAGAATGTTCGGCTTATCTGCCTCGTCGACATCGATGAACATATCATGCATCAGCTGCATTGGCGGCGTAGTGGGATCATAACCCATCTGTATACAGAATTCCCTTTCAAGGAACAATCCACTTGGCTTTCCGTCAATGACCTCTACAGAAAAAAGGCCCGATATCGATCCGCCTGATGTTACTGCGCTGTCTGCCTGATCTATATACATACTCTCCGCCTCCTGTTGTTAAAATCGCAGGGAAAAGGCGCACTGCCTGTATTCCCTGCGAAGCTTACTATTTAGTCTCTGCTGTACAGATCTCTGGTATACACCTTGTCAGCAACATCTGAAAGCTCGCTGCTCATACGGTTAGCAAGGATGACATCAGCCTCTGCCTTGAATGCGGCGAAATCCTCGTATACCTCATAATCGAAAAAGCTCTGACCCTTTTTCAGCGCAGGCTCATAAACGATAACACGGATTCCCTTTTTGGAAAGGCGCTTCATGATACCCTGAATGGATGACTGACGGAAATTATCGGAATTTGATTTCATGGTCAATCTGAAAACACCAACAGTCTTTGGAGAACGTGATGCGATATGATCTGCGATATAGTCCTTGCGTGTCTTATTGGAATGCACGATGGCACCGATAATGTTATTGGGAACATCGGAGAAATTAGCCAGCAGCTGCTTTGTGTCCTTCGGCAGGCAGTATCCGCCATAACCAAAAGAAGGATTATTGTAATGCGAGCCTATTCTGGGATCCAGACCGATGCCATCGATTATCTGCTTTGTATCCAGTCCCTTCATCTCACAATAGGTATCCAGCTCATTGAAATACGCTACTCTGAGTGCAAGATAGGTGTTGGAAAACAGCTTTACAGCCTCTGCTTCGGTGGGATCTGTAAAAAGAACGGTTATATCCTCCTTGATAGCACCTTCCTCAAGAAGAGCGGCAAACTGCTTTGCACGCCTGCATGCATCCTCATCGGCCTGAGGTGCACCTACAATGATTCGGGAAGGATAAAGGTTATCGTAAAGAGCCTGTCCCTCTCGAAGGAACTCAGGCGAAAAAATGATCCTGCCGCAGTTATAACGCTCACGCACTGAAGACGTATATCCCACAGGAACAGTGGATTTGATAACGATGGTAGCAATATCATTCACTTCGAGTACCTGCTCGATAACGCTCTCCACAGAGGATGTATCAAAATAATTCTTGTCAGGATCGTAGTTTGTAGGCGTTGCGATGATTATCAGTTCTGCATCTCGGTACGCACTTATGCCGTCAGTGGTCGCAGTGAGATCCAGCTCCTTTTCAGCAAAATATTTCTCAATATATTCATCCGCAATAGGCGACTTTCTCTCATTTATCATCGCAGCCTTTTCGGGAATGATATCGACCGTTGTTACCTTATGATTCTGTGACATCAGCACTGCATTGGAAAGTCCCACATAGCCGGTGCCTGCAACTGCAATCTTCATTTTATATTTCCCCCTGTTAAGGTTCTGTATTTTTAGTTCAGGATATAACTCCACATCATTTATTATACGCCTGTCACCGACATTTGTCAAGGCAAAACGACATATATACATAATAAAACATCCCCCGAAGGATGGACCTCCGAGGGATGTACAAAATCATTTCAGCTCGACCACTGTAACGCCTGCTTCACCCTCGCCATAAGCACCGAGACGGTAGCTCTTTACAGAGGGATTGGTCTTGAGCGCCTGATGCACTGCGGCTCTCAGGGCGCCCGTGCCCTTGCCGTGGATTATGGTAACGGAATGTATGCCGCTGAGGATGGAGCTGTCTATAAAGCGCTCCACTTCAAGAACGCCCTCGTCGCCCATCATGCCACGGATATCAAGCTCCAGCGAGCTTTTGCGCTCGGCATTGGATTTCAGCTGCTTCTTGACCTTTCCGCCTGTAGGAGAGGTCTGCTGCTTTTTCTTGTTCTCCACAAGGCGAAGATTCTTCTGGTTGGTCTTTACCTTCATCATGCCGACCTGCACGAAGCATACGCCCGACATATTCGGCACGGTGAGCAGCGTGCCTTCCTTGCGTGTGTCGGCAAGCATGACAGTATCGCCTGCCTTGAGCGGTCTCGGGAGGACGTATTCATCGCTCCTGCGCTCCATAACGGGATTCGCCTCGTCGTGCATTTTGTTGAGAGCTCCGCCAACGCCTGATTTTGCTGCGCTGTGGCGCTTGCGGAATTCTTCCTTGTCGTTTATCTTCTTTATCTCATCAAGCTCGTTCAGCAGCATGTTGGAGCGCATCCTCGTCTCCTCGATGATGCTCATTGCACGCTGACGTGCGTTTTCAAGCTCCTTTTCCTTCTGAGCTTCAAGCTCGGAAAGCTTCTGCTTCAGCTCGCTTTCCGTCATCTTTGCATTGCGCTCGGAGACTGCAATGCTCTCCTTCAGCTCCTCAAGCTCCTGACGGGACTTCTCGAGAGCGTCCACCACCTGTTCGAAACGCTTGTTTTCGGAACTTACAAGGCTCTCTGCAAGGCTTATAACATCGTCAGGCATACCTAGCTTTGAAGATATCGCAAAGGCGTTGGATTTTCCGGGAACGCCCACGATAACACGGTATGTCGGCTTCAGTGTGTTCACATCGAATTCGCAGCAGGCATTTTCAACGCCCTCTGTTTCAAGCGCGAACATCTTCACCTCCTGATAATGGGTCGTCGCCACTACCTTTGCGGAGTAGTTCTTCAGAGTCGTCAGGATGGATACGGCAAGCGCCGCACCCTCTACGGGGTCGGTGCCGCTGCCAAGCTCGTCTATCAGCACCAGCGAGCGGTCGTCCGCCATGCCGAGTATCTTGATTACATTCGTCATGTGAGAGGAGAAGGTGGACAGGCTCTGTTCAATGCTCTGCTCATCTCCGATATCCACATAGATGCCGCCGAAAACGCCGATGACGCTGCCATCGCCTGCGGGTATCATAAGTCCGCACATGGTCATGAGGGTAAGCAGTCCCACTGTCTTGATGGCTACCGTCTTACCGCCTGTATTCGGACCTGTGATGATAAGGCAATCATAGCTCTCGCCTATTTCCACGGAAATAGGCACAACGGTGTCAGCATTGATGAGAGGATGCCTTGCATTATGCAGCACCACCTTAGGCTCATCGGATATCTCCGCTGCAACGCCCTTCATCTTAGCGCCGAGATTTGCCTTTGCAAAGTACAGCTCCAGTATCTCAGCAACGCGGAAGTTGTTCATGATGGAGTCCGCATTCTCGCCCACCTGTTCGGAAAGCTCACGAGTGATGCGCTCTATCTCCGCCTGCTCGCGAGACTTCAGCACTCTTATCTCGTTGTTTGCTTCAACGACGCTCATAGGCTCGATGAAGAAGGTCTGACCCGTTGCGGAGGTATCATGCACCAGACCGGGTACATCGTTCTTATGCTCGGAGCGCACAGGCACAACATATCTTCCGTCACGCATGGTGACGATGTTCTCCTGCAGGAATTTCTGCGTATTCTTGTTCTTGATGAGTTTATCCAGCTGCTCACGGATATTAAGTCCCTGTCTTACTATCCTTTTTCTGATGGAGGCAAGCTCAGGACTTGCGCCATCGGACATCTCCTCCTCGGAGATGATGCTTTCCGAAATGCGCTGCTCAAGATTCTTTATGGGATACAGCTCTGAGAAATAATCGCTCAGGCTGTTTTCTATATTGGAGCATTGGCTGTACCAATCGCACAGCATTCCTGTTTCACGGAGTATCTCCGCCACATCCAGCAGCTCACGGAAGCTGAGGGCAGAGCCGCTCTTGCAGCGCTTCAGAGAGCCGTTGATATCCTTTATCTTGCGGAATCTCGGCGTGCCGAACTTCGCAGAGAGCTTGAATGCGTCGTCGGTCTTTTTCAGCTCTGAGCGCATCTTTTCCGCATCAAACACAGGCTTTAATTTCAGCGCCTGCTCACGACAGGTATCACTGTAGGTCTGCTCGGCAAGAAGCTCCAGTATCTTGTCAAGCTCCAGTTTCTTGTAATATTTATTCATTATAACCTCGTTTTCTATAAAAACGCATAGACTTATTGCTTAGTTGCACCGCAGGTATCGCATACAGCGGTGTTTTCGTTAAGACTGCCACATACGGAACAGAACCATATTCCCGTTACGGGAGCAGCGCTCTGAACAGGTACAGGCTGAGGAGCAGGCTGCGCATCCTCTCTGCTGATGGCAGGCATAGCTTCATCCTCCATCATATCCACTTCAAACATAGGGCGATCCAGCGGAGTTATCGCAACATTCTCTCCCTCGTCGGTAATGCTGCCGCCTGCACGGTAATCTGTCAGAGGAACAACAGGATCCACTTCGGGTGATACTTCTGTAGGCTGAAACAGTGGCTTTTCGGCAGTGGTATTGGCAACGCCGATGGGATCAACGGAATCCATAACATCATCAGTATCCTGAGCATCCTGTCTTTCAAGCTCTGCGTCAAGAGCCTTCATTCCCGAAAGCTCAGGCATATCCTCAAAGCTGTAAAGCTCCTGCACCTTCGGCATAGAAGCTCCCACCACGGCAGGCGCACTTGCCTTTGCGGGTGTGCTGCCGCTGAATACCAGCGGATCACAGTCGATGCATTCCTTGATTATTGCAAAGCCACAGGCAACAAAAGCACTAATAAGATATGGATTTATTGATTTATAACCCATTATAGCGCCCCATACTTCCATAATGACGATCAACGCTATACCCAGCACAGATGCACCGATAAGCACCCTGAAGGACACTCTGAATCTCAGCGCAACGATAACCGCTGCAATGACAAACGCAACGCCCGCTATCACATGCAGCGCCATGCAGAAATCGATATAAGCCATCACATCCTCAGCCTTGGCGATTGCTTCGTAAACATTATCGGGCAGCTGATTCATTATCGCTTCCTTTTCCTCAAATTCCGCAAGCTGCTCATCGGTGAATTTATAGCCGTTTTCGATCTTCTGCTTCATGTCCTCAAATTCCATGCGGACCTGCTCAAACTGACCGCTTTCAACTATAACCTTGACCTGTGCGAGATCTGCTCTGTCTTCGGCGTAATTGCTGTTCATATGTCCGGCAAACAGGAAATTCACCACAGCCATCAGAACAGCTATTGCTAACATGGTGAGAAATTTCTTAAGCGGGATACGATCGAAATCAAAACGCATTGCAGCCAGATCAAATCCGCCCGAAACCCGCTCCTCCGCTGTACCGCAGTGAGGACAACGACGCTCCGCATTTTCCAGATAAGTCATTCCGCAGCTGCTGCAACTGATGAAATTAGCCATACCAAACCTCCAAAAAACTATCAGATATTATCAATTCTTATGCCCTTGTAATATTCCAATGCCGTGAAAGTTCTCTCTGTGTGCGAGAGGAAATAGCTCTCCGTTACCCGTGAAAGCACAGCCGCCGCATCGCCTGAGATATTGAAGCGGAACGCCCTGTCCAGCGGTGCATACAGGATGTTTCGCATTGCCGAAAGTGTTTCATCAGGCAGGACGAAATACCGCCCGCCGTATTCCCTGTCAAAGCAGGCTCCGCAGACTATCTCTCCCCTTGAAGGCAGGAAGAACATCTCGGAATGCTCGTAGCAGCCGCAGTTGAAGCAGGCCCTGAGATCGGGACGATATCCCAGCATCGCAGAATATCTGAACTCAAACGCAGAACGCACCGTTTCAAGGCGCTTTGCCTTGTTCGTTTCAAACAGGGCGATGGCGAAAAATCTCACCATGCTGTCCTGATTCTGCTCCTCGGGGGTGCAGAACTTCACCGCCTGTGCAAAATACGATGCAAGCGCCAGCTTTTCGATGTCACTGCCTATCTCGTGGAAGCTGTATTTCGGCTTCGCACTGTTGACGGTATAGCGCAGCTTCGTTTTATTGAGACAA
>JAZSEG010000198.1:0-3609 GCA_045531575.1 Oscillospiraceae bacterium | reverse complement strand
TGCAGGTGAAGGGACTTGAACCCCCACGACCTTGCGATCACTAGCACCTGAAGCTAGCGCGTCTGCCGATTCCGCCACACCTGCATATTCACCTGTCATTTCTGACAACGTATATATTCTATCACGTTGTTCTCTTTTTGTCAAGGGGTTTTTGAAAATTTTTTGATATTTTTTTAAATTTATTGACGTATAATGACGATAGTAGTATAATTAATATGTAATCGACAAGGAAAGGCGGTGCTGTATGAGAAGATTCGTAAAGGCCACATGGATATTTTATCCTCTTATACTTGCTGCGCTGATGTATCTGCTGCTGCCATATTTCCCCACATTTACAGAGTATGTGGTATCACGGGGATTGTTCAAGATAGTTACTGTTCCCGTGGGCTTTATCACCTCCCTGCTGCCGATATCTCTGACGGAGCTGCTGGTTGTGCTCGCACTGCCATTGGTGATATTCCTGATAGTGCTGTTTATCGTTCGGATGAAGAAAAGCTCCTCGAAAAAGAAAACTGCGATAAAGGCAGGGCGATTCCTGTGCGGGTTCCTTTCGTTTGCACTGCTGATGTATATGATATGCCACGGCGGAAATTTCTACCGCTACAGCACTGCGCAGCTCATGGGACTGGATACATCGCAGAAAACTCCCGAACAGCTGTTGGCAGTGTGTATGTATCTCGGCGAAAAGGCTGCGGAGCTTCGTGAGGAGCTGCCCACAGACGAAAGCGGCGTGAACTTCGTACTGCCCGAGGATATCTACACTGAGCTTGAACGCGCATCGAGCGGATATGAGCCGCTTGTTGAGGAATATCCCTGGCTGTGGACCAGTGTAAGCCGCCAGAAACCTGTTCAGCTTTCATATTACTGGTCATATACAGGCATCGTCGGAATGTACTTCCCATTCTTTGCGGAATGTAATGTAAATATCGAACAGCCCGATTACGGCATACCCTTCACTGCGGCTCATGAATCGGCACATTCAAGAGGTATCGCCTTTGAGGACGAGTGCAATTTCTACGCATTCCTCTCCTGCATAAACAGCGAGTATCCTGAATACCGTTACTCAGGCTATATGGACGCATTCATGCGCTGCTCCAATGCGCTGTATGACTACGACATAGAAATGTGGGCAGAGGCGCAGTCCGTTGTGACTGAGGGAATGAAAGCCGATTTCTTCGCAAGCAACAAATACATATATAAATTTTCAACACATGTGATAGAAGGTCCCGGCGATATAGAAGTAAACCCATGGGAAGTAGGCGGCGACTTCAACAACACCTTCCTCGAAGTGCAGGGCGTAGAGGACGGCTCCCTCAGCTATGACAGAGTAACTGAGCTTATACTTGCATATTACTATACTGATCTTACAGAATAAATTGAGGCATAATACATGATAGGAACGATCGTAAATACAGGAACGATACTCCTCGGCTCACTGCTGGGTGGTCTGCTCAAAAAAGGAATAAAGGACAAATACCGTGATGCACTCTATAACGCAATGGGACTTGCCGCTATAGGAATCGGCGTCAACTCCATCTGCACCAACATGCCGAAAAGCGTATACCCCGTGCTTTTCATAGTAAGCCTTGCGCTGGGAAGTCTTTTAGGCAATATAATCGACCTTGACGGTAAATTCAACGGACTGGTGGGAAAATTCTCAAAATCCAACCTAGGACAAGGACTATCGACAGGAATACTGATGTTCTGCATCGGAACGCTGTCTATTCTCGGCCCGATAAACGCACGGCTTAATGGAGATCATACATATCTCTTCACCAACGCCACACTGGATCTTGTAACATCCATGGCACTTGCCTCCACATACGGCTTCGGAATGATGGCTGCAGCACCTGTGCTTTTCCTGTGGCAGGGTGCGATATTCCTTTGCGCAGGCTGGCTAGAGCCTGTCCTCAGCGGCGGGCTTATGACCGAGATATCGCTTGTCGGTGGTTTCCTTATCGCAGCGTCGGGAATATCCATACTGGGTCTGAAGGATATGAAAACGATAAATATGCTCCCTGCACTGTTTGTGCCTGCAATATGGTTTGCACTGAAAGCTTTATTAGGATTTTAATATAAAACATTTATAATTTAATCAATTTTGTTTCACAATATTAACACATACGGAGATTATACTTTAAGCATGATAACAAGGATCCTGTTTCGAAAGGAAAATGATATATGTACAATAATAACATGAACAACGATCAGCATCAGGCTTATTATCCTGTGCAGCCGACATATCAGCAGCCTGTTCAGCCGCAGATGCAGGCTCAGCCTCCCAAAAAGAAGAACAGTGCCATGAAGGTGCTTGCTCTTATCATGGCGGTAGTGGTAGTAGGCGGCGGCGCAGGCTTCGGAGGCTCCTATGTTGCAGCAAAGCTTGCAGGCAGCTCGATAACCTCCTCTCAGGATGGCGGTACATCCGCAGATGAGTCCTCCTCATCCGAGCAGAATGACGACAAGGAAGAAAATAACGATACCGCAAAACCGGCTCCTGAGCTCGGAGACGGCACAAAGCCTTCACTGGATGAGATGCAGTCGGGCGCATCTGTCTCTCACAAGATCACCGCAGAGACAGAATTCAGATCCGATGGCAGCTTCGCCTATACGAGAGACCTTGTATCCGCAGTGCGTGATTCCATCGTATACATCGAGGTGTTCACCGACTATTACATGAACGCAAAGGAAGCATACGGCGCAGGCAGCGGCATCATAATCTCCAGTGACGGATATATCATCACCAATGCCCATGTTGTAGACGATATGGACAGATATGTCGTGCATGTTACCACCACCGATCCTATCGAGGGCACAGGCGTTGTGGACGAGTACGAAGCTACTCTGGTAGGCAGCGATACAGATACCGACCTTGCAGTTATCAAGATCGAGGCCGACAATCTTCAGGCCGCAGTTTTAGGCAATTCCGATGAACTGCATCTCGGCGACGACGTTGTGGTCATCGGTAACCCTATGGGTCTTGAGACCTCTGTAACAAAGGGTATCGTTTCAGGTCTGAACAGACAGCTGTACTCAAGCGAGAGATCCCTTTCCAGCATCCAGACAGACGCCGCCATAAACAGCGGTAACTCGGGCGGCGCACTGTTCAATATGTACGGCGAGGTCGTAGGCGTCGTAAACGAGAAGCTTGTAAACAACTATGCGGAAAATGTAGGCTTTGCCATCACCATCAATGAAGCAAAGTACGTTATCGATGACCTCATCTCCATGGGATATGTAACAGGCAGACCGATACTTGGCATCACCTGCCTTGAGGTAAGCGAATATGTTGCGGCTATTCAGGGAATGCACCCCGGTCTGTATGTGACAGAGATCAACAAGGATCTTGCCGTTGCAGACAGTGAACTCGTGGTAGGCGATACCATCGTAGCTGTTGAAGGCACATCCGTCACCAGTGTAAGCGAGGTCAGCGAGATACTCCGTGACATGAAGCCGGGCGACAAGGTAGAAGTCACCGTAGTAAGAGTAGACTCCATCGGACGTGATAAGGAAGTAAAATTCGATATTGAGCTTTCCGAATACGACGGAAATTAATCGGCTGTCGATAACCCCACATCTGCTGCGTCAACCGTGTAACGGCAGGCACAA
>JAZSEG010000191.1:0-16101 GCA_045531575.1 Oscillospiraceae bacterium | reverse complement strand
AGCTTTCAGGCAGCAATCTCGTGTGCTACCCCATGGAGGACGGCAATGAGATAGTCACGCTGAATTGAGAAACAAATCGGAATTTGACGAGCGTAGCTCGTCAAATTCAATGAGGAATGAGGAATGAGGAATTAGGAATTTCGGGGCGGCTTCGCCGCGGATTTCAATGTGAATACCGATGTGTAAAATGTGGTCAAACAGCGGTTTTGTACCACGTTACGGCGTAGCCGTTTTTTAATTCATCCGACGAAGTCGGATACAATAATTCCTCATTCCTCACTCCTCATTCCTAATTAATTTGAAACGCTCCGCGTTTCAAATTCCGATTTATCGTTGTTCCTCAATATACTTCCGTATCACCTCGGCGAACAGCTTTCCGAAGCGCTCCGCCTTGATACTGCCTATGCCGCTTACCTGCATGAATTCCGCAGTGGTGAGCGGCTTTTTAATGCTCATATCACGCAGAGTTGCATCTGAGAAGATAACGTATGCAGGCACGCCGAGAGTCGCCGCTGTCTTTTTGCGAAGCTCTCTCAGGCGCTCCATAAGTGCGCTGTCCTCCTCGCCTGTTGCTGCAGGCTTCTTTGCCGGAGCCGCAACGCCTTCAAACGTCGGTGCCTTCGGGCGCTTCATCAGCAGCGTTCTGCGTGCTTTTATGAACTCGTCTGCCTTTTCGGTCAGCGCCAGCGGCTCGCCCTCTATGTAGGAAAGCTCGGTGAGATGCTCTGTGACTGCAAGTATCTCCTCACGGGAGATCTCCTTCATTATGCCATAAGTCGAAAGGCTTCTGTATTCCTCCGAAACAGTGCCTGCACCACGCAGGATATCCGCAACAAGCGCCTTATCGCCCTCAATACCACGCTGCTTCATTCGGAATACGCAGGAAAGTATCTTCTGCGCAGCCACTGTCACGTCAACGGTGTCGTAATCGCTGTTGCAGCTGCCGCAGTTGCCGCAGAATGACCCTGTGCTCTCACCGAAATAGCGCAGCATGAACGCTCTCAGGCATCGGCCCGTGGTGGAGTAGAAGGTCATCTGCTTCAGGCGCTCTTTGTCACGCTCCATAAGCTGCTCCGCAAGTTCGGCAGAGATACCCGCCTCAGTTTTTCCATTCTCGATAAGATATGTATTGGTGCGCACATCCATGCCGCTATAAAGCAGGATGCAGCGTGCCGCAGAGCCGTCACGGCCTGCCCTGCCCGCCTCCTGATAGTAGCTTTCGATATCCTTCGGCATATTGTAATGCACCACCAGCGAAACATCGGATTTATCTATTCCCATGCCGAATGCATTCGTAGCAACGACTACCCTTGCCCTGTCGTAGATGAACGCCTCCTGCGCCGCTGCCCTTTCCTCGGGAGCCATGCCTGCGTGATACTTCACAGCCTCAATGCGGTTAAGATTCAGCATTGCACAGACAGAATCCACCGTCTTTCTCGTGGAGCAATACACGATCGCACTTCTGTCTCCCGCTTCACGCAGGATGGAGAGCAGCTCTGCCTCCTTCTGATTATTGGAGCGCTTTCGCACCTCGAAATAGAGGTTTTCTCTGTCAAAGCCTGTAGTCAGCTTCAAAGGGTCACGCAGACCCAGCATCTCCTCGATATCACGCTTTACGGCTGCTGTTGCCGTTGCAGTAAATGCCGCCACAACAGGGCGCTTCGGGAGTCTTGCAACGAACTCTGCTATCCTGAGATAGCTTGGGCGGAAATCCTGTCCCCACTGGGAAACACAGTGACTCTCATCCACCGCCACAAGTGGTATCTGTATGCTGCCACAGAGAGCGACAAACTCCTCCACGGGCAGCCTTTCGGGAGCGACATAGAGTATCTTGCAGCTGCCTGAGCGAACATATTCAAGCTGAGCATAATATTCATGCGCCGTGAGCGAGCTGTTTATATATGCCGCAGGCACACCTGACTGCTGTAGCGCTTCCACCTGATCCTTCATCAGCGATATCAGCGGGGAGATTACGATAGAAGTACCCTCCATCAGCAGCGCAGGTATCTGATAGCACATAGATTTTCCTGCACCCGTGGGCATGACGCCGAGGCAATCCCTGCCACTGAGAATGCTGTCTATCATCTGCTCCTGACCTTCTCTGAAGCTGTCGTGGCCGAAATATTTCTTCAGAGCCTGAAGCTTATCCACACGATCACACCTTTCTGCAAGCGCCACGCTCCATACGGACACGGCAAGCCGTGTCCCTACGAACTGTGCTTTTTATATATCTGTTCCTGAAACTCCACAAACACCCTGCCCTTTTTTACGGTAACGAACCTGTTCCTGCAGGGATTTATCTTGCCGCTGCCTTTGAGGATTATCTCCTCTGCCATGGCGATACGCAGGCTGCTCGGCTCTATACCGCCGTCCATGAGTATCCTGCGGATGGCTCTGCTGCGAATCGGCTTAGGCTGGGCTGCAAGCTTCTCAGCAAGATAACCGCCCTCTGTTGCCGCTTCGGAAAGCGCTTCAGCCGCCATAGCTTCAAGAAGCTCGCTGTCCTCACGGAGATTCTTCTGCATACGGGCAGAGGTCTCAAGAAACGAGCCGTTTATCTTCAGCAGTTCGGGCAGCACGCTGTGGCGCACCTTGTTGCGTGTATAATCATCACAGAGATTTGTCTTGTCCGTTACGAAATCAAGGGCATTATCGGCACAATATCGCTCCACCTCTTCCCTTGTGCAGTATATCAGCGGACGGATGATGTTCTCCCTTACGGGAGGAATGCCGCAAAGTCCCTTCAGACCTGTTCCTCTCAGCATATTCAGCAGCACTGTTTCGGCGCTGTCATTTGCGTTGTGGGCAGTTGCAAGCTTCTTACCCTCAGAGACCTTTGCAAAGAAATCATACCGCACCTTGCGGGCAGTCTCCTCAATACTCTCGTGCTTCTGCTGAGCGGTGCGCACATCCGTTTCGAGCAGGAAAAGCTCTATTCCGAGCCTTGTGCAAAGCTCCTGACAAAAGCGCATATCGCCGTCCGATTCCTCGCCGCGCAGTCCGTGATTCACATGGCAGGCATACAGAGCTATGCCCAGCTCATCGCGAAGCCTCCACAGCGAATGCAGCAGCGAAACGCTGTCCGCACCGCCCGAAAGCGCCACGACCACCTTGTCACCTTTAGAGAGCATGGAATAGTCTCCGATAGCATTTCTGATGTTATCAATAAATGATGTTGTGTTCATATTCTTTCCGTAAGACATAAGGACACGGAAAGCCGTGTCCTTGTTATTGTTAATTCTGTTCCGTATACTGGATCGCTGCATTTGTGAAGCGTGTATACTGACCATCCCAGCCGAGAGGCACAGTGCCGGGCTCGCCGTGACGGTTCTTCGCCACGATACATTCGCAGGAATTCACATTCGGATCGGTCTTGTCGTAATATGCGTTTCTGTACAGGAACATTACGATATCCGCATCCTGCTCGATAGATCCCGATTCACGCAGGTCAGAAAGCATCGGGCGCTTGTCGGGACGCTGCTCAGGACCTCGTGCCAGCTGCGAAAGGCAGATGATGGGAACGTTCAGCTCCTTAGCCATGATCTTCAGATTTCGTGTGATATCCGAGATCTCAACAACTCGGTTGCCGCCGTAGTTTTTGGTGGAACTCATCAGCTGCAGGTAGTCGATAACTACCAAACCGAGATTCTTCATACGGCGCAGCTTGGATTTGATTCCCGCTACGTTCACGCCTGCGGTATCGTCTATGTAGATATTCAGTCGGGAGAGGATATCAGCCGCCCTGCCGATGTCCTTCCACTTCTCCTGCGGAATGTTGCCCGTGCGCATCTGATCGGAGCTTAAAGAGGCTTCTGAGCTGAGCATTCTGCCTACTATCTGCTCCTTGGACATTTCCAGGCTGAACACGGCTATGGACTTGTCCGTATGCTTCTTGCCCACGTTGGTTGCGATATTCATCGCAAAGGACGTCTTACCCATACCGGGACGTGCCGCAAGGATGATAAGGTCGGACTTGTTCAGACCGTGAATACGCTTGTCAAGCTCGGTATACAGCGTGGAAAGACCTGTCATTGCGGGACCGTTGCCCTCCTGCGCCGTGCGGGCAAGATCGTTGAGCATGTTTATTCTGTCAAGAACGATGCCACTTATGTGGGTCAGACCCTTTACCTCGTTGCCGCTGCGGATATCAAAGATGCGCTGCTCTGCAAAGTCAACAAGGGTGTTTGCATCCTCGCCGCCTGCGTTTGCGGTATCCATGATGTCCTTCGCCGCAAAGATAAGGCTTCGGGTCATGTACTTTTCTGAAACGATATCCGCATACTTGCTGACAGAAGAGATGCTCGGCACCGCCGTTGTCAGCTTTGCAAGATACTCCTTCGCCTGCTCTGCGGTCTCAAAAACGCCCTGCTGCATGATCTTTTCCAGCACGGTGACGATATCGATACGCTCGCCCGAAAGGAACATCTGCAGCATAACGGTGTAGATATCCTTATGCAGCTGCACATGGAAATGCTCAGGCTGGAGATTGGTGGCGATATCCGTCATCGCCTCGCCATCCATAAGTACAGCACCCAGTACGGATTGCTCCGCATCAAGGTTATAGGGCAGGTTTATGCCCGAGAGATCGTATTCAGCCATATCAGCCCTCTACAACGGAAACTGTGAACTTCGCAACAACGCCTGCATACAGTCTTGCCTCTGCGGCGAAATCACCGAAGCCCTCTATCTTCATGGAAATATTGATCTTTTTCTTATCCACATCGCAGCCGAGGCTCTGCTTGATGGCAGCGGATACTTCCTTAGCGGTAACGGTGCCGAAAAGTCTGCCGTTTGCGCCTGCCTTAGCCTTGACCTCGATCTTCTGATCGTTCAGCTTTTCTGCGATAGCCTTTGCGTTTGCGGTGTCAACATCGATCTTGTGCTGTGCGTGATCCTTCTGACCCTGCAGCAGGTTGAGGTTCTTCGCATTAGCCTCCTGTGCAAGACCCTTCTTGATGAGGCAGTTGATAGCGTAGCCGTCCTTTACCTCGTGGATCTCACCCTTCTTGCCTGTGCCTTTAACGTCCTGTAAAAGAATTACCTTCATTGTATTGTCCTCCTTGTGAGTTGATTTGTATTATATTTATTCGTTCCAAAAGCGGAAAAGCGTGATTATGTTTGCGACAAACTATCATAGTAGGCGTCAATTGCCTCATACAGCTTCTGGATAGCTTCCGATGCGCTTATGCCGTACAGCTGCGCACCTGCCATAGTGGAGTGTCCGCCGCCGTCGTCCTTCTTGTTGCCGAGACTCTCCATGATGACCTGAACATTGACCTTGCCGAGAGATCTCGCACTGAACGACCAGCCGTGCTGCTCACCGTTAATGATGGTGTACATCACAAAGGATGCGTCCACGCCGCTGATATACAGCATCTCATCCGCCGCCTGCGAACAGGTGACACGATTATCAGGGAATATCTCATCCACGATAGCTACCGCACAGCTGCGGTATATCTCAGCGGAAGAAACTATCTCAGCCTTCTTTGCCTTGCTGTTCATGGTGGTAGCAAACAGGCCCTTTACGGATACCGTATCCGCACCCATCTTTTTAAGGAACGCCGCAGCTTCAAAGGTAGAAACTCCCGCACGCATTACGAAATCCTTCGTATCAAGAGTGATACCCGCCAGCAGCGCTTCTGCTTCAAGCGGCGCTATCACCTGATTCACGCCGAAATACTGGATAAGCTCTGTTACCATTTCCGATGCAGAGGATACATTCGGATCCTGCCACATGATACCTGCGTTTTCAATAGCACCCGTGCTGAGACGGTGATGGTCTATCACGACAAGATGTTCGGAATCGACCTTTTCATAAAGCTCGGTATTATCCAGCTTCTTGATAATGTGAGTATCCACGATTATCAGCAGCGAGTTCGCCGTAAAGCGCTCATTTGCTTCGGCAGGTTCGATAACGATAGGATCTTCTTTATAGTCCTTATGATCGTCAAATCGCTCTATAAGCGGTGTTGCAGCATTCATCTGCTTGTTCACCACCGCATAAGCAGAAAGACCCATCTTGCGCATTGCCGCCGCAAGTCCTATCGCAGAGCCTACGCTGTCGAAATCGCCATAGCTGTGTCCCATTATGTACACAGTATCGGCGGAGCGTGCCACCATCTTGATGTCATCCGCCATGATACGGGTCTTTACACGGCTGTAGCGTGCCGTACCCTGAGTGACCGCACCATAGAAATGGAAGCCCGACTCGGTCTTTATGGCAGCCTGATCGCCGCCTCTGCCCAGCGCCATGGAAAGCGCCTGCCTTGCATATCCCTCGCTCTCTGCGAGAGTAGCGGCGGGTCTGCCGATACCTATAGAAAGCGTTACGTTGGTTCTGTCGGTGATCTTGATCTCTCTTGCCTTATCCAGAATATTTACCTTATTGTGGATCATATCACGCACATAGCGTTCTTCAACCACCACCAGAAAACGATCGGAAGTGAGCTTCTGCAGAACAGCGTTCATCTCGCTGAAATATTCCTCCATCAGACGGTCTATCTGAATGGTGACGTATGCCTTTTCGCTCTCCTTGCTGTCATTGAACAGCTCCTCATAGTTATCGACCATTACGATCATGACCATGGGCTTTGACATGCGGTGCTCTTCCTGTAGCGCTTTATGCTCGGTTATATCCTTGAAGAACAGCATGGATATCTTATCCACATTCTCAGGGATATCCGCATTCTTTCTGTTTTCCTGAGCCACCTCGTCGGGTGTGAACTGCGGCATTCTTGCGTATACACGGTATGTTCTGCCGTTGTATACTATCTCTCTGCCGTCGCCTATGAACATTTCCACAGGCTCGTCCGTAACCATATCAAGGGAGTTCTCTTCCTCGTCGGGTTCAAAGAAGCACTCACGGAAGCTCTCGTTGCTCCACACGATAAGGCGGTTGTCATTCACCAGCGCAACAGGCAGCGGAAAGCTGCACAGCGCCACACGGTTAGAGCTGTCGATAGTATCGTTCAGCTGCTCGAAATAGCAGTATTCATTCTTGCGTATCTGAATGAGCTTTCCCACCGCAAGACCCGAAACGGTCAGCAGCACAGGCAGCGATGTCCAGAATATCAGCGGCTCATCCCTGAACAGGATAGTTGCCAGCACGAGCAGGCAGACTATCAGCGCTCCCACCGCAGCAAGCAGGATATTGCTCTTGTAAAAATTCTTCATAGCGTCCTCCGTTTATTTAATATGGGGGAACTGTTATACTTCCATTATGATGGGAAGTATCATAGGACTGCGCTTCGTCTTTGAATAGATATAGTCGCTCAGAGCATCACGCATAGCGGATTTGATGTTTCCCCACTCACGGATGTTGCGCTCCTGACAATTATTCATAACGTTCTTCATAAGAGTCTTTGCCTCGTCCATCAGAGCCTCGCTCTCACGGACATATACGAAGCCTCTCGATACGATATCGGGGCCTGCAAGCACTCTGCCTGTCTCACGCTCGATAGTAGCAACGATGACCATCATGCCATCCTCTGCAAGATGCTTTCTGTCACGCAGAACTACAGAGCCAACATCGCCCACGCCGTAACCGTCAACCATGACACGTCCGCTGGGAACAGTGCCTGAGAACTTCATCTCCACGCCGTCTGTCTCAATGACCTGACCGTTATCGCTTATGAAGCAGTTATCCTCGGGGATTCCCATCTGGAGAGCAAGCTTTGTATGCTTCTTCAGGTGCTTGTACTCGCCGTGGATGGGGATAAAGAACTTAGGCTTTGTGAGGGAGATCATCAGCTTCAGCTCATCCTGGCAGGCATGGCCCGAAACATGCACATCGTACATGCTCTCGTACACTACCTCGGCGCCCTGCTTCATCAGCTCGTTCACTACCTTTGTGACAAGCTTTTCATTGCCGGGGATGGGAGTTGCGGAGATGATGATGAAATCCTGAGGTGTGATGGTGACCTGTCTGTGGTCGCCGCTGGACATTCTTGAAAGTGCAGACATCGGCTCGCCCTGAGAGCCTGTGGTGCATATTACGAGCCGCTCAGGCGGATATTTGTTGACATCGTCGATATCGATAAGAGTACCCTCAGGCACCTTGATATAATTAAGCTCGGCAGCTTTGGCGATAACATTCACCATGCTTCTGCCCGAAACAGCCACCTTTCTGTCGTGGATGACTGCCTGATCGATTATCTGCTGTATTCTGTGAATATTACTGGAGAAGGTTGCGATTATCACACGCTTGCCCTCTGCAGTGTTGAACAGACCTCTGAAGCTCTCTCCCACACTGCGCTCGGACTTTGTATAGCCGGGACGCTCGGCGTTGGTGCTTTCGCTCATAAGCGCCAGCACGCCCTGATTACCCAGCTCGCCGAAGCGTGCAAGATCGATTATGCCGCCCTCGATGGGGGTATAGTCCACCTTGAAGTCACCTGTATGGATGATGACGCCTGCAGGAGTGTGGATAGCCAGTGCGCAGGAATCGGGAATGGAGTGGTTCACACGAATGAACTCAACGGACATGCAGCCCAGTTTCACCTGCTGACGGGGAGTAACCACATTGAGAGACGCCTGAGAGAGCAGATTATGCTCCTTCAGCTTGCCCTCCACAAGGCCGAGAGTCAGCCTTGTGCCGTAGATCGGAACGTTCACCTTCTTCAGCAGATAAGCGAGAGAGCCGATATGATCCTCATGTCCGTGAGTAATGACAATACCACGGAATTTATCCTTGTTGCGTTCGAGATATGTGAAATCAGGCACAACGAGGTCAACGCCCGGCATATCGTCGTCAGGGAAAGCAAGTCCGCAGTCAACGATCAGCATATCATTGCCGCATTCGTAAACGTACAGGTTCTTTCCGATCTCGTTCAGACCGCCCAGTGCCACAAAGCGTACAGGTGTCTTGCAGGGAACATCGGCACTGTAAACCATAGTGCTCTTCAATGTCTTGCTGCTCTTTTCGGACGATGTGTTCTTGCTTCTGAATTTCTTCACAGCAACGGTACCCTTTGTCTGCTTTGCAGCTGAAGATGTCTGCTTCGAGGATTTCTGCGCCTTCTGCGCCCTCTGTGCCTTCGCAGGCTGAGCCTGCTTTGCAGAAGAAGTCTTTTTCTGCTCGTTATTGCTCTTGCGGGAGGATTTCTGCGACGATTTTGCAGACTTGTTTCCCTTGGGAGAGATATTTTCTGTCTCTGTAAGAAGCTTGTTGTTAGAGAGTAATCCCATTTTATGATCCTTTCTGTCGTATACAGCCGCACACCGACAAACGATGCCACGATGCATCGGCTGAATTTTATTCTGAATAGATATCTATATGTATGCACGAACGCATTTACTGACCTTATGATATGCAGAAGTCTCTGCGAAAATACGGCACACTTCGCCATAATACAGTTAATATTATTATACCGCTAAACGACCGAAATGTCAAGAGTATAATTCCATATATTTCCATACCGCACAATGAAGCATATATATCATATCCGTTTAAATCTTCCTTTTATATTTTAGTCCGAAGTGCAAATATTAATCCTCGTCAGAAAAAACGATCTCTGCAAGGAGTTAGATATATGGAAAAACTATGCAAAATGCTGTCAAGGCTGCTC
The DNA here is from genome assembly GCA_045531575.1 of Oscillospiraceae bacterium. Classification (GTDB taxonomy): domain Bacteria; phylum Bacillota; class Clostridia; order Oscillospirales; family Ruminococcaceae; genus CAG-115. Next base: position 6,535 of record JAZSEG010000191.1, on the reverse strand, counting down.
TGCTGCATGATAGCCGCCACAGCAGCAGGTCTTTCAGGGGTGTATGCCCTGCTGCCATCTGCCTTGAGCGTGGAAGCAGGCTCCTCGGACAGCGCCTGCTGGCTTGGTACCGAGCTTCGGGAGAACAGCCTGTACCTTGGCTCTGTGCCGATAAAGCAGGTAGAGCTTGACGAGACCGAAAGGCCGCTGCTCATCCCCTGCGGCACGCCCTTCGGGATAAAGCTGCGCACCGACGGAGTCATGGCGGTGACCGTCACAGAAGGCTCCCCTGCGGAAAAAGCAGGCATCTGCGAGGGGGATATCATCATCTCGGTAAACGGAGAAAAGGTAAGCTCCAACAGCGGAATAAGCTCAGCAATACAGCTATGCCCCGAAAAATGCGAAATTATTCTCAGACATGGCGACAGCGAAAAGCTGATAAACGCCGTACCGTACAAAGACTGTGGCATCTACAAGATAGGTCTGTGGGTGCGTGACAGCGCTGCAGGTCTCGGTACAATGACGTATTTCGATCCTGAAAGCGGCGTGTACGGAGGTCTCGGACATCCTGTAAGCGATATTACCACAGGAGCGCTGATGCCGCTCGGCAGCGGCGAGATAACTGCCGCGGATATTACAAGCATCATCAAAGGCTCAGCAGGAGACCCAGGCGAGCTTTGCGGTACGCTGATATCCGACAGCACACTCGGTACGCTGGAAAAGAACACCGCCTGCGGTATCTTCGGCAGGATGTCACACGCTCCCTGCGATGGCGAGGCTCTGCCCATGGCTTTCAGGCAGGAGGTCGCAACGGGCGACGCTGTCATCCTCTCGACTATAGACGGCTCTATGCCGAAGGAATACGATATCCGCATAGAGCACATCAACCTCTGCGACATAAAAAGCTCCAAAAGCATGGTGATACGCATAACAGATGAGGAGCTGCTGCAGAAAACAGGTGGGATCGTCTGCGGCATGAGCGGCAGCCCTATCATACAGAACGGCAGGCTTGTGGGCGCTGTGACCCATGTTTTTCTCAACGACCCCGAACGTGGATATGCGGTGTTCTGCGAGACCATGATGGAGAAGGCAGAAGAGAGATAAATCGGAATTTGTTGGGGAAGTCTCCGCACGAAGTGCGGATTGGTTTTTAGGTCAAGCCTTTTTTCAAAAAGGCTTGTGGGGTGTGGGGCAACGCCCCACCACTCGGCGCAAAACGCCGCCAAAAGCGTTCAGAGCGCTAAAGGGGTCTGGGGGACGCATCTGACGGAGTCAGACTTGCGCTGCGAAGCTGAAACAATGAGTTTTCCCCCAGTTTGTTTTGTGGCTAGATGCCACAAAACAAAAAAACCCCCAACAAATTCCGATTCCCAAGCATTTCCGCCGACAGGATAAGGGGAAAACGCAACCTATTCCCTGCCTGTGTCGTTTTAGATACAGAGACGATGAGATCACAGAAACCTGAAACGCCCCCGATTTTCATCGGAGGCGTTCAGGAATTTTGGAGGATTATAGGTTTTTATATGAGGATTTCTTCTTTCTGACCTTATTGTAGCATCTTCGAAAACAAAAATCAATATATATGACAGAATTGTAACCGAATTTGAGAAATTGTCATTTTTCAGTAACCTTTTCATGAGTTTCTGTAACCTTTTTGTAACCATTTGTAATTCTGCTGTAACGACATTGAAATAACAGTGAAAAATTTCAAAAAACACTGTTCAAATCGAGAAAAGTATGCTATACTATATAATAGATAAAAATGGGTAGCTGTGTGCTGTGCGCAGAACGCCCTCAGAAGGAGACAGAAATGATATACCTTGACAACGCTGCGACGACAAAGCCTTGTGCCGAATCCGTCGCTGCTGTTGCGGAGACGATGCAGAGCTGCTTCGGCAATGCAAGCTCCCTGCACAGGCTGGGAATAGACTCCGCAAACATAATAAACGGCGCTCGAAAAACGCTGCAGTCTAAATTCGGAGACGGCGACGTATACTTTACCTCGGGCGCTACCGAAAGCAACAACACTGCCATCTTCGGCGCTGCGGAGACCTACCGCAGGAACGGAAATAAGATAGTCACCACGGCGATGGAGCATCCCGCTGCGGCAAACCCCATAGCAAAGCTTGAAGAAAAGGGTTTTGAAGTGGTAAGGCTCGCACCGAAGGACTATGAGGACTTCGAGGCGGCTCTTGCAGACGCAGTGGACGACAAGACCGTGCTGCTCAGCTGCATGGCGGTCAACAACGAAACAGGCTTTGCAGTGGACGTAAAGCGGCTGTACCGTCTTGTGAAGAGAAAGAACGCAAAGACCATCGTACATATCGATGCTGTGCAAGGTTTTCTGAAAGTACCGCTGGACGGCGACTTTATCAGCATCTCGGGACATAAGATACACGGCCCCAAAGGCATCGGCGCTCTGTTCGTTAAGAAGGGCGTGAGATTCTCCCCGCTGCTGCTGGGCGGCGGACAGCAGAAGAAACTGCGTTCAGGCACTGAGCCAGTAGAGCTTATCGCAGGTCTTGAGGCTGCGGTGAAGAATTACCGCGGCAATGCCGAAAGATTTGCCGAGCTGAAGGCGCATTTAGTGGCAGGTCTTTCCGAGCTGGAAGGCGTAACGCTCAACTCCACCGACAAATGCGTTCCCAATATCGTGAATTTCAGCATAAGCGGAGTGCGCTCCGAGATAATGCTGCATTCCCTTGAGGAGCAGGAGATATACGTTTCCAGCGGCTCCGCCTGCTCAAAAGGTAAGCAGAGCGGCGTGCTGGCGGCATTCGGTGTTTCGGATAAGGACGCTGATTCCGCTATCCGCGTAAGCATGTGCGCTGACACCACTGAGGAGGAGCTTGACACCCTGCTGCTCCACATAAAAAAAGGAATTGAAAGGTTCAGAAGGTAATATGAAAGAGATAGTAATGGTAAAATACGGAGAGATCGCACTCAAGGGTCTCAACAAGGCGACCTTTGAGGATATCCTCCAGAAGAATATAAAGCGCAGACTGAAGGAACTGGGTGATTTCACCTATTTCCGCAGACAGTCCACCATCTATGTGACTCCCGAGAGCGATGTAGATATGGACGAGGTGGTAAAGCGCCTCACCTACATCTTCGGCATAGGCGCTATCCAGAGAAGTGCAGTGTTCCCTAAGGATTTCACAGTTGTTGCGGAAAACGCAAAGGAATATCTGCGTGACGCTCTTGAATGCGCAAAGACCTTTAAGGTGGAGGCTAAGCGTTCCGATAAGAAATTCCCCATGCAGACACCCGAGGTACAGCAGGAGCTCGGCGGCGTAGTGCTGAGTGCATTCCCGCATCTGAAGGTGGATGTGCATGAGCCTGAGGTAACAGTTCGTCTGGAGATCCGTGACAACGGCGCTTATCTCAGCGCACAGCGCATCGTCGGCGCAGGCGGAATGCCTGTAGGCAGCTCCGGCAAGGCGCTGCTGATGCTTTCGGGCGGTATCGACAGCCCCGTAGCAGGCTACATGATGGCAAAGCGTGGTCTTGTGGTGGACTGTATCCACTATGTAAGTCCTCCCTACACCTCCGAAAGAGCGCGCATGAAGGTAGAAGCTCTCTGTGAGAAGATGACCAACTACTGCGGCGACATCAAATTCTACTGCGTACCCTTTACTGAGATACAGGAAGCTCTGCGTGACAACTGCCCCGAGGAATACTTCACCGTTCTCATGAGAAGAATTATGGTGAAGATCGCCAACAAGGTCTGCGACCGTGACGGCTACGGCGCAATAATCACAGGCGAGAGCGTGGCACAGGTAGCAAGCCAGACGCTTACCGCTCTCTACTGCACCAACGAAGCTGCGGAATATCCCGTGTTCCGTCCCGTTATCGGCATGGACAAGAAGGAGATAATAGAGATATCCAGAAAGATAGATACCTACGAGACCTCCACCCTGCCCTATGAGGACTGCTGCACGGTATTCTCACCCAAGCACCCCAAGACAAAGCCCCGCCTCGAAGATATCAAGGCTGCAGAGCAGTCCTACGATTTTGATTCGATGATCGAAAAGGCTGTAGCAGAGACCGAGATAAAGCGCTTCAAGTGCGGCGAGGAGACCATCAACCTCTTTGACTGATATGAAATACGAAAAGATCCTTGAAGAGATATCCCAGCTTAGCGCGCATATCGTTCGTGTATGCACGGATAAAAAGCTGCGCATCGCAACGGCGGAAAGCTGCACGGGCGGCATGATTTCCGCTGCGATAACAGCGGTATCGGGCAGCAGCTCGGTGATAGAACTGGGCGTATGCTCTTACTCAAACAGAATAAAGCATGAGATACTCGGCGTATCCTCAGATACTCTGGATAGATACAGCGAATACAGCGTTCAGTGCGCCGAAGAAATGGCTCTGGGGGCAATGAAGCTTTCGGGAGCGGAACTCAGCGTTTCCACAACGGGAGTTGCAGGCCCCACAGGCGGCTCAGATCAACACCCTGTCGGCGAGGTATGCATTGCAGTCCGCTACGGAAATGCGGTGCATTCAAAACGATATGTATTCACACACGACGACAAGGACGCTCCTCTGCGTGACTACATCAGAGCCAGCGCAGTAAGAAAGGCACTGATGCTTCTGGATCTCATGATAATGGCTAACGCCAGATAAACAGCAATTTTATATAAAGGTGATGATATTTTATGGCAAACTACATGGAAAAGCCTAAAAAGAAAAAGACCGCTTCAAGGGATATCGCCCTTGACAAGCTGGATTTCTACAATCCGCCGCCTCAGAAAAAGGCACCGAAGCAGGATAAGATCAAAGGCAGACCGAAAAACGTTTTTGTCCGCTTCTGCGAGGCTGCTTTCCCACAGAAGAACGACTCCAACAGCGAGAAGATCCGCAAGATCGTGCTTCTGGCGGCTATCGTGGTGTTCGCAGTTACGATCGGCATTCTGCTGTTTCAGTTGGTGAGCATCAACGACGGTACTGCGATAACCGAGAGCGTGCAGAGTATCGCAGGAGTTGACAACGGCACAGTGGATATGGATGACTTCGAGGATCCCACAGTAGTGACTCCCATCCCCGGCACCACCGCCAACACAACAGCAGGAAGCTCCACTGCGGAGCCCGAAGAGACCGAGGAGCCCATCAACGTTACACCCGTTGTGAATACTCCCCTGAACGTAAACTTTAACGCACTTCTGGCAGAAAATCCTGACACAAGAGGCTGGATAAAGATCACCGGCACTTACCTCAATGATGTTGTGGTTCAGGGCAAGGATCACGAGGAATACCTCAACAAGGCGTTTGACGGCAGCGAATCCATCTCGGGTACGATATTCTCCCACAAGAAGAACAAGTGGGACGGCACCGATCAGAACATCATCCTGTTCGGTCACAACATGATGAACGGCGACCGCTTCGCATCCGTGAGATACTATATCCCCAATGACGCAAGCCGTGAGCCTATCGCATTCTATAAGGTGCATCCGACGATCATGCTTGCAACTCCCGAGGGCGGCAGCGAGACCTACAAGATCTTCGCGGGTGTTCTCGCAAACACTCAGGAGCAGTACGGCGAGGTGTTCAAGTATATCAACAAGACTTCCTTCAAGAATCAGGATGACTTCAACAAGTTCATCATAAACGTTATGGACAGAAGCTGGTTCTATACAGATGTAGACCTGCAGTACGGCGATCAGCTGCTGACTCTCTCCACCTGCTACTGGCCTCTCGGCGAAGAGGTTGACACCAGATGGGTCATCTTCGCAAGAAAGGTACGCCCCGGTGAGAGCGAATATGTTGATACTTCACTTGCTACCCGAAACTATGGAGCAAAACTCTTTGACTACTATTATAGTATGATAGGCGGTCAGTGGTACGGCAGCAAGTGGGATACCTCAAAGCTGAAGGGCTATAACGGATAAGCTCACAGAAAAAGCCACAGAAAGGACAGAAAAATGGCTAACTTCGTTGAAAGGGAAAATATATTCATCAGGATCCTTAAATACCTTATCCCGTGGAAGGGCGATAAGCCCACCGAGATACTCAGGAAGGTCATCTTCCTTGTATCGGCGGTGGTGCTGGTAGTTTCGCTGGTGCTGCTGATATCGGATATCGGCGGCTCCGCCGAGGCGGATAAGAACAACGAGATCATCAGCGATATCTTCCACAACGGTGCGGATGCAGAAGCCATCACAGGCGGAAACACCACACTGAACATCGATATCACACCTGAACGTCAGGAACAGCTTAAAGAGGAAAATCCCGAGGTAATGGAAAGCTTCCTGCCGCTGCTAGACATCAACGAGGATGTAGTCGGCTGGATATATGTAGACGGCAAATACGAGCCTACCATCGACAATGTGGTGGTTCAGGGCGACGATAACGAGTTCTATCTCGACCACGATCTCAGCGGAAACAAGATGCTTGGCGGCACTGTATTTACAGATTACCGTGCGCCCATCACCGCCACCGAGGAGCCTGCAAACATAATCCTCTACGGCCACAACATGGCTAACGGAACCTTCTTCGGTAAGGTGCCGAGATACTTCAACTACAAGCCCGGACACACAGGCGGTATCGACTACTA
>JAZSEG010000194.1:0-4266 GCA_045531575.1 Oscillospiraceae bacterium | reverse complement strand
TGCGGCAGGGCGAGCATCTCGACAATATTCTTGTGCTTTGTGAGGGCAAGCTGCATATCCAGCGTGACGACTACTGGGGAAACCGCAGCATAATAAATATGGTGAGCGTGGGCGAGATGTTCGGAGAAGCGTATGTTGCCCCCGAAAGCGGCACACTGATGAACGATGTGCTGGCAGTGGAGGACTGTGCGGTGATATTCTTCGATGTAAAGAGGATAATCACGGTCTGCTCGACGGCGTGTAAATTTCACTCGATGGTGGTACAGAATCTGTTTTTCGCTATCTCCGAGAAGAACAGGAAGCTGATACAAAAGCTGGGTTATATGTCCAGGCGCACCACGAGGGAGAAGCTGCTCGCCTACCTTTCCGAGGAAGCAAAGCGGCACAGCAGCAGCGAGTTCACCATTCCCTTCAACCGTCAGCAGCTTGCGGACTACCTCTCCGTAGACCGCAGCGCAATGTCCAACGAGCTTTGTAAGCTGCGTGACGAGGGAATGATAGAGTTTGAAAAAAGTCGGTTCAGACTACTGTAACGGTCATTTCCGACATTCTGTTTTTTAGAGAGGTTTGCCCGTAGGCTCACGCTTACGGGCATTGTCCTGTTTTTTAAACCTCACCCCCATTTTTAAAGACCCAATGCCGAGGCTCAAGCAAAAGTTGTCTTAAATTGACCGTGAAGAAAGACCTGTCGTTCTCACTTGCCCTATCTGCGGCAGAGCATTTGTACACAAGAGTAAAGCTAACCGCAAAACATATTGTGGCAGTCCCGAGTGTAACAAGCGCCGCTTGGCACAAAACACACAGAATTGCAGAAAGCGTAAAAGATTGCTGAAATGCAAAGTGGAGGGAAGAAAACAACGGAATGACAAAAAAGACACTGCATGTGGAGATTGCTCTCGTCCAGTGTTTAAATAACCCATACATAAGGAATGCTCCCGACACTTTGTGCCGAAGACGAATTATCCATATCATAAACAGAGGTTAATATCGTAACCAATCGCATATATGTCAACCCGACAAAACTCAAATATAAAAGTAACAACAAAGAGTGCCGCATTCCAAGCGACACTCTTTATTGTTACACATAATTATTTATTTCAGCACAGATACTGCATCGGATATATTCTTTTCCAGTGCCTCTCTGCCGTACTTATCGACCTCTGCCTTGCTCTTTGCCCCGTGGGTGAGGCAGCCTGCACCGCCAATACAGCCGCCTATACAAGCCATACCCTCAATAAAGTTACCGTCAAGAGCATTCTTACTCTTTTTCAGCAGAGCGAAATGGCACTCCTCAATACCGTCGCACGGAACTGCCTTGAGATTGAACTCGATGTTCTGCTCCTTAAGTCCCTGTGCTACTGCATCTGAAAGTCCGCCCGAGCGAGCAAATATCCTTCCGAAATAAGATGCGTTGTTCAACACATCCTCGGGGAGTGTCGTTATATCTATATCACGGCTGTCGAATAGAGCCTGAAGCTCCTCAAAGGTCATGACGCAGTCAACATACGGCTTAACGCTGTCAAGCTGTGCTTCAGCCTTTTTAGCAGTACACGGGCCTATGAATATCACCTTTGCATTCTCGGTGGTATCCTTGATATACTTCGCAAGCGCCGCCATAGGCGAGGGGTTGTGAGATACCAGTGGCAGAAGCTCAGGGAACTCCGCCTTGATATGCTTCACGAATGCGGGACAGCAGGAGCTGGTAAGGAAGCCCTTTTCGGCAAGCTCCCTGGATTCTGCCTGTGCCACCATATCCGCACCTAGAGCAGCCTCAACAACTGTATGGAAGCCAAGCTCTTTAAGTCCCGAAATCACCTGTCCCAGCTTCGCATAGGAGAACTGGCTGGATATAGACGGAGCAACGAGGGCGTATACCTTGTAGGGCTTGCTTTCCTTGCTCTTTTTAAGGATATCTATCACATTAAGTATGTAGGATTTATCCATTATTGCACCGAACGGGCACTGATATACACACGCTCCGCACTGGGTACACTTGTCATTGTCGATAGAAGCTGCATTATCCTCGTTTATGGTGATAGCCTTTACCTTGCAGGCTATCTGACAGGGACGCTTGCGATTTACGATAGCAGAGTAGGGGCATACGTTTGCACACTGTCCGCACTCAACGCACTTTGATTTATCTATATGTGCCACATGATTGTGGTCGAATGAGATAGCTCCTCTTTTGCAGACATCCTCGCAGCGATGTGCAAGACAGCCACGACAGGAATCTGTGACCTCGTAGCCTGCCGCAGGGCACTCGTCGCAGGCAATATCCAACACCTCTATCACATTAGGGTTGTCCTTGTCGCCACCCATAGCGATCTTTACGCGCTCGGAGAGGATCGCCCTTTCCTTATACACACAGCAGCGCATGGTCGAGGTCTTTCCCGGGACAATGGTCTTAGGTATCTCCAGCACATTTTCAAGGAGAGTATCGTTCCATGCGAGCCTTGCAACCTCACGCAACACCTTGTATTTTAAATGCTGGACCTTTGTGTCAAATTTCCTCATTGGTGTTCCTCCTAAAAATAGCTTACCTTTATGCGCTTGCCCATTTGCCTTAAGCAGGCGGAAAGCTCCTCGACAAGGTTCATCTTTATGCTGAAATTTATCGGCAGGTCGGGATTCTGATGGGCGGGGTTTATCGCGCGTCCCACATAGAAATTGATATCCGTAGCCTCCTCAAACAGAAGTCTGCTTATAAGGGATGCTCCGTCACGCTTGAAATTCCACTGCTCGTAAAGTTCGTTCTTGTCGAGATAATCCTTTGCGTATTCCAGCACTCTGTTTACGGTGATAACACCCTCTGTCACAAGGTCAACACCCTCCAGCTCAGCTATGGGCGGAACATCGGAGCGCTCAAAGTTAAGGCTTGCCTTTAACGGCTTACCAAGATACTTTGCGGCAATAGAGGATGTAGTGCCTCCGCAAATGATATGCTTGCCTTCCTTTGAGAAGAACAGCGACATCATTCTATCGCAGTCGCTGCGGTTAGAGGGAGGACCAAACAGCATATTCATCGGCTCGCGCTTGCGTATCTTGACTATGCAGGCGGTAGCGTCGTCGCCGGGACGGTTGCCATACAGCTTGTTACACTCGTCCACGATCATCGTTGAGAGCGTTTTCGCTGTATAACCTACAGGAGCAAGTACCTCCACGAAATCGATTATCTCCTCACGCTTCCAGCCAAAATTGTAGGCTGTGCCTATGCCTGCATGAGGACAGCCGTCGCTCATCGCAACAAAGACATCATTTTCACGCAGCTTGATGGTGGATTTGTATATCTTTTTTCCGCCTATGTTCATCTCGGTCTTGGGATAATCATAATTTTTGTCATCTCTGATGATTATGACATGGGGGTTATCATACTGTATTACCTCTGCAGCTTCGTTGTTGAGCAGATGGATTATAGTAAAGGTGGAGTATGCAACGCCTCTGAGTGAGCATACAGGGAGCGTCGCCGCAATAGTTGCAACGCACTCCTCAATAGGAAGCCCCTCAGCCATCATCGTTGAAATTATCTTTGATGTAAGCGTTGAGAGTATGCTCGCCTTTACGCCGCTGCCAAGACCGTCGGCAAGGACTATTACGGTAGAGCCGTCGTTGCTGTCCACGATATCCACATGGTCGCCGCACAGTTCCTCGCCGTAATGATTTATGCTTTTGTAGCCTATATCGGCGCACAGATTATTCATCGCTTATCGACTCCTTTAGCTTTGCGAGGGCGATCTTTGTTTCGGCAGCAGTTTCGCCTAAGAGAGAAGCGATCTCCTGCACGATACGCATCTGCTTATCAACTACCTTATCTGCGACCTCTATCGTCTGACGGCTGATATTTTCTTTCTTTTCACGCTCTTTTTCCTCAGCGGTGATGTCACGCATTATGCCGATAAGCATACGGGAATCACTGTCATGAACGATCGTTTGCTCGACATAGCGGTTATATTCTGCAAGATATACACGCTGATCGTGGATATCCTTACCTGTCTGCATAACGCTCATAAATGCAGCGGGATCAAGCACACGCACCACCTGGTCTCCGAGGATATCGGAAGCGGAACGGATATTCATTATCTTTCGTGCAGCCTCATTTATCTGCTGCACCTCATAGTTCTCGTTAAGTACGATAAGGCCGTTAGGAGTATTTCTCACGATGGTGTCGGAGAAGCTCTCTGCCTTATCCTTTAAGAACGGCAGACACATAGATACTTCTGCCTTGCCCTGACATATAGCTATCGCCTTTTCACGGCAGGTGTTATATCC
>JAZSEG010000299.1:0-15089 GCA_045531575.1 Oscillospiraceae bacterium | reverse complement strand
CAAGCTTCGTAATGGTCTTATCGAAGTTTTCGGGGGTGATATCGGCACTGAACAGCACTTCTCCGCAACGATCAAGGCTAAGATGCGCATCCGTCAGCGTAACGGTATACACGACACCGTCAATGAGAATATAACATTCATTGCCGCTCTGCTTCATAAGCAGCTCGCCGCCCGAAGCCGAGATTCCACGCAGCTGACCGCCGCTTGCCTTCACGCTGAAGGAATCATAGTCCACGCTGACAGGAGTCTGCGGGAAGCTATAATTGCCAGACGCAATGCGGAACAGGCTCCAGAACAGCACGGTGCTGAGATTTGTATCAAGCTGCTGCATATCCGCAGCCATCATCTCATCCAGCTCCTGCAGGCGTGTCCAGCCGTGCCAGATGCATCTGTAATGCCTGTCGGAAAGCAATGTGTTATTGGGAGGAAGGTTCTCCCAGCGTCTTATCTCAGCTACCTGCTCGCTTTTGAGGAAAACAAGCAGCTGCTCCATCAGCTCCTCCTCGTCCTCTGACAGAAGCTGCGACGGAAGCATGGTGGTCTTAAGCTCGATAAGCTCCACAAGGCGCTTCAGGAACGCAATGAACAGGCGGTTCTCGCCCGTATCAACGCTCAGCCTTCTGTTGACGCCCATTATGCTGTTGCAGTCAGAGAGCTTTTCCCTGATAGTTCTGCCGTTGCGCCTGCTGATCCAGTTCATGCCTGCACTGGTTATCTCCTTCACCTGATAGATGGGGATAAACGTATCCTCACGCAGGATCCTTTCACGGAGATTTCTGGAGATATACAGCACGGCGTCTCTGACCTCTCTGATGATATCCGAGAGGATATCCCTTCCGCCTGCCGCAAACTCCCCTAAGGCGAAACCATCCGTACCGAAATAGCTCTCACCCTCATCGGCAAGTGCGCAGATATCCGCAAGACGGCATCTGGAATAATATACAAGCTCCGCTGCAAGGCGGCTCTCCTCATCGGAGAACGCCTTACAGTAATCCTCGTAGCCTGAAAATCTGATCATATATCTGCTCCTATCCTGAAGTATCACTCAGCGTCATCAGCAGGTTCTGCACTTAATGCGCCTTCGTCGGCTTCATCAGCGTCGATATAGTTTGCGGTGCACCACATAAACTGTCCGTAGCCGAGTCTGCATGCGTTGTCGAAGTCCTCAAGCAGGTTCTTGAAGCCGTTCTCATCCAGCAGGTTCTTGATCCTGTCAAGGCACAGCTCTCTGCTCTTGCCACGGGTCTCGATGCCTCTGAGCTTAGGCATGATCTTCTGCACGATCTGATCCTCAAAGGCGGTGTTCATAGCCTTTTTCAGGTCTGGTGTCAGCTGACCGTCAGCATTTTCGATCTCAGCGATGACCTCGGGATAATTTGCGATGTAGAACTCGATAGCCTGCCATACACGGTGACCCAGCGCTCTGCCCACATAAGCGAGGTGCTCGTTGATCTTCTCAACAATCTTCTTGAAGCGCATGAGCTCACCGATCTGTGCTTCAGACATTCCTTCAAGCTTTATAACCTGCCAGCTATCCCATGTGGTCTTCTTCAGGGCAGGTATATTCAGTCCCTTTACATATATGTCGATATCGGAAAGCTTGCTTCTTTCCTTGAGCACTCTGGGACGGGGGAAATTGATGACGATACCACGGTCAAGAACCTTATCGGAAAGCGATTTGGTAGTCTCATCCTGATTCATGGTGCCTATCCACAGAACATTTCTGCTCATGCGCAGCTCATAGGGTCTGATACCTGCGCCGAGCTTTACCTCGATCGTAGGAACAAATTTCTTTGCCTTGCCGCGACGCTGCTCCATCTTACTGAGGAAATCCGCAAAATAATGCTCCACATGGGCGAGGTTCATTTCATCAAGCAGGGCGATGCTCATGCAATCACTGGTGGAGGTGTAGCCTGATGCTTCAAGCTCGGTCTTGAGAGTAGCAAGATCCGCATCCCTGAAGTCCTCAGTGCTGCGTACGAGGTATCTCAGCAGCGGCTGAGCGTCGAATCTGTTATCGATGGAGTTGAAGTAACCCAGCATAGCCTCCTGGCTGTCCCAGTTAGGCTGAACGGGGGCGCTGAAGAAATTGATGCCGCCGAACTCGGAATAAAGTCTGGGAAGCTCGGATTTACCTGTACCGCTGACGCCTGCAAGAACGGTGATAGTAGCCCAGTCTGCACACTTCAGCGCAGTATGGAACGCATAGATGATACGCTTGGGGAACACCATCTCGATCTCTGCACAGTGCTGACGGATGCCCTCCAGCCACTCGATCTCATTACCCGGCTGAGCAGAATCCTTGGCAAACTTGACACGGGTAGCTCTGAGATCGAACAGCGAGCGCAGTCTGTCGTTTCTTTCGGCGGTCTGCACGGAGGAAGCCTGCAGACGTCTGATATCCTCATTCAGGCGGGTTATCTCACGCTTATGTATCTCGACAAGGTTTTCGAGATTTGCCTTCTCCTGCATCTGCTGCTTTACCTCAGCCTCCAGCTTGCTGCTTTCGGTAGCGGTAGCGATCAGATCGCCATTCTGTATTTCAAGCTCCTTCTTCTGAGCGCACACGATCTCATAGTCCTTCAGGAGACGCTCATGTTTTTCGATAAGATCGGGCGAGGGTGCCGCAACGAGCTGATCCTCCAGTTCCTTGATCCTGTGGGTGTTCTCCACAAGCTGCTTGTGGATACGGTCTGCGGAAAGGCCGAGAGTCTTTTCCAGAGTATCGGCGGATTCGCATCTGCTCTTCATGCTTTCTATCTGCTCACGCAGCAGTCTGCACTGCTCCTCAAGCGCTGCGATGTCTGCCCTTGCTGCGCTCTCTCTTGCTGCAACTTTCTTTTCAACAATGGCGTCCTGCTTGTCTATCTGCTTTGTGAGCTCCTTTCTGTCGCTATCAAGCTGAAGCTTCTCGAACTGCACGTTGCGGACATTCTCCTCATGCTGCAGCTTCTCCTTTGCGAACTCGGAACGCTGCCTGTTCAGCTCCTCCTGCGATGCGGTAAGCTCTGCTCGATCGCCAACTATCGCCTCTGCAAGCTGCCTGCGCTCCTGCTCGAGAACGGTAGTGAATTCCTTGGACTGCTGTCCTCTCCACTCGCTGAGGCTTACCTCTGTTTCATGGCGCATGCGCTCGCACTCCTGCTGGGTCAGAACCTTCAGCTTTTCGCAGAACTCTGCGGTCTCACGCTGCCTGCTCTCGCAGAAGTCCATCGTCTCACGCTGCTTTGACTCACAATCAGCTTCCAGCTGCTCCAGCTTCTGCTTTCTTGCAGCATCGATATCGTTCATGCTGCTGAGTCTGATATCAGCCAGCGTCTTTTCCTGCTCGGAACGTCTGCGCTCAAGCTCGCTCTCAAAATTCAGCTCCCTGTCAGCAAGCACAGCGTCTCTGTCGGACAGCTTTGCGGACTTTTCCTTCAGCACTGCGTCGGCTCTCTCAAGCGATGTTGCCTTATCAGCCAGCTCAGACTCCTTATCCGCCAGCATCGACTCCTTTGCAGCAAGCCTCTTCTCCAGTTCCTTCAGCTCCTGCTCACGCTGCTGCAGCATAGCCTCTCTCTCTTCGGATGTGTTCTCTGTGGTCTCGTTGTTATTCAGACCGATGGCATTATCGCTCATGGTTACCTCCTAAAAATTTTATAAGTTCATAGACCTTTGCACGGATCTCACTGATCTTTTCCGTACTCAGCGACAGCGTAACATCGTTGCCGTGAGCTCTCTTTGTTGCAAGCTCTGCAATGAGGGTGTGGAAGCCCTTCTCCACAAAGAGCCTCACCGTTTCATCCTTCTCGTTGAGGATATACATGAGCGCCAGTGCGCCCAGTGAAGCATGTCCGCCCCTCGCCACATTCATTATGTAATGCTCGGAGACCTTTGCAAAGGCAGCGGATGCAGGCTCACCTGTAAAGCTCTCCAGCTTTGCCAGTGCCGCAGCCTTATCCGCAACAAGGGCATTTTCGATCGAAGCGCAGCACGTTCTCAGCACGGTCTCGATGACCTTGCAGAACGACAGCACAGCCTCGGACGGTATCGGAAGCTCGGATGGGCTCTTATCGGACGAGGTCTTTAAAAGCTCGTTCTGTGCCTGCGGCTCCAATGTATGGAACACAATGCCCACGTCACGGTACAGTGCGGACAAGCCTCTCGCCCTGCGCTCGGATACCGAGGAACCGCTGTTCTTCGTCTCGCCGAAGCGGGCGTCGGGAAGCACCAGCGATACAAGCTGTGCGGTCTTTTCGTAAAGCTGACTGTAGTTGTCTTTCGAAACAACGGACTTCTGCTCGCCGCCGTGTCTGAACTCTGCCGCATATTTTGTAAGCTCAGCAAGATATTTCATAACATCAGGCATTTCCGAGAACAGCGACCTTATCGGACTGGTACGGTCCTCCGCTGCCTGTGCCAGTGCCAGCGGGAAAACCACATATATGTTCGGCGTTTTGGTCGTGATATACCTGTCCAGTGCGGTGCAGTCCATCATCGAGATAACTCGTGAATTGATCTGCTGCGGAGCGATGCCGAGCTGCAGCAGATAATTCGTGAGCACCGTTTCGTTTTCGATGCAGGACTGCGTGCGGAACATCTCCAGCACGCCATGCGACGGCCAATACGACCGCAGATGGTAATTGAACGCATGCTCCACGGTCTGAAACAGCCTGCACACATTCGACTTGATGGTGCTGATGTTATCCTTTCGCTCATCGAAATTATTCACATCAATGATCTCTTCAGGCATGTTGCTTTCTATCTCGGGATAACGGTAAGTGCGGTTTTCTGACTTTTCGGTGCTGTCACCCGTAACGGCTGCCCTGCTCATCAGGAACGCCCTGACTTCCGCATCCTTATTGATGATACTGCCGATCATGTCATTGTTGATGACGATTCCTTCGGAGCACAGGAAATACTCCACATTGCCACGCTGCACGGCAGCCTTGACGTGCAGATATGCAGATATGCCCGATGACGAAACTTCGATCATGTATCCTTTTGCCAGAGAGAGTGTTCTGTTGCCCTCCAGCCTTATAATGCCGTTATATGCATTGACCGTCTGTCGCAGCTGATTCTGCGACAGGCGCACGGAGCTGCCGCCCTTGCTCGTCACAATATTGCCGCTTATATGCTTCCTGTTTCCCGCAGAGCCTTTCTCAATGGTGATGACCATCTTGTCGATATATGCAGGAGCAAAATCGCACTTATCGTCTGTAAGCACGATCGGCAGAAGCTCGCCTGTCTCCTCCAGCGTCATGACCATGCCGTGTACCATCTCGTAATTATCCGCAGTCGCTGCGCCTTCAAGAAACGCAATGCCGTCTGCGGTGATGGTGCCGTTGGCATTCAGCTTGCCAAGCTCCGTCAGGCGTGACATCAGGAAGCTTGCCAGATCCTTTGAAATGCACATGGTATCGGCGATGACGTTCACATCATTCATTCCGAGCCGCACCAGCCTGAGCACAGTGCGCTCAAAAATGTTGAACTCGCTGTCCGACTTAGTTTTCAGCGGAAGCGTGATATCATAACAGCGCACCTTCACAAAAAACGAATACTCTGCCATTATCTGCAGCTGCGGAAAGCGCATGCTGTATTCGTCAGCTCCGAAAAGGTCTATTACCTTAGCATTTGCCATTTATGATCTCACCCTCCCTTGAAGCCAGCTCGTAGAGATTCTGCATAGCAGGTACACAAAGCTCTGCCAGCTCGGCATGATTATTGCGAGTGAACACATCCTTGTCGCCCACGACTATCAGCAGCCTCTTCTGACGGCTGAGCGCAACGCATAATCTGTTTTTACTTGTAAGGAATCCGTAATAGCGCATTCCGAGATTATCTCTGTCAATTTTCGATTTCTCGGAAAGAGTGCCTGTGGCAGCCTGCTCTGAACGCAGCCTGCGCACAAGCTCCGCGTCCTCAGCGGTGATGCGCTTGTGTGATGTACGCACCACGGAAAGGAACACCACATCGAACTCCATGCCCTGGAAGGAGTCCACACTGCCTATTCTGACACGGGGATCCTCCGCCAGCCTGCCCAGCCTTTTCCTCAGCATATTTACCTGCGCACTGTAGAAGGTGATAACGCCGAACGTCAGATCACGGCAGTCCTCACGGGCGAGGTATTGCTCAAGCTGTGCGGCAATGTACTCCACCTCAGCTGTTCTGAAGCGGCTGGTATTCAGCTTCTCCTCAACAGGCTGCTTATCCATTGAAACAGGTATATCCACCCATCTGAGCGGCGCTTTGCATATCGGCTGTGCGAACAGATCCGCCTTCAGCGGAGAATTGAACGACTCGCCGTCATGCGGCTTATAGAAGCACTCGTTAACGAAATTACCCAGCAGCGGATGTGTACGGTACTGATTGTTCAGCACCACAGTTCTGATGATGCCATCTGACTTTTCGAGCTGCTTGGCGCTCTTCAGCAGATGCCGGAACATACTGATCTTGATGTTCTCCTCATGCTCCACTTCGCCGCTGTTCTGCATCTCCTCGAAGATCTCCTCGTCATAGATATGGGGGAGCTGACGATGGTCGCCCACGAAGATTATGCGCCTTTTCGCCTGCGACATGGGGATCATGAGATCCGCAGGGGTAACTCGTGCAGCCTCGTCCACGATAACGGTATCGTACTTCGGGAATGCATTATTTTCCTTCACATCCTTCGGAGATATATGCTTTGCCATGAGAACATCGTTACCCATGCTCTGCTGTGCAGTTGCCGCAAAAACGAAGTTATAGGACTGCACCGTGGACTTTATCGCTTCGGGATTGCGTTTAAGCTCGTTGACATATTCCCTTAGTATGCGATCCATCTGATCCTCGCCACGGTCGAGCGAAGAGATCACCTCATCTGCCAGCTCCACAAAGCCTTCGTTGATGGAGGGTGTGCTGTAATATGGCGGTGGCAGGCATCTTTCCAGAAGCATGTCCCTGATGCGTTTTATATCCATCAGCAGCTCCTTTTCGGGAGCGGAAGTCACTGCCGCATTTCTCAGTACGGTGAGGATGTCCTTGTTCGCCTCGTCGCCGCTTTCCGCAAAGCCGAGACCGCTAAGCTTTCTGTACAGCGACATGGCGTTTGCCTGTCCGTCATCCAGAAAGCCTCGCTTGGTTGTTCTGAGCCTTCTTATCGCAGCCAGCAGCTCATCGGTATCCTCTGTGCCGCCGCTGCTGAGCTCCAGCAGCATCTCGCCTGCTCTTTTCACAAGTTCGTTGCTTATCGGAAGCATTCTGAACTGCTCCAGCAGCGCCTTAGCCTTGTCGTCGTCAGGGGATGACAGGTACATCTGCAGCTGCCTGCGCAGCTCGCTCTGCTGCATGCTCTGCTGCAGCTGCGGATACTTCTTCATCATACCGTCAACGACATTGCTGCACCATTTGTCCCAATCCAGCTCTTCGGTGGCGTCGTCATTCTTCCTTGTGCCGAACTTTATCGTGGGCAGGCCGTTGATATCCAGCGCCTTGCTGACGTTATAAACAGCGTCATGCTGAAGGCTGGTCACAAGCACGCTTCCCGCTTCGTAATCCTTCTTCCTGCCCGTCTCGTTGAGGCGCTCGATTATCGCCTTGATGACCGTGGTCTTACCCGTACCGGGAGGACCCTGTATCACTGCGATATCGGGTGTGTTGAGCGCAATATCTATCGCCCGTATCTGATTATCCGTAGGCGGATGCTTCGGGAATATCTTGCTTCTTACATACTCGGAAAGAGGCCTGATATTGCTTCCCTTGTGCGGCGAGGACAGACTGTTTCCGTCGATTATCAGACCCAGCTGCGGATTGGCGCTCTCGCCGTTTTCTATAAGTGCTCTGGCGTCTTCCCTACGCAGAATCTGTTTCTCATATCCACGAATCGAAAGGGACATCGGCGACTGTGGAAGATGGGAGCTGTTCTGCCAATCAAGAGTAATGCTGTTATCAGTGATCTTCTTCACCACAGCCGATTCCCTCTTTACAGGGTTAAATCTTGTAAACTTATCCGCAGCATAGTATTCACTCAGCGATACGCCGCCGCTTCGTACTATCGGGGGCAGCTGCTTGTAATCCTCCCAGCTCATTTCGGGATCCTGCAGATAAACAGGCACCCAGCCGAGATTCACCTGATCGCCTGCCTTGAAGCGCTTCAGTTTTGACTCAATAACGGCAGCATCATCCTCATTATTGCTGCCGAAAAACAGCGTTACCGTGCCTTCTTTTCCCGGCACAGGATCCTTGAATGACATAGTATCTATAGCGCGTGCCCTGCGCAGCAGGAATTCACCCTCAAGATTCGCATAGGTGTTCCAAAGCTCGATGTAGCCCGGGCTTTCCTGCAGGAGTCGCTTAACCTCGCCTGCAATAAATGTGGACTCGGTATTGAACTTTATCTGACCATAGCCAAGCCTCATGCATGGGATGTTCTTTTCCGAAAATGTGACCTTTTCCGCTATAAGGCGTACCTGATCGCCTGTTCCCTCCGCTCTCACGAACAGAGTGCAGTCCTTGCCGTAGATCTTCAGCGCACGGTGCTTTTTCTCTGAATCTTTTTTGTACTGCGCAGCGTCCTTATCGCCTGCATTGTCAGCGCTTTCGTCAGCAGACTGCTGTGCTGCGGTCTCGGTGGACTCCTGCCCGGAATTCACCTGCTCTGCTGCATCATCGGCAGGAGCATTTTCCTGCTCATTTTCGGCAGGCGCCTGCTCATCTGCGTTGTCTGTGGCAGCCTGCTCATCGTCCTGATCGGGAGCCTGCGAGAATCTGTCGCCATCCCGCGCCGGTGTTTCGGGAAGATAATAGTTACCGTCTGTATAGGCAAAGCACGGTATAGAGCCGTCCCTGAACATGAACGACTCCGCAAACACAGAATATGCTTCGGGCTTGTCCGCATTCTTTGCATCCACCAGTCTTTTACGGACAAGCATTTCCTTTACCTTGTCAGAAATGTATATATTCAGATCGCCCATACGGGATGAGCCGCTGAAAAATACGATGTCTATCACAAAGACCTCGCTATGGTCCTTATCGTGATAATTCAATACGTTGCAGATGTTCTTGAAGCCTCTGTTGAGAAGATCGGCTATAAGCGGCATATCGTCTGACTCGAGCCTGAAATTATATACTCTGCCGACCACCGTCAGCTTGAAAACATTGCCGCTCAGAAGCTCGATGCTGCCCGCCATACCACGGGGAGAGCCTTCTCCGAGAAGCGTACATTTCTGCCCTTTGAAGCGGTATTCACCTGCTACTTTCAGTTCATCCAGTTTCAAATCAGACACTTCCTTCTATGATTATTTCCATGCCCGTTGTGCACATTCTCAGCATAACGGAGAACTTCCTGCCGCTTGGAGCATATGAGCCATATATGAGCTTAGGAGCAGCGCCCTTTTCCATCACATACATCACTGCATCGCTGCAGACATTCGAAATGACCACCGAGCCGCCCCTGAGAGAAGCTCTGAACAGGCTCTTATCCGTGTTATCGGGGCGATAGCCCTCGGCAAGACGCATAGGCACATCCACGCCGTTATCCGTGATACTGCAGACGCATTCCCACAGCGGAGCGGTCTTTACGCCGCCGTGCGAGTGATACGAATTCAGATATATCACATCGGACTTTTCATCACACCATCGGCATTTGCCATCGTAGATGCCGCTCATGCCGCAATGCGGACAGGTGACGGTAACATCAAGGTTCTTTGCTATGTGCATGCCTATCTCGGGCATGGTGGGACGTGTCATGACATCTGTTCTGCCCATTTCGGAGAACATCCTCTGCATGCAGCCCAGCAGTCCGTCGCTCAGGATAATATTGACGGGAACAGTGGTATCTCCCCTGTTTGCGTCATTCTCACAGTCAAGTATCCATGGCTCATAACCGCCATAGAGCTGCATATCGGCATACTCTGCATCCTCCTCTTCACAGAGCTCGGCAAAGCGCTTGCCCATGAACGGATGCACCAGCGTGATATCATAGAACAGGCACACCATAAAGGCATAGCTGTCAGAATACATGGAGCTTTCAAACGTTTCAAGCACCTCGGGCGCAGCATAGCCGGGGGTATAACAGGTACCTTTGCCACGGATGGTTATTGCCTGATAATTCACGTTATCGGAGTCGATCAGCCAGACGTTTCTTCTGTCGGAGCGGGTGGAGCCGAAAACATTGTTCGGCGAAACATCACAGAACACGAGACCCGAGCAATGCAGCTTCGCAAGAGCGCCTGCAAAGCCGAGATAAAGCTCCAGCCTGCGCCTTGAGCCGCCCGATGCGGCATAACGTGCCAGCACATCCATATACTTGGGATTCTGCGCAGCCATCGAATCGATCCATTCTGTATGCAAAGGCTCATAGCGGTCTGTGCTGAACAGCTTTGAGAAGCTGTTCATATCTGCCAGCAGATCCATCACATATCCCGAAGCGCCATTCAGCAGCGCACGGGGCAGCGTGATATTCAGGTTCTTCACAAACGGCAGCAGACGTATCTTGTTAAAGACATCGTTCTCGGAATCGTCCATAACAGGCTGATCGTTTTCAAGGCTGAGCTTCACTGCGATGTTGGCGTCAGTTGTGCGGAATACCGCTCCCTGACCGCCACGGCTGATCTCATTCGTCAGGTAGTGCTTATGGCCGTAATTATCCTCAAAAGTGTACAATACTGATTCCATATATGTCAATCTCCCATCATAAATGCGATCGTTTTATCATCGCTGCTCATCCATTGCGGAAGCCATCTTATGATATCAGTGATGATATCCTGCTGCGAAGCTGTGCGGTATTCCGTAATAAGATCGTCCAGCAGCTGTTCTATCGTCGGCTGCTCATTGGGATAAACAGTAAGACCGTCGGAGCAGGCTATGGCAGCAGTGAGCTCATCCAGCTCCACGTCCAGCACTTCCCATGCGTCGGGGGTATATTCCTCATAAAGACAATCGGTCTCATTTATCAGATGATCCGATTTGTCATCGAAAAGCACAAGGTTGCTGCCACCTGCACGCAGTGCGATATATCCGTCGCCCAGCCTTGCCGCAAACGCCCTGTTTTCCTCATGATAGCAGAACAGCAGCGTTGCATAGCACTCGCTGATATCATGGCCGTCAGGATGGCTTCTGACATTGTTCAGCCACCTCTCGTGAAGCTCTTCGAAAAAGCTGTCGGTATCATCGGGGATACCGCCATGCTCTGTTATCAGCTCCCTGATGCTTCTGCATGCGGCACGGGAGCCTGTCTCGGAAAATGCGCAGCTGCCCACGCCGTCCGATACGGCAATGAGCCAGCCGTTTGCCGTGCGCTCTGCGATAAAGCTGTCCTGATCCTTGTCATGATAGCTGCCGCAGACCGAATATCCTCCAATACGCATTACTGCTCCTCCTGACAGATATAGCCGAAAAGCTGCGACACCGCTGCTGCGATATCCTCAGCGGGCATAGCATTGTGCGAGGTGCTGATCTTATCCATTGTAAAGACATCAGCATCTGCGCCGAGATAAACACCCACGATCTTTATGCCGTATTCCTCTGCCGCCTCGGGAACATCTTCATACTCGAAGTTTCCGTCGCTCAGCAGCATGATACAGCTGCCTCTGCCCATCTCTGCAAAAGCAGAGGTCAGGACATCGGTATCCACCCTGCCGCCGAATTCGGGAACGTCAGGCTCCTCAAGCTCCTCAAGACTGTCTGCCCACGCCAGCAGCTGCGGCTGAACGCCGAGGTCTGCCAGCATATCCACAGCCGCATGCAGCACATAGGTCTGCAGGTGATCCTTTCCGAGCTCGGACATCTTGCCCGAGCTGTCTGCAATTATGAACACGTTATTCATTTTCTTCTCCGCTTATATTAACATAGGGTCTGAAGCGTTTGTGCTCCACACCGCTCTTGTATACGAACGCACGCTTTGCGGGCATGAAATCATTTTTACCTGCCATCATCATACCCACGAAAATGCTTGAAAGCGAATTCACAGTGAGCGAGTACGCCACAACATAGCCGAACATATCAATCGACAGCCACGCCGCCTTGAACTGCTCCGCAGCATTATGGAACGCCACAACATGCGTGCCGTATTCCGCACAGCTGCCCATGAACTCCTTGAACCACTTGGCGTCCTCGCCCATGGGAGTGTAGGTGCTGTTGGAATAGCCCAGCTCCTTGACGGGGCTGCAGCCATTCATGATTATCAGCCTGTTGCGCAGCGGCTCAGGCTCCTGCTTTGCGGCGCTCACGAACTCGGTAAGATCTGTGTAGCGCAGCACACTCTTTTGTATCTGCGGGAAATCTCCGCCGCCGATGACGATAACGCCATCCACCGCAGCGCTGCCATCCGCAGAGAGCATCACAGAACGTCTGAAGCCATCCTGCATCACCTTATCTCCGCCACAGAACAGCACATTGGATGCCGCATTATCATTTTCAAGCTCAAGACGCAGCCTGCTGCAGCTGTAATCGGCGGTCTCGCCCAGCAACAGCTGTGTGGTGTTGGAAAGATATGCATCCACATCGGGCATCACAGGCATCATGTCGCCGTTGAACAGCTTTGCCTCAGCAATGCCGCCCCGTGTCAGCCATTCCCTGCTTATCCTTGCGGTAGCCTCGCCGACGCAGCCGTCTGCATTCGGCACGGCAAATTTAATATTCTCGGAAGCAATGCCCGAGCAGGTGTTCATTATCGCAAAGGGGATCTTTATCAGCGCTGCGGCGTTGTTTGTTCCTGCCGCTGCACCAAGGATCTCAGAGGACTCGTTCGCCGAGCATTTCAGCGCTATCCTGCCGCTGAACTGCGACTTGATACTGCTGAACGAAGCACCCTGTCCCATTATTCCCGAGAGAGTCTGCGTAGCCATCACGAGATGCACACCTGCGGCTCTGCCCTGCTTTACGATGCTCTCCATCAGGAAGGACACCGCTGCACTGTGTGCGCCGTCGAACAGCACCTGAAACTCGTCGATTATCATCACGACTCTCGGGAGCTTTGCATCGGGGTTCTTCTTCCTGTAATCGCAATACTGCTTGCAGCCTGCCTTCTTGAACATGGCATAGCGTGCCTTAACCTCACGATCGATGTGTTCAAGGGCGCTCACGCCGAACTCCACATCCGCTTCGGTTGCGATGAGGCGTGCCTGCGGCAGCAGCGTGGGATATGCATAGGCGTTAAGCTCCACGCCCTCCTTGAAATCCAGCAGATACAGCGTAAGCTCATCGGGGCTGTAGCGCTTGCAGAGATTGGTTATCATCACATGCAGCAGATTGGATTTACCCGAGCCTGTGGTGCCGCCGATAAGAACGTGCGGCGTTTCATTGCCGATGGAGAGTACCGCCTCGCTGTCGTCGGCGAGAGAGCCGAGAGCGGCGTCGAGGCCGTCCACTGCACTGCAACTGAAGAAATCCGCCGCATCGAACAGGTCATAGAATGCTCCGCCACGCTCGTTATGCTCGTTCAGGGCGGTGATATAGGCGTTCACAAGCTCATCGAACATTGCAGGTGCGGGGAGCGGCTCATACTGCGGCGTCAGTGTGAGATGTGTGGTGGACATCATGTTGTCCACACTGCTGAGCAGAGTCTCCATAGCCGAGCAGCGGTTGACATAATCGTACATCTTCTTAGTGCTGCTGTCCCAGCGAGTCTGCTCCTGAGCGGTGAAATGCGATTCGTTCACGGTCATGGCGATAAGCATGCCGCAGCGCTCGCACACATTGCTGAGCCTTATAAGCAGATCCGCATTATCCGCATTGATATTATCGGGAACATCGCACAGGAACAGCACCTTATACGGCAGCACAGCGCCATGCTGACCCGTTGCATACATCTTGTCGTTATATTCACGCCAGCTGCTGTAATCGCTGTTGTTGAACACGTTCTGGATAAGGTCCTCACAATAGTGAGTTGCCTTTTTCAGCATGGTGGTAAGCTCTTCCTTGTCGTTGCAGATCTTGCCGAAGGGAGAGATATCCTTGTTCGTGAACAGCTTATTATAGCGCTGCAGCGAAGCACCGAAATGGTTAGGATCGTATGCATTAAGCTCCAGCTTGCCCAGCGGCAGCGTGTACATAAGGCGCAGTATAAGCGAAAAAAGAGCTTCCGTATCACGATCGGATGGCAGCACTACGGGTCTGTCCACGGGGAAAGGAATAGTATGCGGCACGAGTATATCGAGGTTTCTGTAGGTCACCTGCGTGCGACCGAATACGATGTTCCTCGGCACTCTGCCGCTGTGATTTATGTCTGTCACCCTGAGGTCGGAAAACCTCGGCTGACGCTTTCTGATATAGCCACACAGATCGGAAAGCTTATCCTGCACCTCCATGAAATCACGGTTGAAAGCTGCGGTGACGCTGTCCTTTCTGCGCTTGTACTCGCTGTAATCAGCGCTGAGAATGTGGCTGTCGTCATCGGGCAGGGCATAATCCGCCTCCACGATGGCATACTGCTTCTCTCTCTTCGCCAGCAGGCTGTCAAGCTGCTGAACAAGTCCGTTGATGTTACTCTTTATCATAATATCATCCTCAGCTCCAGCAGCTGCGCACGGATGGCTGCCTCACGCAGATCCGCAGTGCTGCTCATCGTCTCGGCTGCATCGATGCAGCCTGAAAGCTTGTCGTAAAGCTCCTCGCACACCGATGCGCCGAACATATCCCGTACATTCTCGGAAAAATCGTGGCGGCTGCGTGCCACGTCATTGAATACATCTTCAAACATTTGTCTGCTCTCCAAAAACAAATTCGATACAGATATCGTCAAGCTCCTTCTTGTAAGGCAGCATGCCCAGCAGAGGCGAGCCTGAATCGTGCATCACCTGACGCAGTGCGCTTTCCGCATCGCTACTCACCGTGCCGATATCCCTCGTGCATATCGTGCAGGACACCTGACACGCAGCGTGTCCCTGCGCCTGAAACTGCAGATGCTCCTTCTGACCGAGGATATAGCTGCCTGAGCCTGCCTTGACCTCAACGCCGAGGTCGCCGCCTTCTCTTGCGCCCATGCCCTCGCCCCTGCCGAGGATTATCGGCGCCACAAGGTCATGCACGATAAGGTCAGTTTTGGTGTAGGTGCCGTCAGGGAAGGTGGTGCGTGCCTGAGTATCCACGCTCCTGCCGAAGGGTGCGAATGCGCCTCGTACCATCTCCTC
>JAZSEG010000117.1:0-24460 GCA_045531575.1 Oscillospiraceae bacterium | reverse complement strand
ATGTGTCCGTCATCCAGCACCTGCAACAGCACATTGAACACATCGGGGTGAGCCTTCTCTACCTCGTCCAAAAGCACCACGGAGTACGGCTTTCTGCGCACCGCTTCGGTAAGCTGTCCGCCCTCCTCATAGCCGACGTATCCGGGAGGCGCTCCCACAAGTCTCGATACGCTGTGCTTCTCCATATATTCACTCATATCGAGGCGCACGATGTTGTGTTCATCATCGAAAAGCGCTTCTGCAAGCGCCTTTGCAAGCTCCGTCTTACCCACACCTGTCGGGCCCAGGAACATGAACGAGCCGAGCGGCTTTCGAGGATCGTTGATGCCTGCACGGGAGCGCATGATAGCTTCGGTCACACGATCCACAGCCTCATCCTGACCAATAACACGCTTATGCAGGGTATCCGAAAGCATGAGTATCTTCTCACGCTCACCCTCTACCAGCTTCGCCACGGGAATACCCGTCCATCTGCCGACTATCTTTGCGATCTCCTCGTCGGTTACTGCGTCACGCAGCATGGAGTTTGCCTTAGCCTGTTCCGCAAGCTGCTCCTCCTTTTCAAGCTCCGCCTGAAGCTGAGGGAGCTTTCCGTACTGCAGTTCGGCAGCCTTGTTGAGGTTATACTCACGCTTTGCCTTTTCGATATCGCCGTTGGTGGCCTCTATCTCCTTGCGCAGCTCCTGCACCTTGTTGATGGCGGTCTTCTCATTCGCCCACTGCGCTTCCATTGCCGAGAACTTCTCACGCATTTCCGCAAGCTCTCTTCTGATATCCTCCAGATGCTCAAGAGAAAGAGCGTCTGTCTCCTTTTTCAGCGCAGCTTCTTCGATCTCCAGCTGCATAATACTGCGGCGTATCTCGTCAAGCTCGGATGGCATGCTGTCCATCTCGGTGCGTATCATCGCACACGCCTCATCCACGAGGTCTATCGCCTTGTCGGGCAGAAAACGATCAGTGATATAGCGATTAGAGAGCGTAGCGGCAGCTATCAGCGCATTATCGTGGATCTTAACACCGTGGAATACCTCGTAGCGCTCCTTCAGACCACGCAGGATGGAGATGGTATCCTCCACTGTAGGCTCATCCACCTGCACCGTCTGGAAACGTCTTTCCAGCGCAGGATCCTTCTCGATATACTTTGCGTACTCGTCAAGAGTTGTCGCACCGATGCAGTGCAGCTCGCCCCTTGCAAGCATGGGCTTCAGGAGATTTCCTGCATCCATAGCGCCGCCATTCTTGCCTGCACCGACTATAAGATGCAGCTCGTCAATGAACAGCAGCACCTTGCCCTCGCTCTTCTTGACCTCCTGCAGCACCGCCTTCAGGCGCTCCTCAAATTCGCCCTGATACTTCGCGCCTGCGATAAGGCTGCCCATATCAAGGGAGAACACCTTCACATCCCTCAGATTTGCAGGAACATCGCCACGCACGATTCGCAGCGCCAGTCCCTCTGCAATGGCAGTTTTGCCGACGCCGGGTTCACCGATAAGGCAGGGGTTGTTCTTTGTTTTGCGGGAAAGTATGCGGATGACGTTTCTTATCTCTCCGTCACGGCCGATAACGGGATCCAGCTTATTCTGACGGGCAAGCTCCACCAGATCCTGACCGTACTTTTTCAGCACGTCATAGGTCTCCTCGGGATTCTGCGAGGTCACTCTTGCGCTGCCGCGGATATCGGAAAGCGCCTTCAGCAGCTTATTCTTGTCTATGCCGAAGCTCTTGCAGATGCCCGAAACATCGCTGTCCGCCTTTTCGATGAGTGCGATGAAAAGATGCTCCACCGAAACATATTCGTCCTTCATGCGCTCCGCCTGAGACTCTGCCTCAGCAAGCGCCTTGTCAAGCTCAGGAGAAACATAGATGCTGCCTGTCTCCCTGCCGCTGCCTGTTACTCTCGGGAGCTTCTCCACGAACTTCAGCGCAGCCTGCTCCACGGCATTTGCATCGATATTCATGCGTGTGAGTATCTGCGGCACCAGACCGCCGTCCTGCATCAGCAGCGCATAAAGCAGATGCAGCTGCTCCATACGGTTGTTCTGATAGCTTATGGAGATATCCTGCGCCGACTGGATAGCCTCCAGTGATTTTTGTGTGAACTTGTTAGGATTCATAGTGCATTCCTCCTTAAATGATGAACTTCTGTCTTACAATGTTAGCGGCATAGCTTCTCTCTGCCGCCACTGCAGCTGCAGATGCTTCAGGCAGGCAGGCGAAATAATCCTTCATGGCAAGATCGAACATTGCCATGTAATCCGCCACCGCCTGACCGAGAGCCTCATCAGAAAGCTGCTCCGTGGGCATATTGAGTGTTCGTGTGAATCTGCCGCTGTCTATCGTATACAATATATCCTGCGACAGCTTCGCCGAGATATACTTCTGCTCCAGTGCCGCCCAGCAGCGGAAAAATCCCATCAGGTCGCCGATGAGCTGTGCATTCTGCGTGCGGAAGGACACCTTCAGCTCGCCTGCCTTGACTCCGCCCCTGCTGAATATCTCCACCGAATAGCGCACCGTAGGCTTGTAGCGGTATTTCAGCGCTGTAC
Organism: Oscillospiraceae bacterium; assembly: GCA_045531575.1. Classification (GTDB taxonomy): domain Bacteria; phylum Bacillota; class Clostridia; order Oscillospirales; family Ruminococcaceae; genus CAG-115. The sequence goes on along the minus strand of JAZSEG010000117.1, from coordinate 21,914 downwards.
GGCAGGATAATGTCGCTGCAGTGGGCTGCTCCAGATAGAAAAAGCCCTCGTTCATGGCACGCTGCATTGCACCGATGACCTGTCGCATGCGCATCTCAGGCGTAACATACGCCACACGCTCCGCCAGTATCTGATTTATCATTGCGGAACGGCTGAGGCCTGCTGCACGGGCAAGCTCATCCACCGCTTCAACAACGCTGTCCGATAACACGAGACTGTAAATATTCTTTTCCAACTCATCAGCTCCTTTCATCTTCTGTTAATAATCGTAACACAAAATTATTAATTTGTCAAGCGATTTTAATAAATTTTCTTACAACTTTCGCTTGACATCCGCCTTAGCATATAATATAATTATTAAAACGAACAAGGAGGACAAAATGAGCAACAGCAACAATAAATGGCGGCAAAAGCTGCATATGGAGCCTCCGATCGGCTGGATGAACGACCCGAACGGACTTGCATATTTCAACGACCGTTATCATGTATATTTTCAGTATTCGCCCGACAGCGCAGTCGGCGCAGGCGCCCGTGGCTGGGGACACTACGAAAGCGAGGATCTCCTGAATTGGAGATTTACAGGCTTTCTTATCAGACCCGATATCCCCGAGGACAGGAACGGAGCATTCTCGGGCAGTGACGTTGTCCACGACGGAAAGCTGCACATATTCTACACGGGAAATGTGGAGGAGGAAGGGTACGATCTTGTAACAGAAGGCAGAGGTGCGAATGTCATCCACATCATAACCGAAAACGGGCAGGATATGGGCGAAAAGCAAGTACTGCTGCGCAATGCGGATTATCCTAAATTCTGCTCCTGCCACGTGCGTGATCCTAAAGTGTGGCAGGAAAACGGAAAATGGCGCATGGTGCTGGGTGCGCGCACGCTGTCAGATGAAGGCTGCGTGCTGTATTATTCTTCTGATGATCTCGAACGCTGGGTATATGACGGATGCGAAAGTGTCCCATATCACGGATATATGTGGGAGTGTCCTGACAGATTTGCTTTGGACGGACATGAATATCTCAGCCTCTCTCCGCAGGGAATACCGACGCAGGCTGAGCGCTATCAGAACACCTATCATTCGGGTTATTTCAACGCCGATAACGGTCTTTCTGACTTTGAGGAATGGGACTACGGCTTTGATTTCTATGCCCCGCAGACATTTGTTGCCCCTGATGGCAGGCGCATCCTGTTCGGCTGGATGGGCGGAGGCGATCAGCCATATACAAATCCCACCATCGAACTCGGCTGGCAGCACTGCCTTACTCTGCCACGAGAGATAACACGGGCGAAGGACGGACAGCTCCTTCAGAAACCCGTAAAAGAGATAGAGGCTCTTCGTGGAGAGCAGCTGCGTAACACCGATACGCTCCCTCTGCCCTGCGATATCATCGCCGAAACGCCACAGGAGTATTCAATATTACTCGGGCAGCTGAAGCTAAGCTATGCAGAGGGGCTGTTCACCATGGAGTTTACGGACGGTACCTTCGGCGCAGGCAGGACTGCTCGTTTCACGCGGCTCGATAATTGCCGTGACATACGCATTATCGCCGACACAAGCAGCATTGAAGTCTATCTCGACGGCGGCAGGCGGGTGCTTTCCACAAGATCCTATCCCGAAGGCGAATGTATATCAGCTGAATTCTCAGGTATCTCTCCGCTGATATTCCCCCTGAACATATAAAAAGAGCAGGCACTGCGCCTGCTCTTTCTGCGTAAAAACGGCACCGCCTGAACGATGCCGTTTAATATATTACTTTGTATTATCCTCTACCCACTTTGCAGCCATCATAGGCGACAGAATGATATCGAGGGTCTCCTGAGCGCCATCGTAGATGTTCTCAGCAGTGATTGCATTTTCCTCATTCTCGGAAGGCTCACAGATATCGTAAGTAACCTGAGGACGGTACTTGATGCGTGCGTACAGGAACTCGGGCGGGATGTAATCGATCATGTTGATCTCCTCCAGCCACAGGAAGGGAGACATGCCGCCGATGCTGAGATCATCAATGATCCAGCCGCCTGCGTTGATCGCATCGTTAGCGCACATATACAGCGAGAAGTTGAACTTCTGCTCCTTCTCACCGTTCAGAACGCCGATAGAGAAGCTCTTCAGTGTGAAGCTGTTGATGATGTTGGACTCATAATCACAGCACTGGCAAGCGCCTCCGTAACCGAACAGCTTTGCATTGATATCACGGGTGAAGTAGTTCTTGTAGAGTCTGGGATTCTTGATGCCCGCAATGCGCTTTATCTCAGAGCGCAGGAAGCCGAACTCACCCTTCTGGATGGTGGGAACAGGCTTGTAATAATAGGGCAGCTGATCCAGCAGCACCTGATTAGGCTCCTCAGTGCTGGAATACAGCGCTGTAAGAGCGGTGGTAGTGTTGCCTGTCAGGACAAACTCAACGAACTTCGCAAACTGCGGCTTGGGCAGTCCCTCACGCAGAACGATGTACTTTGCAGTCTTTTCCTTGTCAGCATCACTGATAGGCTCGGCGGTATCGATGATCTTCATGATCTTATTGTTACCGTCGATCAGTGCGATCTTGTCAAGGCCGAGATCGCAGACATAGATCTTTGCGATAGTCTCCTCGATAGCGGAAACAGAGCCGCATACGGGGAGTGCTGTAAGTATCTCCTCAGCGTCAAAGCTGTAGTGTGCTGCGGAGTAGGGGAAGTCGAACACACGGTTGTTGAACATACCGCTGTCGATAAGCACATAAACGTCGCCGATGATCTCCAGCAGATCGGCATTGGTGATGATCGGAGGGATCATGAACTGCTTGCCGTATGCTGCGAAACGGTAGCGCTTGTTGATATCCAGTGCGAGAGTAACCTCGCCGCCCTGGCTCTTGATCTCACGCAGGAAGTCCATCGTGTCCTTACCGTTGGTAAAGGAGTTCATGATGAGAGTTACTACGGAGTTATATACCTGATGGTTCTCGAAGCGCATCTCGTGTGCGGAGATAACGTCCATTGCCTTCTTCAGGTTGCCGATAATGATCTTGGATACCTCAAACTGGATGGTGGTAGCACCGCTGGTGATGATGAACTGGAAGTACTTCATGCCGATGCGGTAGCTCTCGCCGAACATCTCATCGATGACCTCGAACGCCTCAGCGAGTGCGTTTTCATCCGCAACAGCGCCGTCAACCACGCAGTTGTTCAGCTTCAGGCTGATGATGCTTCTGAAGCCCTCGGACAGATCGTAATCCTTGATCTGTCTGTTCTTATCAGAGGACATGAGGAATACCTGATCGTCCTCGTGGAATGCATAGACATACTCGCTGCCGCTCTCATCGGTAGCCTGCTCGTGCCAGTTGTACTTTGCAAACAGAACGTGATTCTGCTCGCCCTTGAACCAGCCCTCCATCTGCTCAAGGTCATTGTACAGCAGCTGCATTGCAGTGCCGTCGTCATGCTCCTCCTTGGAGATACCGCTATGCTCGGTGAAGAAGCCGTTCTCCTTCATTTCGGTGAAGGTGACAGGCTCCTCGATGTTGGGCATCTTTACGGATATGGAATTGCCGAACTGCTCCTTCAGACCCTTTACGAGAGAGCTTGTATTGATGTAGTTATAGAAGAACTCGAACACATACTGTCTCGGGCGGAGCATATAACGCTCGGCATTATCGGGGCGCTGTGCAAGCTCCAGAACGAACAGAGCCTTGTACTTCTCCACGATATCAACAATATGCTTCTCGATCTGCTTGGATACTTCCTCGATGCAATCGTGGCGGATACCCGCACGGTTGTTGGTGATGTACTTATTGGGAACGCTTACGAAGAATGCAGAAAGCTGCTCCTGCAGGAATTCCTGGCTGCTTGCCTTCACAAGACCTGTAAGCTCAAAGGTGGAGAAGTAGTTGTACTTGTTCATCAGCACTCTTGCCGCTTCACGTCTTGCACCGGAGATAGCAAACGGGATCAGGTATACAAAGCCGTCGTTCTCCATGTGGATGAAGTCAGCAACGGATTTGCCGTTCTCAAAGAAACGCACCTTGGGCAGATCGTTCTCATCACGGCGGAATTCCTGGATCTTATAAACCACCTCAGGCTTGCCGTAATTGATGATAGCGATATTGAATGTACGGGAGTGACACTCCTGCTCATCTGTTGCCTTCAGATGCTTTTTGCGGATGAACGCAAAGCACAGGTCAACGATATTCATGTAATCGCCCTTCTCGGCGCACATGGATATCAGATTCTGATGCAGCTTCTTCTGGCTCTCATCATCCAGACCGAACACGATCTCAGTATGGTTGAACTTGGGACCGTTCAGCTCCAGCTCACGCACCTTGAGAGTACCGCCGTCGTTTACAACACGCAGAGAGTAGTTGTTGGAACGCATCTTGAACCAGTCAACATTTGCGAATACGCTCTTCGCACCGAGACCGAAACGGCCTTCTCGCTCGGTGTTGCCGTCATTTCTGCCGACAGAGAGATAATAGAACACCTGCTCCAGACTAAAACCTGTCTCGTTATAGGTAAGCTTTACCTGACCCTCGTCAAGGAACTCGATCATTACCTTGATATCATTTTCTTCGTAATCACAGCCGAAAACGTTCTGCAGAAGCTCACGGATGATGGACTCACGGGGATAATCCTTCATCATGCCCGTAACATTTATTGCGCTTCTGCCTGTATACATACTGTTGAAGTAATCCTTGAAGGGAGTGCTGTCCACCTCACCGGAATACAGCATCATCTGCAGCTTCTGGAGGACCTCGGACATACCTGCCTTATCACCTGAGGTGTGTCGTTCAAAAAAGTCACCAAGCAGCTGTTCAACAGCCTCATAGCTTTCGCTCATAAATACGCCTCGTTTCTCCGCACCTATATGTATTTACGCACTGCCCTGTGCGGCGTGGAAGTGCGTTTGGTGTGAGGATCAGATGCCCTCGTTGTAGATCCTGATGTATTCCTTGAAGGACTTTGTGGAATCCTGCTCACGGACTCTGTATCTCCAGATGCCGAAAAGAACAGGATACTGGATGCTGTCCACAAGCTCGGAAAGCTCAGTCTTTATATTCAGATGGAAATTATCGTCAACGTGAAGCTCGTCGATATGCTTCTTTGCTTCTTCAAGACCGCTGACTGCCTCGCTTGCGAAGGACAGGGACTTCCATGCCTCGTCATCGAAGCTTGCGCTCATTGCGGAAAGCTTATCGGCGGGAACCTTTGTAAGTCTGCCGTCGTCAAGATAACACAGACCGTCAAGTGCGTTGACAGCAGCAGCCACATCCTCAGCGGAAGCTGTCTTTTCAACGCCGAAAGCCTTGCACAGACGGCCGAGCAGCTTATCGGAGAATTCAGCAAGCTGCTTAGCTGTGGTGATCTTCTCTGTTCCGAAGGCTGCATAATCGCCCTTGAACTTCTTGATAAGATCAAAGCAGCTGTCCACCTCATTGGAGTAGCTGACTACATACTTCAGATCTTCGAAAACATTTGCCATATATTCGCCCTTGTTTTCAATATCCAGCAGGATGTTTCTGGAGGGAAGTCCGCAGCAGAAAGCGGATGCCAGACTGCCGTACATCACCTTATCCAGCATACGGGAGTCGAACTGCTTGTTTGTATCACGGAAGATGATGAACTGACGCTCAGCCTCGTTCTTTGCACCGTGGCGTGTCATACGTCTTTCCAGCAGCGCAGCGGAGGAAGGCAGCTCATAGTTGATTATGTAATTGATGCGGTCGAAAGCGTCACCTACAGCACCGAGGCTGTCAACGCCCAGCACCACTCTGGGATATACAGTGGAATCATCCGCACGCAGCTTTCTGAGGATATCCTCATTTGTAAACAGCTCGCCGTTGGCTGTCTTTACAACATTCTTGCCGTAAACGCAGCCGATCACCTTTCTGAGATAATCGATGGTGTTCTTTTCGCAGCAATATACCATTGCGCGGTTGCTTTCATCAGCCAGTATCTCATCCAGCAGTGCAAGGAAGTTATCCAGCTTCTTATCAAAAGAACGAAGCTCCTCGACCTCTGAACGGGTGTAGGAGGATTTCTGATAGATGTTCTTCAGCTCGCAGTCAAAATCCTCAAAGATATTGCCGCCGTGCTTATATACAGGAAGTCCCGATCTGAGATCTATCCTGCGGCGCAGACCGCTGATCTTATCTTCCTCAAAGCTGTATTCTCTGATAGAGATATTGCGCTTGAGACTGCCATCATACACACGCTTGTCAAAATAACGCATAATGGGAGAATCAGCATCAAGTCCTGCAGCATCCAGAGAAAGCTCGATGTCGTCGATATCCGCATCGGTAAGCAGGCTCTTCACAAGCTCCTTCAGAGCGTCAAAATTCTCTGCCTTCTTTGCGGGGAAGGGAGTGTTGATGAGAAGTCTCTCACACTTCCAGGGAATGTTGTTCTTATAGTATGTGTAATCGGGAGCGCCGCTGCCCTGCTCATCATCGATGATGATAAGATCCCATTCAAAATCAGCGCCCGCCTTATTCTTCAGACCGTTCGCCTTTGTGAGCGCCTCTGCGGACATCAGGCAGAGATTTGGGCATTCCTTCGAGAAGAACACGATGGAATTGGAAGCACCGCTGATTATCTTGAAATCAGCGCCGATGCCTGTCATCAGGATCCTGTGCCAGCCGTAAAGCTCAATATTGGATGTTATCAGCAGTATATTAGGTCTTTCCTTTTCTGCGAGTACATCATAAATGCAAAGACCCGTCTTTGTCATCTTCTCAGACCCGAACTCGTTGAACATCAGGGCATATCCGAACTTGCGGAGCTTTTCAGCTGCTGCGAGATTCGCTGCGGATAAGTCCATACCGCCGAGAGGGATCCATTTCAAATTATTCTCACTCACTAAACGCACCTCCGTAATGCGAGTATTTTGTAACAGAAATAGTTTGCTCACCTAAAAATGAGTATACTTCACCCATTACAATCTATGTAATTCATTATACACCAAACCGAAGAATTTTACAAGGAAAAGATGCGTCGGAGAATTGAGAAATACGATAGGGCAATTTTGTTAATTTTGCACAAACAAAAACATTTATGAAAAGCTTTACATTTTGCGGATTAAATGATAAAATAAATAAACGGAGCAGAGAAACACATAAAATAAAGTATCTCAGCTTCAGGATCGTTATATTTTGAGAGGATACACAGATCATGACAGAATTAGAATTAAAGCAGGCAATATGCGATGTCGGACATAAGCTCTGGCAGCTCGGCATGGTAGCAGCAAACGACGGAAACATCTCCGTAAGACTTCCCGACGGCAACTTCCTTGTAACCCCCACAGGCACCAGTAAGGCAAGCCTTACTCCTGAAATGATAATCAAGATGAACGCAAACAACGAGGTAGTTGAGGAGGCTCCCGGCTACAAGCCTACTTCCGAGTTCAAGGTGCATCTGCGCTGCTATGAGAAGCGTCCCGAGGTAAATGCTGTGGTACACGCTCATCCCCCGACAGCAACAGGCTTCGCTATCGCTCATGTGCCGCTGGACGACTACACCATGCCCGAGGCTATCATCTTCCTCGGCTGCGTACCGATCGCTCCCTATGACACTCCCGGCTCTCAGGGCGTTGCAGACAACATCCTGCCCTACCTCGAGAACCACGATACCATCCTGATGGAGAACCACGGTGCTCTCACAGTAGGCGTGGATATCACTCAGGCTTACTACCGCATGGAGACTCTGGAGCATTTCGCAAAGGTGAGCCTTGTTGCAAGACAGCTCGGCGGCGCACAGGATCTGCCCATGAACAAGATCGAGGAGTGCTGCGAGATCGGCAAGAGCTTCCCTATCCGGCACCCCGGATATAGAAAGTACAGCAAGTAAATGCAGAAAGTTTTCTGATACAAGCTGCGGCATTTATTTCGGTTTTGCTCGCAAAATCGTCATCGCTCCGATGGCGAAGAAATGAATGCAGGGTGTCCGCTTGCGGACACACAGTCACCCCGGATATAGAAAGTACAGCAAGCAAGAGCAGAGAGTATCCCGATACGATCTGCGGCATTTATTTCGGTTTTGCTCGCAAAATCGCCATCGCTCCGATGGCGAAGAAATGAATGCAGGGTGTCCGCTTGCGGACACACAGACATCCTGGTTACAGAAAGTACAGCAAGTAAATGCAGAAAGTTTTCTGATACAAGCTGCGGCATTTATTTCGGTTTTGCTCGCAAAATCGCCATCGCTCCGATGGCGAAGAAATGAATGCAGGGTGTCCGCTTGCGGACACACAGACATCCCGGATATAGAAAGTACAGCAAATAATCGTAGGGACACGGCTTGCCGTGTCCGCTGTCTATAATGATAAATTACGAAAGGACTAAGCTTATGTCCAAAACAATACTTGTATTCGACTTCGGCGCATCCAGCGCAAGGGCAATGCTCTGCAAATACGCAAACGGCAGCATCTCACTTGAAGAGATCCACCGCTTCCCGAATAACCCCGTCACCGAGGACGGACATCTCCGCTGGGATATCGACGAGCTGTGGGAACAGATGAAGATCGGCATCAGCTTCGGTGTGTTCAATGGCGGCTTTGACGCTATCAGCATCGACACATGGGGCGTGGATTTCGGTCTGCTCGACAAAAACGGCGAGCTGCTCGGCAAGCCCGTGCATTACCGTGACGAGCGCACCGAGGGCATGCCTGAGGAGGTATATGAAAAGCATTCCGCCGAGGAGCTTTTCATGAAGAGCGGCATCCAGCCGATGAACATCAATACGCTGTTCCAGCTTTACTATCTCGAAAAGTACGAGCCGAACACCATGTTCCGTGCGGAAAAAATGCTGATGATGCCCGACCTGTTCGCATATATGCTGACAGGCAAGGCAAGAGCAGAGTTTACAGAAGCCACCACCAGCCAGCTTATCGACTGCAAGGCAAAGGGCTGGAACATCAAGCTGATAGAAAGCCTCGGACTCCCGAAGCGCCTGTTCAGTCCGCTGATACATCCCGGCGAGGTCTACGGCGTTCTGAAACAGGAGCTGTGCGATGAATTCCGCATCGAGCCTGTTCCCGTTATCGCCTGCTGCAGCCACGATACCGCTTCCGCAGTGCTGGCAGTGCCGTCTTTGGATGAGCATTTCGCATTCCTTAGCTGCGGCACCTGGACGCTTTTCGGCACCGAGCTGCGCCACCCCATCGTTACAACAGAGGCACTGGAAATGGGTCTCACAAACGAGGGCGGCTACGGCGGCACGACTACGCTGCTGAAGAACATCATGGGTCTGTGGCTCATTCAGGAGACTAAGCGCTACTACGAAAAGCAGGGCGAGAACTACAGCTTTGCGGATCTCGAGAAAATGGCTGAGGAATGCGAGCCGTTCGTAAGCTTTATTGATCCTAACGATCCGCTGTTTTCAGCGCCTGAGGATATGCCGCTGAAAATACAGGAATTCTGCCGCAGAACAGGTCAGCCTGTTCCCGAAACGGCAGGACAGGTAATGCGCACCATCTATCAGAGCCTTGCCTGCGAATTCGCACTGACTCTTGAAAAGATCGCAGCACTGACAGGATATGATTACAGCCGTGTACATATGATCGGCGGCGGAACCAAGGATAAGCTGCTGTGCCGTCTCACGGCTGAGGCTACGGGACTTCCCGCAGTGGCAGGCCCCGTTGAGGCTACCGCCCTCGGAAACGGCATCTGCTCACTGGTGGCGCTCGGCGAGATAAAGGATATCCGCACTGCAAGAGAGATCATCATAAGCTCGGGACTCACCGTTACATTTGAGCCTGCGGAGCATGAAAAGTGGCTCCCTGCACTGGAAAAATACAAGACGCTACTGGGGTAATTTGATGAAAAGACGAATTTTCGCAGTTGTCTGCCTTGTTTCAGCACTGCTGATGAGCGGCTGTCAGATAAGCGAAAAGCAGCGTGCAGAGATAGAAAAGGAAGTGCGTGCAGAGCTTGAGGATGAGCTGCGTGAAGAACTGAAAGAGGAGATCCGCGAGGATATCCTTGATGAGCTTAAAAAGGAAGGCATCATTCCCGAAAACTATGGCGAAAAGGACAGCGACAACAGCTCAGGCGGTATCAGCTTTGATTTCGGCATGAGTGACTATGTCCGCGAAGCAAGAGTTACATCTGCCTGCTCCACAGCAGCGAGTCTGAAAAACACTCTCGACACCTGCCTGATCGAATTTGACACCAAAGGCATCGGCGCTTACAGAGATGAAGTGTCGTATATCGGCATCGAAATCGAAAACGGTGTGTGGAATGCAACTATAGGTAATCTCGGTGCATTCAAAAACAGCGGATCTTACCAATGGGCAAATGATCCGAACGGAAACCGTGCAGGTGACAGCTCAAGCGGTCAGTATAATCCTGAGATCCTGATGGAGATAAAGTTCGCCGATCTGTTCCCCGAGCTTGAATCGGGATATGTCGGTGCGATAATGGACCGAGGCAGGATCATGTTCCTCTATTTCGCCGTGGATACCACCTATCCTGTTGACGAGATGGAACGTCTGATCGACAGCGGCAGCTATGACATTGGCACATATGATTGGCCAAAGCACAACGGCGTCTCCGCAGAGGGATATATCATCGGCACATCACCGATGCTTGCAATGGCTCAGTAATACTAATATACCAATACACCAATGACCCTCAGAGAAGCTCTCAGCGGGTCATTTTATTGTTGATGCACTCGGATGGAGAAATCTGGTGCGGATTCTCCGTCAATGTGCCATTCCTAACCAATCAAAAGCCGCCTCCATAGGGAAGCGGCTTGATGTTTTATTCAGCGTCGTCGGTTGCGAACTGGCTCTCATGTCTTGTGAAGAAGTCTGTTCTTGGGGGCAGGAACTTCAGCTTGTGACCTGCGCCTGTGAAGAATGTGAGCGGCTCAAGGATGGTATCCCAGCTCCAGATGCGCTCATCCACATCGAGGTATTCACGCAGCTTTTCTGTGCCGAAGGGTGCCAGCGGATGCAGCAGCACGCCTGCGATACGCACCATATAGAACAGGTTTGCAAGAGCCTGCTTCAGCTCGTCCTCGGAAAGTGCATCGGGATCGGTGAGGGTCTTTGCAACGTACTTGCTTGCGTTTCTGATATAGCTGTCCAGAACGTAAGTGCACTGGTGGAATGCAAACTTAGACATGTGGCGCTCGAATTCCAGCACTGCCTTCTTAGCCTCGGCGAGGAACTTTTCCTCAGGCTGTACATCAGGCAGGATGCCGTCCAGCTTGTTCTGTGTGGTATAGAAAGCTGTACGGATCATGCGGTTGTATACGTTGGAGAGCAGCAGACCGTCCTTGATAACGGGATCCTGCTCCTTGGGATCGGCGGTGGGATTATAGGGCTTCGGCATGAAGCTTACAGAGCGCTGTCCCAGACCCAGACCCAGCCAGTGCATACGCAGCTGCTCAGGTGTATAGTGATCCAGCAGGTCATCAGCCATAGGAGGCTTGATATCGCCCGAGCTGGATGCCTTCTTGTCTAAGAACAGGATGTGGTGGTTTGCTACGATGATGGGCAACTGCAGCTCGCCCTCGGGAGGTGTGGAGGTCTTTTCCTCGGCCTCCTGCTGAGCCATCCACATTGCAGGCTCGGCGATGCCATAGAAATAGATGTTATCCTGACCGATGAACTGATATACTGTAGCGTCCTTGCTGCACCAGTAGTCCTTCCAGTCGTCAGCGCCCTTGCCCTGCTGCTCAAGATAGGTCTTTGTGAAGCTGATGGGCGCCCAGAGGGACTCAGGCCATACCCATACGGTGAGATCCTTGCTGTCCTCGTCAAACTCGGGAGCGGGAACGCCCCACTCGATGTTGCCTGTAAGACGGAAAGGAACCAGGGTCTTACCTGTACGGTAGCGGATGCCGTTCTCGGTGAGAACACGGCATGCCTCGTCGCAGTCGGAAAGCTTGGTGAACTCGATGGTGAAGGAGGGTTTCTTAGGCTCCTCGAGATAGTTGTGAGCGGGCATGCTGTCCTTCAGACCGAGATACTTCTCCTCAAACTCGCGCTTGATATAGATAACAGGCGGCTTCAGGAACTCGTCGATGGTCTTCCACACAACGGGACGGATGTCCTTGCGCTTCTGCAGCTCAGCCACCCAGTCCTGCATGAGCTTTTCGTAGTCACGCAGCTTGAAGTACCAGTTGGTAACAGGCTTCATGGTGGGAGTCTCGCCCGTCAGGGTGGACTTGGGATCTATAAGGTTTTCGGGCATATACTGGTGGCCGAGGTCGCACTCGTCCGCATATCCCTTGCAGGACTGACAGTTCTCTACGGGACACTTGCCCTCTACCTGACGTCCGTTCAGGAACACGCCTGCCTTCTCATCGAAGAACTGCATGGTTGTGATCTTATCCAGCTGACCCTTCTTGTGCAGGGAGTTCAGGAAATCCAGTGTGAACTCTGCGTGTACCTCCTTCGCGCGGTCAAGACCCGACGCCGCAAAGAGGTTGGGAGAAACGCCGTAGGATGCGAGAGTAGCCTTCTGCTTTTCGTGGTTTCTTCTTACGAAATCTTCAAGGGAGCCTTCAAACTCGCCGTTTGCAACCTTCTTGCGCCAGCCCTCGGCGATGGGAGAGCCGTAGCAATCGGTACCGCTTACAAAGATAACGTTCTCCTTGCCGATACGGTCACGCAGGAAGCGTGCGTATGTGTCTGCAAACACCAGCATACCGCCCACATGTCCGAAATGCAGCTCCTTGTTGCCGTATGGCATACCGCCCGTTACTACAGCACGCTTAGGGAACTGAGGGCGTGGGATCTCAAACTGAGGCTTGCCTTCATTGTTGTTCTTTGCCATAATTGTCATTCCTTTCAGGATGGATGTAATATATAAAATAATCCAAAATGTATTATACCACAAAACCGCAGGAATTGCAATATGAATTTTTCCGCACGAAAAATCGGAATTTGAAACGCGGAGCGGTTCAAATTCAGTTAGGAGTGAGGAGGTAGGAGTTAGGAGTTAAGGTGCGGCTTCGCCGCTTATTTCAATGTGATGATCTAAATGTGAAATGCGCTCAAACAGGGGTTTTGATCCACGTTACAGCGCAACCGTTTTGAAATCCGTCGGCGTTAGCCGACACCACAACTCCTCACTCCTCACTCCTAACTCCTCACTGGTTTGACGAGCTACGCTCGTCAAATTACGATTCGTCTCTCCATTTCCTTGACAATCGACATCAGGCGGTGCTATAATGATTAAGCAAAGCAAATAACATTTCAGGCGGAGGCAGGATATGAACAAGATAACTGTTCGGGAGCTTATCGGCGTTATTTATGCAAACGACGAAAACTCCTGCAAAGCTGCGTATACCCGATTCAATGATATACTTGATACAAACATACCCCGTATCTCTGACAGAGGAACAGGCTGCGGAAACGGTGTTTTTTTCAGATTCAGAGATATTCCCGATAAATTCAGCGCAAAACCGATGCTGGCAGTGTCTGATGTCGAGATCAACGATGTGCCTACTCTGATAGTCAGCGATCCTAAGCTTGCATGGGTAAACATAAGCGCCCATATCCTTCGCAAGGACAAGTCAAGATCGGTCGCCATCACAGGCTCAGTCGGAAAGACCACCGTAAAGGATATAATCTATCATGTTCTTAACAGAGGCGGCAGCGCCATCCGCTGCCACAACTCCATAAACGGCCCCCGTGGACTCTGCCTTGCCGTAACCTCCGCAGAGAAAAAGATAGAATACTTCAGCTGCGAAATGGGGCTCAATCATCAGCAGAATCACTTCCCTGTCATCTCTGAAGCCTTGCAGCCTGAAATATGCGTTATCACCAATATCGGCCACTGCCACATTGAGAACTTCCGTAACAAGGAGCATATCCTTGAATGCAAACTGCGATGCGCCGATCACATGTCAAAGGAAACAGGTCTGCTGCTTATCAATGCGGACGATGAGCTGCTGATGGCTCACAAGTATGAACATAATGTAAAGACCTTTGCACTGAAAAACACGGATGCTGATTACCACTGCGAAAACATCAGGCTGAGCAACAGCACAGTGGATTTCACCGCAGTATGCCCGGACAGAAAACTTGAAGTACATATGAAAGTCCCCGGCGAGCATAACATCTACGGCGCACTGGCAGCGATAGCTGTGGGAGACAAGTTCAGCATCAGCGACGAGAACATCATAAGCGGTCTTGCCGATTTCACGACTTACGGCATACGCCAGAATGTATACACCGCTCATGATAATATAACCGTTATCAACGACTGTTACGGTGCATCCCCCGAAGCAAACACCGTGGCATTCAATATGCTTGCTAACATGAAAACTGAGTTCGAGGGTCAGCGCAGGATCGCACTGCTGGGTCATGTAATCAGAATGGGCAGACTCTCCGAACAGGTGCATCGTGACCTTGGAAAGAAGCTTGCTGGCTACGATTTTGATATGGTAGTTACCTACGGCGGAAAATCCTCGATCTTTACCGATGAGGTGAAAGCAGCAGGCGGTGTTGCTCATCATTTCTACGATGACGCAGAATTCGTGGATTTCGTAAAAAAGAATCTGCGCCCAAACGACATAGTTCTTTGCAAGGGCGTACATAAATCCTATGACTTCGACAGATATGTAGACCAGATATTTGACGAGAACTATACTCCGACACTTACTCCATACTACGGCAGCCGCTCCGATACGCCTGAGCTGCATGTAACATCTCCCGCAATGGCAGTTATTAACAGCGAGAGCAGGGAGCTTATCTCAGGCAAGAACATGCACGAGCGCCGCAATGTCTCTAACCTGTTCAGCCTTGTCAGTGCAATAACTGCTCTCGAGAACATGGACAGCAGCGAGATCGTCATCATAAGCGATAAGGCGCTTGCACTTTCAAAGGGATGCAGGAGATATGGCCTTAAAGCAGGCGAGCAGTATGTGCTGAGCGATCTTATCTGGATAGCACTGAACAAGAACTCCGCCGATGCGGTTTATGCCATTGCCCTACACTACAATGAAAATATAAAGCGCTTCATGCAGCTGGTCAGCAAAACTCTCAGGCGCATAGGCGCCGCCAACACCAGCTGTGCAGGGCCCTACGGCAAGATCTACGACAGCTACTACTCCACTGCATATGATATGGCACTGATAGCGGCTCATGCACTGAACAACGCTGAATTCCGCCGTATCATAAGCCAGAAAAGCATCTCAGTGATGGATCTTTCAACTCAATGTGAAAGAGTGATCGAACATCATACAAAGCTCAATACTCCGCACGAAAACGACGAGCATGTGCTGTATTCGCCCGAAATAACCGTACTGAAGGAAGGCGGTAACAGCGTTTCGGGAAGGTGCATCGTTGCTGTAAGAAAATGCGCTGAAGGTACATCATACAACATAGCAGTGGTGTTGGGTACCGTAGAAAACGAATTTACCTTACTTTCCTACTGCGAGGTAAAGAGCCTGCTGGAAAACTCCGATACTTGAAAAACACAAAGCGGTATCCCGTAATGAGATACCGCTTTTAGTTGTTATGGCGCAAAATATAGGTTATTATGGGGACACTTTATAATGACAGCAGAATCAACAAAACCCGTAACATAATGTTACGGGTTCATTTATATTTCTTGAAGTTTTGATAAAATATCTGACAATAGTGGTAGTAATGCCTGTAACTTTTCACGCTCATTCTTATTCATGTCAAGCAACAACTTGTTGCGGAATTGGTTAAGCGAGATTATCAACCGAATACATCCACCGGTTTTTACGGCAATCAACGGCAGGTATCACCTTACCGCATAACGCTGTCTGAATAAGCGTTTTAGCGGTGTCTGTTACCAGCGGATTTGACAGAGCCTCATCTATATCCATAAAAATAGCTTCATCATTCTCCTCTGCATTTTTACAAGGCTCGCCCTCAACATAATCAGCCTTGAATACCATATACCACTCATTACTGCGGCAGCGAACAGCAATCATTCCGACAGGAGAAATTTTTACACCTGTTTCTTCAAAGACCTCACGCACCGCCGCTTCTTCGGGCAGTTCTCCGTCTTTCAAAAATCCTCCCGGATTCAGATACTTGCCGTTGGCACTGCCATAGTTATGCTTTACAAGCAAAACCTTTGAATCCTTTATCACTATAACACCAACCGATAAGCTGTAATTATCCATTTCAAGCTCTCCTTTTCCAACCAAAAGTTATTGTCTTACCTTTGAAACGTGTAAAAGCAACTTCGCTTTTGTTATTTTCAAGGTAATTGCATATCTTGTTTTACCAACGTACGCTTCCGCTTCATTTCTTGTCATACCGTGATTGATGAGCCTTTCAACAGCTTCCTCAACATTTGAATACCATAAACTTTTGGAATCAATAAAATCGTCGATTTTGGTATCATAATCACTCTGCTCAGGACAAACGAAAGATACCTTATCACTCATACGAATGTCAATATCCGACAAGCCCAGCTCACGCATAACATAGGCATTTCTCATTGCGGCAGCGTAATCTCTTTTAGAGTTTTCAAGCTCGGCTTTCCAATGCTTGATAGCTCCGCTATGGTCACATAAATCTCCGTAATCCATACCGTCAATATACAAACCACAGCACTCGATTTCACGGTTGGTATCAATACATATAATAAGACCACCGTCAACCGTCGCATTTATCATCTTGCTTATAAATGCTTTCGAATCACCGATATGACGAAGTACAGACTGGCACATTACAATATCAAATTTATCTCTGAAATTACTTTCAAGAAAATCGCCTTTTAAAATCTTCCCGTTAATATTGTATTTATCAAGCAGTTTTTCAGCCTGTTCAGTTAAAGATGATGAAAAATCTATGCCTGTATAACTACTGCCTTCGGGTAAATATTTCATCAACATCGGAGCGAAATGTGCATATCCGCACCCGCAATCAAGTACGTTGACAGGATTATCTATTTTCCACACCTCACGAATGAGAAACCCGAGGTAATCATTATTCCAGCTTTCATTCCTTGAACGCATAATATATTCAAGATGATTATCCCAGAACTTTTCTGAATCAGTTTCTTCAGAGGAATAGACATCCCCCTTCAAAGGTTTTATTCCTAACAGCTCATCAATAGAAACCTCAAAAAATGCCGCAAGTACGGGAAGTACAGTTATATCAGGCATAGTGATTCCGTTTTCCCACTTACTTATTGTCTGAAAGGAAGTTCCGACAATTTCAGCAAGCTCCCCCTGAGTTATATGCCTTGCTTTTCTTAATTCTGATAAACGAAAATTTATAACTGTTTTATCCATTATATCCCTCCTATGTGTTTATCAACAGTATACCATATCAAGAATATAAAATCTATACCCCATACAGCTAGTTTTTTCGCTTCTAAAGCGAATTTTACCTTTTAGATAACAAAAACCGCCCGAACTCATAAAAATTCGGACGGTTACAATATTAGAAATAAATAACAAATCCGAACACATTCTTAGTGACGAAAGTGTTCGGATTATGCATTATTGTCTAACTTGAGCGAAAAAGATTTTTCTTTGCTTTTACTAAACAATGTGTTATAAAGATAGATTGTCAAGTCAAGTGCAACAAAATTAGAGAAAAAATTTATTAATTACCTTGGCAGGTGAGAGATAACCAAAACGCTTTCTGGGGCTATTGTTAATAAGATAACAACAATTTATTAGACTAGATGTATAAAAATAACCAAATACAACTATAATAGATATAGCTAAACGCTGTCAGCGTGGCGATATGACATGCAGGCTCTTGTTTCAACAGTTAGGTCATAATCTTTGAAACAAAAATGACCAATCGGGGAAGGACCGATACATTGACATATTATTTTATATCATTTTCATGCCATAAACTCATCTTACTCAACTGATTATTAAACGGCAAATAACGATTTCTCACAAGCGGAAAATACTTTTCAAACTCATCACACAAACAATTGTATTCTGAAGATATAAAGTAATCATCAAAATACAATTTATTCAATGATTCGTTCTTGAATATGGTAACACCTCTAACCGTCTCAACATTCTTTTCACCAAACGTATTATGCAGAAAAGATAATTGTTCATTGGAAACAATTGATAAACAATTATATAATCCTATGGTCAGTTTTGAAAAATCAGAATTATACCATTGAGCAAGATTGACTAACGAATCTGGCATATTCAATTTTCTTAATATTCCAGACGAGAAAGATATTGGTCCATAATCATTTGGAAAAAGGAATGAATAACCCGTCAAATTTGTTACAGCAATCTTTGACAAGGCAGAAATTATACTCTTGTATGTCACATACATATCCTCTAACAGCATAGGATCACTAACAACAACAGTGAATTTCACTAATTCTGTAGGTTTAACAAATTGTGTTCCTTTCACCCCCCAATTATCAATTTTAGTATAAAGCCTTGTTCGAGGCTCAAAATCACTTTTATTAAAATCAGATTGAAAAGCAATTTTATAAAAATAATCGAGATTTATAAAGGTTTGGTAATACTTATAGCTAGGTGTCCATCCTTTGATGTCAGTGGAAACATGGATTCTTTTGATTTTAAGATTAAACACATCAAACAAATCTTCCATACATTGTGACAGTGCGGAGATTAGTCCATCATAATACATCAACTTGAACTGGCATATTAGAGAAATGTCGGTATTAATCATCAATACTTACCCCATTCAAATAGATAAAAATTAAAAATTTTATCATCAGTATTTAGATTGAGAGATTGCATGGATTGCATCTTATTTACCAGATCATCATACTTTGACGAACCAGTATACTGTGAAGGACTTGCAAATTCATAAATATCATAGTATGTAATGCCATTCTGAGTTCGAACCGTGATTATATCTGGCTGTTGTCTACCATTCAACCCTGCGGTACTTAATCTTCTGTTTCCATAGATAGCATCATAATCTCCTCCTAATCCTGAAGTTCCATAGCCATATTCAGCAAAATCAGATATTGCACCATCAATAGTATCTTTATGCTTTTGCCCAGCGTGTCCCGAACCATATACGTTATCACACCTATTATGCACCAATACCGATGCATCACCAACGAAGTAGGAATGATAATCCTCAACTTCAAGGTTGTATACAAGGATAGGTGTATCAAGCTTTTCAATCCAAGAGCCAAGAACAACCGCAGTTGTGCCGTCAAGGTTATAAACCTCATCACCAGATACAAGATCACCGGCTGCAACCCATCCCTTGCCAAGCACATAGAATGGGTGATTGGTCGTAGTATCAATATTGCCCTCAGTCGTGCTGAGATGCAGTATCTCGTCAACAGCGTGAACGTAGACCTTTGTTACGGTCTTAAACTAGAATAGTATGTACCGTCCATATCGATATAAACAATCAAAGATCTTCTTAAATCACAAAACTACCATTGTATAATACCACAAGTTGTTATGCTCACTAAGAGCCTTATCATAATTCAAAAAACATCTCTAAGAAACAGGAAATATTGATTGAAAAATTGAGTTTACTTTATATAGATAATAATAATAATAAAAAACCTAGAATGTTATTTGCTGCAAACCAAGAAAACAATTACTATACTATAAGTTTTATTTTAGAAATCTGCTACAAATTCTTTTATAGTCTTTTCATGTCTTTTTACTGTTACTTTACATTTAAAATGCGAATACCCTTGCAACGGGATAGAAAAATAATCATTTTGACTTTTTTCTAATATAACAATATTTTGAGTATATACATTTTTGTTGCCATTTAATATATCCACAACTATATTAGACACATTATACTTTCGTGTCGCAGAACAAAGATATTTAATATATAAAATGCCGTCAAATATACACTCTACCGACAAAAAACATCCTTTTATTAAACATATACATTCTGTATTAGTAAGAACACCATTCCGAAACACTTCAAATCTCATTGGGGTTCCATCTTTATCGTAATAATTTAAATAACGATTATTATTTTCAAAAATCTCAACCATATCAATACATTGAGTTTTTATATATTTTTTATCATCAATCTCCTTGCATCTTGAATCATACCAATCATCAACAGAAATGAAATACTCATATTTCATCATACCATTGGAATATGCTCTTATGTTCACTTGTTTCATATAGCCCCCTACCAGTTTGAGATTTGCTACATTATAATAATGCAACAAATCTCAAACATATGAAATATTACTTGTTACGAGACATGAAATTAGTATTGAAATCATCCAATAACGAAGGATATTTATTAGTATACTTCGTATAAATGTTAGTTAAAGTTCTTTTCACATCATTCAAAAAATTAGGATTATTCTTTGCTAATTCATCATAATATGCAGTACCTTTAGCTCTTGGATAAAATTTATCCAATTCAGAATGAATCTGATAATGATCTGTTTGATCAATGCTAGTTAATGGTTGTTTCGGATTTCCACCAAGATATTTAGGATCAGAATGGTGTCCATGACAAGTATTATGCACCAAAACCGATGCATTACCAACGAAGTAAGAATGGAAATCCTCAACTTCAAGGTTGTATACAAGGATAGGTGTATCAAGCTTCTCAATCCAAGAGCTGATAACAACCGCAGTCGTACCGTCAAGGTTATAAACCTCATCACCAGATACAAGATCACCAGCGGCTACCCATCCCTTGCCAAGCACATAGAATGGGTGATTTGTTGTAGTGTCAATATTTCCCTCAGTCGTGCTGAGATGCAGTATCTCGTCAACAGCATGAACGTAGACCTTTGTTACGGTCTTCAGTTCAGTTTCGCCTGTTTCAACGTTGTATGCCCAGACCTTATCGCCAACCTTGATCTCATCAATCCGCTTCAGACCGTTTTCTGCCGCCACAAACGTTTCGCCTGTGAAACAGGAACTGCCCAGCGACATGACGCTTGTAACCATCTGTATCGATATAAGGACTACAGATGCCCAATCGCCTTCCTCAATAGCGTCATTCAGTGCCTGATACTGAATAGCAAAGCCTGTCATTACTAAAAGCGGTGCAATTATCGGTCCAAGGCACTTTATCAGACACATCTGATTAAGCATAAAGCCCGATACCAAGCCAACAGCCATTGAAACTGCTATATCCGCTAGGCTGCCACCGTTATACAACACTTGCCCCATATTATAGCAGGTTTCAAAATACGACGCAAAGAAGTTAATCCACTTAACTATATTACTGAAATTAGGCACAAGCATTTTGTGAAGCTGTGCTTCAATAGCCTGCGTTACATTCAATTCCCCAAGTGAGAAATATCCCGTCGGGTCAGTGTACATTACTGGATTCGCATTTGCATAAAGATACTTATGCAGGCTCACAGGCTCAAATACGCTTCCTGCGTACTCGTCCATTGTTATAAACGTGCCTGTGGACGGATTCATGTACCTTGCTCTCAGGTAATAAAGACCCGTAAAGCTGTCATACTGCTCGCCGCGGTACAGATAGCTGTTTTCGGTATCGCCCGTAGAAGATACTAAATTACCGAACGCATCAAAAGTGTAGGTATCTGTTACAACACCCTCACTGTCTGTCAGCATACGAACAGAATCAAAACCATCGTACAGATAGTAAGATTTCTGTCCATCACGCTCCTGCGAAAGAAGTTCCTCGCCTCTGGTGTATAGAGTTATCAAAGAGCTATTCTCGTCATACTCCGCAAGCACCTGTGAAAGCGCTCCGTTTGTATCGACAAGATAATAGGTGGTCTTCAGTTCCTGTACTTTCGCAATTCTGTTGCCTGCATAATCGTACAGATATTCCTCAACATTCACCTGCTGTCCGCTCTGGATCGTCACTCGGATGAGCTTGTTCCTTGCGTCATAGGTGTAAGTGGTGGTCTGTTCGCCCTCGGTCTTTTTAACGAGATTTCCGTTCAGGTCATACTCGTATGAGATGCCTGTTTCCTCAACAAGCTGATTAAGCTCGTTGTAAGCATAGGTAGTTACCTCGCCATCAATGTTCTTTGTCAGGCGGTTGCTG
>JAZSEG010000252.1:0-7737 GCA_045531575.1 Oscillospiraceae bacterium | reverse complement strand
ATATCATATAGCGAGTGCTAAACAACAACATTCACTAAAATTCATCAAACTATTTAGCAACTATTATATTACAAAAAACAGGGAGTTCATCTATAGAACTCCCTTTATAAATTGAAAGGACAATTTTATTATGTCAAGAACATCATATAAAAACATAAATAAACAAAAAATGCCCTCCGAGATGGAGAGCTACACTTGCCGTTGGTGCGGTAAGGAAAAGAAAGAAAACAAGTTTTTCAAATGCAGTATAGATCATAATGCACTGATATGTCAGGACTGCATTAAGAAGAAGTATAAAGAATTACTGGAACGTACTGACAAAGCAAAAGCTATATTGATATGCTGTCACCATCTTAATATAGCATTCCTGTATGATATCTACAAGTCACTGAATATCGGTGAGGGTATCGGGATTTATATCAGACAATTGAATCTCACTCAAAATAGAAACCCTGAGAATTTTGAGGAAGGCTTAATAAATCACTTTGAACTTGATAACAATGCAGTTAAGAATGATTGGCTGATATCTGAGGCAAAGAAAAAGATAGATGAAGTTATTAAAAATCTGGAGGTGATTCACAGTGACCTTTAACAACCTAAATGACCTATTCAGATACATAGAGCGGCAAACACAAGACACAATGCGAAACGAAGTTGCTGAAACTGCAAAAGATTCCATGTCCGAAGCGGTTGACAGTGCTGTTTATGGTGTATACCAACCTGAATATTACAGAAGAAGAGGTTTAAACGGCGGTCTTGCTGACAAGGACAATTATACCGTTGAGGAGATACAGAACGGTGTAATAATCACTAATGATACTTCGCTTGATAGGGGCGGTAATGAGCCTAGACTTGATGATATTATATGTAACGGATTAGGCAGACAGCCTTTCCCAAGAGATTTTTGTTCCGAGGCTGAGAATGAATTATTAAGGACACAGGCACATAAAGAAGCTCTGAAAAGAGGTCTGAGGGATAGAGGAATTGATGTGGAGTGACTACAAATTGAGCAATGGACTTGTAGTCAATGCTTTGTTTATGATGTCATCATCCTGCATACTGTTAAGATAGACCTGTGTAATTTTAATATTGGTATGTCCCAGTAGCTTTGATAACGTATAGATATCACAGCCGTTTCTGATCTGAGCTTGTGCAAAGTAATGTCTGCAAGTGTGAGGTGAACAGCGGATAGCATTGTCTATCCCTGCCATCTCGCCTGCATTCCTGACTATCCTTTCCACTGCTGCGTTAGTGAGTGGTCTCCCTGCCCTGCTCAAAAAATAGTTATCGACTTTGATATTCTTATCAGCAAAGTGCTTATCTCTTATACGCTGATACTTGTGCATAAGCCTATGTAAAGGTGGGCTTATAGCGGCAATCCGCTCTTTATTGCCTTTTCCAAGAATAGTTATGTATGTATCTTTTATACTGTCATTCCGAATAGAGCATAGTTCAAGACATCGAATACCTGTATCGAATAGTAAAGCCATTATTGTTTTATTGCGAATTTCCATATACTCTTTTTCGGTGTATACAGACAACATTCTTTTGACTTCATCATCATTAAATGCTTTGATAATAGTTAATCTTTCCTTACACCAAGGAACTTTTTTCATAGGATTTACCGAGATATATTCCTGTTCCAGCACATAGACATAAAACGCTCTGAGAGTCTTTATTATACTGTTTATATAACTAGCCTTATTCCCTCTTTTCTGAAAACACATTATCTGTTCCTTGATAATAACAGACGTGATCTTTTCAAGCTCTGTTTCCGTTACAAAGGAAAAGAAACGTTCCAAGTTATTGCGATAGCTTTTAATAGTGCGTGGGGAATAATTCTGTATAGTGCAGTTCAATAAAAACTCCCTGATGATATTATCCACTAACATAAAAATACACCTCTCAAATGCAGAAATTAAGCATTCAAGAGGTGTTCTTTGTACGTCATCATTCGTGGAATGTTTGGCATAACTAAAGTAATGTATGTCATCATTCACGCATTTTTCTTGATTTTACCAAGTGCCGAAATTTGGCTCAACCGTGCTGTTTAACGGACTCTCACGCCTCATCCCAGTTATGCCAAACATTCTGGACGTCGTCGTTGTCCTCCATCATCTCCAGCATTGCGGACATCTTCTTGATATGGTCCTCGTCTGTGAGAGTGGTGTATGTAGAGGGAACCTGCTCAGCCTCTGCGGAAACTACGTTGTAACCCATGCCGCGCAGAGCGTCTGCAACAGCGCCTACCTCGGCAGGATCTGTGGTGATCTCGATGCAGCCTTCCTCGAAGCTGAAGTCGTCTGCGCCGCTCTCCAGGATATCCTCCATAGCCTTGTCCTCATCGATGTCGCCGTCCTCGTTGTCGATAACGATGATGCCCTTCAGGGAGAACATGAAGCTTACGCAGCCGCTGGTACCCATGTTGCCGCCGAACTTATCAAAGTAGTGACGGATCTCGCCCGCTGTTCTGTTTCTGTTGTCGGTAAGGCAGTCAACGATAACAGCCACGCCGTTGGGACCATAGCCCTCGTATACGCAGTTCTCGTAATCGTTCTTCTCAGAGCCGCCTGCAGCCTTCTTCAGCAGCCTGTCGATGTTGTCGTTGGGGATGTTGTTGGTCTTAGCCTTCTGGATAAGAGTAGCAAGCTTTGCATTGTTTGCGGGATCTGCGCTGCCTGTCTCCTTGATGCATACAAGGATCTCACGGCTGATCTTTGTAAAGACCTTTGCTCTTGCGCCGTCCTTCTCGCCCTTCTTGCGCTTGATGGTACTCCACTTGGAATGTCCTGACATAGTTATATCTCCTTTTAAAATAAATTACTTATGTGAGCTTTTGGAAACCCTCGCCTAAGACTTCGTGCGCTCCCGTTGTGATGACGAAAGCCGCAGGGTCGGTCTCCTTTATGATGCGCTTGACCTTGGTGTAATCGCTCTTGTATACCGCAGTTGCGATAACAGGCCGCTCGCTGCCGCTGTAGGCGCCCTTGCCCTGCAGCAGAGTAACGCCCCTGTCCTGCTTCAGCAGCTTGTCCGCTATCTCCTGCGGATGCTGCGAGAATATCAGCAGGAAACGGCTCTCCTGACCGCCGTACACCAGCATATCCACAAGCTTCGACTGCACGAACACCACGATCACCGCATACAGCGCCGCATTCAGATCACGGAACACCAGCAGACCTGCAAGGATGACCACCGCGTCCGCGGCAAACTGTATCGTTCCCAGCCTCAGATCAGGCTTGAAGCGGTTGATTATCTTCGCCACTATATCCGTGCCACCCGAGGTCGCCTCTCTCGCATAGGTGAGACCTACGCCCGCACCTGTAAGCACGCCGCCGAACACCGCAGCAAGGATGCCCTCGGCATTCTCCATATCATAAAGCGGCATATCCACCAGCACATAGTCGGTAAGCACCGATATCAGCAGAACGGATATCAGGGTCTTTATCATAGTCTGCTTGTTCAGCAGGAAAAATCCCACGATTATCAGCGGCACGTTTATCGCCGCTATCAGCATACCCACAGGCAGCTCTGTAAGCTCGGAAACGATGATCGAGATACCCGTAGCACCGCCCGGAGCGATGTTATTGGGCGAGATGAACGCCACAAGTCCCACGGAATATATCGCCGCAGCCGCCGCTATCAGCAGGATATCTATTATCCACACCAGTACCTTCGGAAGCTTTTTCTTAGCCATGATACGCTCCTTCTGCGCTCCGCCGAGAGATCATTTCTTCTCCTGCACGGGAAGCGCCCTGCATATTTCACTGAAAAGCTGCTCAACTCTTTCATGCTGACCCGTAATGCTGAGGAAGCCGAAAAGCGTCTCCAGCGCCGTTGCCCTGCGGTATTCAGAGGGTTTTGCGCTCTTCGGCACGGAGATTCCGCCCGCATTTCTGCCGCGACGAAGGATATCTGCCTCCTTTTCGGTCAGCATAGGCTCGATAACGCCCACAGCCTCGCACTGATACGAAGCACGCACCTGCAGCACTGCAAGATCATGCAGCCTGCCCGCATTGGTGCTGCCACGGAGGACTACCTCCCTGCGCACCAGCTGCTCATACACGCTGTCGCCGTAAAACGCCAGCACATTGGGGCTGTATTGTGATGCTTCCTTTTCGGTAAGAGCCATTGGTATCAACCTTTCAATATGTAGTAAACATAGCTGTATTCCTCGCAGTGAAGCTCGAACATATCCGTCTCACGCTTCAGCTCGCCGAAGCCTGAATTGTATGCCGAGTCCTCGCCGTGGGATGATGCATACTCCTGCGCCGCATTCATCAGGCGGTCGTAGAAATTCACCGTCCAGTCCGTTCTGGGAGCGATGTAGAAGTCCTCCACCCGAAAACCTGCTTCTCTCGCCATAAGCGGAACGCCCTCCATTGCAGCAAGCCTTCCGAAGCGGCTCTCGCAGAAGCGCCTCGTATCGGGAGACGGCTCGATGAGCCAGCACAGCGCACGATATACGACAGTTGCGCCCTTTTTGCAGGAGCTTCTGAGCTGCTCTAAACGATGCCCAGTGCCGTCAAACTCCACCGTGCCGTTATACCACAGCAGATCGTATTCCGATGCGTTTTCGGGCAGCTCAAACCGCTGCGCGGAGATCAGGTCGATACCCTCTGCCGTCGCTGCACGGCGCTCGTCCGTGATGGCTGCGGTGACATCATAGCCTGCCTCCTTCAGCAGCATGGGCGTTACCGCCTCATCGCCGAGGAACAGTGCCTTTCCGCCCTTCTTACACAGGGAGATGACCTGCTTCGAGGTCTCCCTGCTGCCTGCGGAGGAACGTTCCAGAGCGCTGTAAAGGATACTCAGAAAATTCATATCATGTGCCTCCGCACTTAACGTACATAGTTGAACTCGAAATCAAAGATGGATACGAGATCGTCCTCCTGAATGCCCTGACGCTCCAGCTCGTCGAT
Organism: Oscillospiraceae bacterium; assembly: GCA_045531575.1. GTDB lineage: Bacteria > Bacillota > Clostridia > Oscillospirales > Ruminococcaceae > CAG-115. Next base: position 2,815 of record JAZSEG010000252.1, on the reverse strand, counting down.
AATGCCGCTGGAACGCAGCACTCTCTGGAAATACTGCAGGCTCTCGTAGTCCTCCATGTTGACGGTGCTGAGGATGGGAGCAAGCCACTCTGCATCCACAACATAAACATCGTCGATCTTCTCCACTCTGAAGCTGTGCTTCTCGGTCTCGATAGCCTCCAGCTCCTCCAGAGTCAGCGGCTGCACCTCGAAACGCTTTGCGGGAGGCAGCTTGTCCAGTGCCTCAACAACGCAGTCGATGAGAGCGTCCGTACCCTGAGTAGTGGCAGCGGAGATAGTGAAGAACTTCAGTCCCTTTGCCTCGATATATTCACGCAGCTCGTTTATCTGCTCCTCTGTAGCCATATCGCTCTTGTTTGCAGCTACTATCTGAGGGCTTTCAGCAAGCTCCTCGGAGAAGTTTGCAAGTTCCAGATTTATCTTCTCGAAATCCTCCTTGGGATCTCTGCCCTCGATGCCCGAAACGTCCAGTACATGAACGATCAGACGGCAGCGCTCAACATGGCGCAGGAACGCATGACCGAGACCGATGCCCTCGCTTGCGCCCTCGATAAGACCCGGGATATCCGCCATTACAAAGGACTTCTCGCCACGCTTTACAACGCCGAGAACGGGTGTGAGAGTGGTGAAGTGATAGTTTGCGATCTTAGGCTTTGCAGCGCTCACAACGCTTATCAGCGTGGATTTTCCCACGTTCGGGAAGCCGACCAGACCCACATCAGCCAGCAGCTTCAGTTCCAGGATGACATCGAACTTCTCACCTGGATAGCCGGGCTTTGCGAAGCGGGGTATCTGCCTTGTGGGAGTGGCGAAATGCTGATTACCCTTGCCGCCCTTGCCGCCTCTTGCCACTACAACAGGCTCGTCATCCGAGATATCTGCCATTATTCTGCCCGTGTGGGCGTCCTTTATTATCGTGCCTCTGGGAACACGGATAACGGTAGGCTCCATGGACTTTCCGAAGCAGCGTCTTGCGCCGCCGTTCTCACCATCGGGACCTGTATACTTCTTCTTATAGCGGAAATCTATCAGGGTGGAGAGGTTATCGTCAGCCTGGAACACGATGTCCGAGCCTTTACCTCCGTCTCCGCCGTCGGGGCCGCCTGCATTGACGTACTTCTCACGATGGAACGACACTGCACCGTTTCCGCCGTTGCCTGCCTTTATGGAAATCTCAACCTTATCAACGAACATTGTATTCCCCTGCCTTTCTCTTACGGTCGTATCAGGAAATCCCTCAGCGGCTAATGACGGCTTATTTTCCGTCTGTCTACGTTACTTTTTCTTGACGTACATACAGTACGCCTGCGAAAAAGTGCCTTGACATCCGAAAAAACGCTCGCCATTCGCTCACTTCGGGTTCTCCCGATCCGCCCTATGTTATATCCTTATTATATCATGCACATATCAACCTATACAAGCAAGATGCGTGCAGGATTCGTGGGATGAACTCCTCATATACGACAAATAAGGCGGATAGTATATCCGCCTTACTTAACCGTAGTGGTAAATTAGTCAGCGTATACGCTAACCTGCTTTCTGTCGCGGCCGAGACGCTCGAACTTAACCTTGCCGTCTACGAGAGCGAACAGAGTATCGTCAGAACCGATACCTACATTGTTACCTGCGTGAATGTGTGTACCACGCTGTCTAACCAGGATGTTGCCTGCGAGAACGTACTGACCGTCAGCACGCTTAACGCCAAGTCTCTTGGACTCGGAATCACGGCCGTTCTTTGTAGAACCTGCACCCTTTTTATGAGCGAAATACTGTAAACTGATCTTAATCATTGTGTTATCCTCCTGTAATTCTGGTTTCAAGCTTGATCTTCCTGTGTTCCTCAGCAATGATCTCCATGTGCTGATAGAACGATGCCAGCAGCTGCTTTGCAGGAGCATTGTCCTCTTTAAGGAGCAATATGATCTCGTTCTCCTTCACCTCGACATCAGCCTCGGCCTTAAAGAACTCCGTCACGGTGTTGCACACCAGCATGACGTTTGAGCTTATTGCAGCGCAAACTATGTCATTGCCCTCTGTGCCGTAACCTGCGTGACCCGATACGGAAAAGCCCGTAAGATCGTTACCCTGCTTATAAAAAACAGCTTTGAGCATTATGCGTTGATAGCTTCGATTCTTACCTGGCTGTAAGGCTGTCTGTGGCCCATCTTTCTCTTGATGTGCTTCTTGGGCTTGTAGGTGAATACTGTGATCTTCTTAGCCTTGCCATTCTTCAGGAGAGTAGCCTTAACGGAAGCGCCGTCAACATAAGGAGCGCCAACGGTAACGCCGTCGTCCTTGCCTACCATGATAACCTTGTCGAATGTGATCTCGCCTTCAGCTTCCAGCTTCTCGATGAAGAGGATATCGCCCTCTTTAACCTGGTACTGCTTTCCGCCTGTTTCGATTACTGCGTACATATTTTTTACCTCATTTTTATCAGACTCGCTGCAACAGGGCGCAGTTATGCTTAAAAAACCCTGCACAAGCGGCTTTATAAGTATACCACAACCGCAAAAATTTGTCAAGCGTTTTAAATATTTCTTGATTTTATATAAATTCCAATAAAATACATCAAAACTTTTATGCGATTTGCACAGAACATTTGCGAAAAATATGAACTTAATACACAAAAATGCAACACAAGTTGATTTTTTTGTTGATTTTACGACTCCTATATGATATAATTGTACACATAACAATATATCCAGACAGGAGAATCACTTATGAGCAAAAACAACAAGACTGATGTCAAAGCAAATCTTAATAACAAAATGGTATTAGCCCATGCTTGCATACTGCTCGGCGTATGCGTTAT
>JAZSEG010000130.1:0-7220 GCA_045531575.1 Oscillospiraceae bacterium | reverse complement strand
ATCAAGTAGTTTTTGTAAATAGTAAGAAATTTGACCGTATATTAGTCAGCGCTGACATCTGCTCGCTGTCTGCGCTTCATTCTGCGCCAGTAAAAAAAACCATAAAGATCGTTTATAAGAAAAACCACAAAACAAATGACCATCGGGAGATAAGAGCGGTCTTCAATTGTTGCCAGCACCCATAAAACGATCAGCACAATATCATTTGCGGCGTATCCCAGTCCATAGAATTCACTGCGCAGAAATGTAAGATAAGACGCTATGAAGCTAGTTGTAACAGATATAGTACTGAAAAACAGATTTGCATTTCCCAGTGCTTTGAGAATAAAGTAAAACACGACAGTAACCAGAATAGCAAATATACATAATACCGTGAGCTGCTTTTTAGTAACACGGTTCACCTCAACCTCTGCAGACTGCTTGTAAGGATGCTTCAACCATGCAACTACTGTGGCGATAGCTATCGGAGCCGTCATGCCGAGATACGTTATCATCTCCCCGTAATAACGGAAATACAGCGAAATGATACCGTAAAATACTGCAAACACAACTGTAAGCACCTGACCTATCACCATACCCTTGGATACAAATATCAGCGCAGTTGCGCCAATGAGAGAAGCTATCAATGTAAGCACATCTCCCCCGCCTGAGACAACAAAAGAAATTACGATAGCAGCAACTGAACATCCCCATATCAGTCGTTCTGTTTTATTCAAAGATGCTAACTTCATAAGACCTCCAACAAAAAGAGCATCCGAATACACATCTTCTAAGACCTAACGATGTGTACACGAATGCTCAGCATTTCACTACCCGGTGGCAGTTTTATTCAGTTCAAGCTGAAGTTATTTTAGCATAACGTCAGCATTTTGTCAAGCTTAAACGCTCTGGGCTGTATAAAGCTTGTAATAATCGCCCTTCTTCGCAATAAGCTCATCATGCGTTCCAGCCTCAGTAATTCCCTTGTTGGAGACGTACATGATCTTGTCACAGTTTCTGATGGTGGAAAGACGGTGGGCGATGATGAAGGAGGTTCTTCCCTTCAGCAGGTGGTTCAGACCATTCTGCAGATAGCGCTCTGTCTTTGCGTCGATGGAGGAGGTAGCCTCATCCAGCACAAGGATCTTAGGATCAGAAACGATCGTTCTGGCAAAGGCGATAAGCTGCTTCTGACCCTGAGAAAGACCGCTTCCACGCTCGTTCACAGTCGTGTTATACCCATCCTTCAGCGACATGATATAATCATCGATGCCGACAATCTTACAAGCATTGCGGATCTCTTCATCAGTAGCGTCAAGCTTACCGTAAGCGATATTATCACGGATAGTACCGCTGAAGATGAAGCTATCCTGCAGCATGATACCCATCTGAGAACGCAAGGACTTCAACGTTACCTTGGAAATATCGCTGTCATCTATCATAACTGCGCCGCCATTTATGTTGTAGAAACGGGAAATCAGATTAACTATAGTAGTTTTACCTGCGCCTGTAGGTCCTACAAGTGCGATACTCTCTCCTGCCTTAACATCAAAGCTGAGATCCTCAAGGATGTTGATGCCCTCCTCATAAGCAAAGGTAACATTCTTAAAGTGAACATCACCCTTGATCTCAGGCATTTCTTTTGCGCCCTCGATGCTGTCTACCGAAACAGGCTCATCCATCATCTCGAAGATACGTTCAAGATATGCAACAGCATTGATGAAGGTATTCATCAGGTTTGAAAGGTTCATAAGTGGCTGCCAGAAGCGTGCGGAATAATCTGTCATAGCCATGATGGTACCGAGAGAGATAGCTCCCCCGAAACCGAGAAGTCCCACTGCAAAGATTCCTGCTCGTACAGTTACAGAGATGATATCCGTTGTAGGCCATACGAGGTTTGAAAATCCTACAGCCTTCATCCATACCTTTTTATAAGCTCTGGCGAGCTTGTCATTGATCTCTGCGTTCTCTTCCTCACGGGTGAATATCTGAGAGATCTTTACGCCCACGATGCTCTCATGCAGATATGCATTCATGTTGGAGCTTTTGTTTGACACACCCTGCCATGCCTTACGCTGATGATTCTTGATAATGAACATCACGAATGCAAATATAGGCAGACCTGCCATCGTAACCAGCGCCAGCTGCCAGCACACAAAGAACATGAAAACAGTAATGAAGATCAGGTTGAATATCTCGAGTATGAAGTTTATCAGTCCGTTTGTCATGAGATCGGAAACGGAGTTGATATAGTTGATGATACGGGTAAGTATCTTACCGTGAGGTCTGCTGTCGTAATAATCAAAGGACAGCTTCTGCATGTGTTCAAACAGATCCTTACGGATATCATATACAATATCCTGACCAACCTTTGTCATCATAGTGGAACGTATCTTTGCAAAAATAACGCTGACAACGATGCACGCCAAAAGCGCAGCACCGCTCAGAATTATCTTAGGGATATCGCCTGCCGGCATGTAGTTATCAATGGCATTCTGAACAATAAGCGGAGATAAAAGTCCGATGATAACGCCTATGGCGCTCAGAGTAAGGGATAATGCGATACGTTTCTTATATTTTGCAGCATATTTCAGCGAACGTTTAAGATGACGTATGTCAAATGGGGTCTCAAGCTGTTCATCAACATCGAATTTGTTTCTAGCCATCTGTATCCCTCCTTACTTCTGTAGATCATATACTTCACGATAATAGCCGTCCCTCTGGATCAGCTCATCGTGTGTTCCCTGCTCAAGTATCTTGCCATCCTTCAGCACGATTATCTTATCCGCATTGCGTGCAGTGGAGATACGCTGCGCAATGATGATCTTTGTGCAGTTGAAATCAAGCGAATCCAGAGCATCCTGAATGTGCTTTTCGGTCTCGAGATCCACTGCAGATGTGGTATCGTCAAGGATGAGTATAGCAGGCTTCACAGCAAGCGCTCTTGCAAGGGAGATACGCTGCTTCTGTCCGCCTGAAAGTCCGACGCCACGCTCACCGACGATGGTATCATAACCGTCGCTCAGTCTGCGGATAAAGCCATCGGCATCTGCTGCCTTTGCAACCTTATAAACATCCTCTTCAGGCATATCAGTATCGCCGAAGCAGATGTTGCCCTCAACAGTATCAGAATACAGCAGCACATCCTGAGTTGCAACACCGATATTGCCACGCAGCTGCTTCAGCTTCAGGCGAGTTACATCAACACCGTCAACCTTTACAGAGCCGCTGTCAACATCATATATACGAGGGATAAGGTCTACAAGTGTAGTCTTACCCGAGCCTGTCTCGCCCATGATGACAAAAGTCTCACCAGGAGCGATCTCAAACGATACATCATCCAACACCTTTGTATCACCGTAGGAGAAGCTGACATTCTCGAACTCAACCTTACCCTCAAAGCGCTCAGGCTTGTCAACAGCATCGGAGCGGTCAACGATTCGGGGTGTTCCGTAATAGATCTCGATGATCTTATTAGCGGATGCTGTGAAGCGCTGCAGATCGTTCACGATATTACCAAGCGTTCTCATGGGGTTGGAGAGAGTCCAGATAAGACCGGAGAATGCAGTATACTCACCGAAAGTGATCCTGCCGTTGATTACGAAAATACCACCGCATACAAGCATTACAACGGAAAGTGACTGTGCAGTGATCTCAAGATACGGGAAGAACTTCAGCCATGTGAACGCTGCGTTCTTATTTGCTGCATTATACGCCTTGCTGAACTCATCAAAACGCTCGATCTCGTAATCCTCACGAGCGAATGCCTTGATAACACGGTTACCTGAGATGTTCTCCTCGGCAGCAGTGTTCATTGTGGAAAGGCGCTCACGAAGCTCTACCCATCTGGGACCCGCCTTGCGTTTAAGCATCCATGTTACGAAAAGAATCACAGGAGTAAGCGCCAGCAGGCACAATGCCATCAGCCAGTCGATAGAGAAAAAGAAGATAAGCGATGCGGAAAACAATACGACACACTCGACCATTGTTTTAATGATCCATGCAATAGAGTGACGTACCATTTCAAGGTCGCCTGTGACTCTGGTCATGATATCGCCTGTTCTGTAGAAGTTATAGAACTGCGCATCCTGCTTCTCGATATTATCGAACAGAACCTTGCGGACGTTGTATATCAGCATCTGAGAGGAATGCTCATACATCATGTTACCGCCATATTGCAGGCATCCACGAAGCAGAGTGAACCCAACCATCGCAACAAGCATACCGATCAGAAGATCTGAATGATTCTGCAGATTTTCAGCGGCATTTTCATTGATTATAAACGTATCGGTTATCTGCTGAGTAAAATACGGCGTCAGGATATACATAGACTGGCAGATGACAGTCATACACAGTGCAACTATGTAGATGCCTCGGCAGCCTTTCATGTTCTTCCATAGCCATCGGAACAGAAACATACGATCCCCCTCTTTCATTTCATACGATTTGTAAACGTTTTCCGGTTTTACTGTACAGGCATGAGATATAGAAATGTAAGATTTCATGCACTTTAGTTATTATAGCAGAAAAAACAGATTTGTAAAGGGGTTTTAGGCAAAAAATACTAACAAATTATGACGATTTTCATTGTGCAATTTGTACAGATTTATCAACGATATTTTATGCAATAGTTATGAAGATTTGTACGATATTCGTGGAGATTTATACGATTTTTTATCAATCTCCCCCTGCTGAGAACATTTGAGTTTCAGCGGAGTTCAAAACCACGAACAACTGCCCCTGTCACATGACAAGGGCAGCAAGTTTTATTCTCTTTCCATCTTATAATAGATCGTATAAAGCTCCTGAACAGAGTTTTCGAGAAAATAATAATGCTTGATATACGGTATCAGCAGAACAAGAAATAGAACTGACAACGCCAGCAGCGGCACTTCCTCCACCATCATGAACATGATGAGCAAAAGCAGGAAGAATATCGCAAATGCAAGCGTGACAAGCAGATGTATCAGCCGCTCGTGCTGATAAAACGCTATCCTCTGCAAAAGCAGTGAACGCTCGGAACGGTATTCCTCGTTTGTATGTTCTTCTGCCATATATGCTCGGATATAGTCAAGATATGCTTTTATCTGCTTTGTCATATATCAAACTCCTCCAATGCAAGGGAGGCTTCCTCCCATACTGCCATGGCAGCTTCCTGCTTGTTTCGAAGCTCCTCTATCTCTGTAGAGATCTCCATCGCCAGCTGATAGTCTGTGAGACCTGAAAGCTCGTTGGTCTTTTGCTCGATAAGGGCGTCAAGCTCCTCAATCTCCTTTTCCGCACGGCTGATCTTCGTGTTCAGCTTGCGGCGCTCGGATTCACGTTCCTTCTTCAGCTTATAATCATTGACCTTCTCGGTCTTCTGTGGCTTTGCTGCCGCCTGAGCCAGCAACTGCTCCTCTGTATTCTGCAATGTAAGCGTATACGCATCATAGGAGCCGAGGTATTCCTTCACTCCATCGGGAGTGAGATAATATATCCTGTCTGCAAGCTTATTGATAAGATAACGGTCATGGGAGATTATGAACATCGTTCCGTCGTAATTCAACAGAGCGTTCTCCAGTGCTTCGCAGGACGTGATATCAAGGTGGTTCGTAGGCTCGTCCAGCAGCAGGAAATTTGCGCCTGAGAGCATAAGTTTGAGTATCGCAATACGGGCACGCTCGCCGCCGCTAAGCTCAGACACCTGTTTGAAAACATCATCGCCCTTGAAAAGGAAGGAGCCAAGTGCTGTTCTCACCTGTGTTTCGGTCATGCGTGGATACATATCCCATATTTCATCGATGGCACGCTTGCTGTCGGTAAGTCCAGCCTGCGCTTGATCGAAGTATCCCATCTGCACCCTTGTGCCGTACTCAAAATCGCCTGTATCGGGAGTATACTGCTCGGTAAATATCTTGAACAGCGAAGTCTTGCCGCAGCCGTTGCTGCCGAGCAGGAACACCCTCTCCCCTTTTTTGATATCGATATTTACATTACGGAAAAGCCTTTTTCCATCAAAACTGAGGCCTATACTGCTTGCATGAAAAACATCGTTTCCGCAGCCGTCTGCGCTCTTGAAATTGAATTTCAGCGCTTCGGGAGCGTCTTCAGGCTTAACAAGCGTCGCTTCCAGACGATCAATAGACTTCTGCTTGCTTGCAATAGTCACGTAATTATGCGCCTGATTCCAGCGTTTCTGCTGATCGATAATGCCTTCTATGCGCTTTATCTCCTTGACGGTGCTGTCGTATACCTTGCGACGGCGCTCCATCTCCTCCGCTTTCAGTTCAAGGAAACGTGTGTAGCCGCCCTTATAATCATCAAGATGGCAGTTTTCAAGCTCCAGAGTCCGCTTTGTGACCTTATCAAGGAAATATCGGTCATGGGAGATAACGATATATGCTCCCCTGTAATCGTTCAGGAACTTTTCAAGCCACTCCACCGACTTGATATCGAGATGGTTAGTAGGCTCGTCCAGAAGAAGCAGATTGGCATCCGACAAAAGCAGCTTTGCAAGCTGCAGTTTGGATTTCTGTCCGCCGCTGAGTACTCCTACAGAAAGCTTCAGGTCGCTCTCAGTAAAGCCGAGACCCATCAGTGCAGATGCGGCGCGGCTTTTATAGGTGAGTCCGCCTTCTCGCTCAAAGCGCTCTGTAAGAAGCGTCTGACGTTCGATTATCTCAGCGCTGTGATTGCCCTGATCTATCCTGTCGTGGATATCCTCAAGCTCAAGCTCCATATCCTCAAGATGAGCGAATATGGTGAGCGCTTCATCAAGCACAGTTCTTTCCGAATTACGGCAGGAAAACTGTTCCATAAAGCCCATCTTACAGGAGCCTGCTATATGTATTCCGCCCTCATCGGGTGTATGTTCACCTTTAAGCAGACGGAACAGTGTAGTCTTGCCGCAGCCATTGACTCCGACAAAACCTATTCTGTCATCATCATAGACATCGAATGTCACGCCTGAGAACAACTCTCTGTCAGCAAATGACATTGCGACATCATTTAAACTCATCAATAACATAATTCACCTGTCGGACTCAGATCCACTGAATAAATGCGGTCTTGTCCTTGCTGTTATATCCTGCACGCTCATAAAATCTTAGCGTGCTTTCTTCTTTGGAGCCGGTAAGAAGCATAAGCTTATAGCAGTTTTCCTTCAGAGCAAGCTCTTTTGCGTAATTGAGACAAGCACCTGCCAAACCCCTTTTACGATACTCAGGATGCGTGACAACATTCTCCACAAATGCATACGG
>JAZSEG010000068.1:0-9368 GCA_045531575.1 Oscillospiraceae bacterium | reverse complement strand
GGAATTAGAAATGAGGAATGAGGAATGAATGTATTCGACTTCGTCGAATGGATATAAAAACGGCTGCGCCGTAACGTTGATTGACGTTGCGGCGTAGCCGCATTAAAATTAGTGGCGAAGCCACACCGAAATTCCTCATTCCTCACTCCTCATTCCTAATTGAATTGGACGAGCTTTCGCTCGTCAAATTCCGATTCATCTGTTCCAGTATTTTCTGTCAAGGCTTCTGTAGCTTATTGCCTGAGCAATGTGATCCTTTTCTATATGCTCGCTGCCTGAGAGGTCTGCGCAGGTGCGTGCCACCTTCAGTATCCTGTCGTAGGCTCTGGCGGAGAGTCCTAGCTTGCCGAAGGCGCTCTTCATCAGGCTTTCGGCGTCGGGAGTGAGCGTGCAGACCTCGCCGATGATATCCGAGGTGATGCCGCTGTTGGATTTGATGCCTGTGCCTGCAAAGCGCTTCGCCTGAATGTCACGGGCCTTCTGTATGCGCTCTGCTATCGCTGCGGAGCTTTCCTGCGGCGTGCGGCGGCTGAGGTCGTCGTATTCCACAGGCTTTATTTCGATCTGGATATCGATCCTGTCCAGAACTGGCTGGGATATCTTGTTAAGGTAGTTCGCCACTGCCGTGTCGGTGCAGGTGCATTTCTTCACGGGATTTCCGAAGTTTCCGCAGGGGCAGGGATTCATCGCAGCAACCAGCATGACATCGCAGGGATAGCAGGCGGAGCCGCTGGCACGGGAGATGTTTATCTCGCCGTTTTCGAGGGGCTGACGCAGTGTTTCAAGCACCTTGCGGTCGAACTCGGGCAGCTCGTCCAGAAACAGCACGCCGTTGTGCGCAAGGGAAATCTCACCGGGACGAGGGATGCTTCCGCCGCCCACAAGTCCCACGGCGGAGGCTGTATGGCTCACCGCACGGAACGGACGGCGCATGACGAGCGGCTCGTTCGGGTCGATGATGCCTGCGATGGAGTGAATCTGAGTGGTCTCGATGCTCTCCTGAAAGGTTATTTTCGGGAGGATAGACGGGATTCGCTTTGCGAGCATGGATTTTCCCGAGCCGGGAGGGCCAAGCATGAGGATGTTGTGCGAGCCTGCCGCAGCGGTCTCGATGGCTGCCTTTGCGCTCTGCTGACCCATCACCTCGGCGAAATCCGCAGCGTGTTTTATCTGCTGCTCTGTGGGGATATACGGCTTTTCGGGGAGAAGTCCCGTGCCTTTGGTGAGGAACTCGATAAGCTGTGTGAGATGCTCCACTCCGTACACCTGCACGCCCTCCGCAACGGAGGCTTCGAGAGCGTTTGCCTTTGGCAGGAACACACGCTTTATTCCGTTCTGTGCGGCGGTGAGCACCATGCTGAGAGCGCCGTTTACAGGGGCAAGAGAGCCGTTCAGCGAAAGCTCGCCGATGAATGCATCGGAGGATAAGTCGCACTCCAGCACACGTCCCAGCTTCATCAGCGCAACGGTTATCGGAAGATCGAACATGGAGCCTATCTTCTTTACGCTTGCGGGAGCGAGGTTCACGGTGACACGACCGCCCAGCAGACTGCCAAGCTCCATGTGGGAAAGCGCCGCACGGATGCGGGATTTGCTCTCCTGCACCGCCACATCGGGCATGCCGACTATATCAAAGGATGGCTGACCCGGGGAAACGCTTGCCTCGGCGGTCACCATAAAGGCATTCAGTCCGAAAAGACCAACGCTGTTTATCTCGCTGAACATGATGTCCCTCCTTGAATGTTATGTAATCAGTATAGCATATTTCGGAGATTATTTCAATAGAGAGCAGAAACGCTTTATTGCCACTAATTAACATTATCTTTTCCGACTTTTATCACAATTCCGTCAGAAATGTGTGATATCTTTTTTTAGGCGATAAAAAACATCCGAAAGGAGTGAAGCGATGAAATTCCGACATGAGTGCAAGCACGAGATAACCTATTCCGACCTGCTGGCACTTCGGGCGAGATTATCAGCCGTAGCGCAGCCTGACCCTCACGCAGCGGACGGAAGATACGAGATACGCAGCCTGTATTTCGACAACCTCTATGACAAGGCGCTGAATGAAAAGCTGGATGGCGTGAACTGCCGTGAGAAGTTCCGCATACGCCTGTACAATTTCGATACATCCCTCATAAAGCTGGAAAAGAAATCTAAGCTTAACGGACTGTGCTGCAAGGAGAGCGTGCTGCTTTCCGAAGAGGAAACTCAGCGCATAGTTGACGGCGATACTGACTGGATGGCGCAGGATAACCGACAGCTCGTAAACGAGCTGTACAGCCGCATGAAATCGCAGGGGCTGCGCCCGAGAACAATTGTTGACTATACCCGTGAGCCGTTCGTCTTTCCGGCAGGAAACGTCCGTGTTACACTGGATCACAACATCCGCACGGGAGCATCCTGCACCGAATTTTTGGATAAAAATTGCGTCACACTGCCTGCGAGTGACTCCATCATACTTGAGGTGAAATGGGATGAGTTCCTGCCCTCGGTGATACGGGATATAGTGCAGCTCGGCACCACAAGAACATCGGCTTTTTCAAAATACGCAGCCTGCAGGATATACGGCTGATAACATCTAAGGAGAACACAAAATGAATTTCAAGGACATCTTCAAATCAAGCTTTTTGGACAATATGAGCAGCTTCAGCATCCTCGATACTGCGATAGCGCTGCTGCTTGCCTTTGCGATAGGTCTGCTCATCTTCTTTATCTACAAAAAGACCTACAGCGGCGTGATGTATTCGCCGAGCTTCGGCGTTTCTCTTGTGGCTATGACGCTCATCACCACCGTTGTCATCATGGCGGTGACCAGTAACGTGGTGCTTTCCCTCGGTATGGTGGGTGCGCTCTCCATCGTGCGTTTCCGCACCGCCATCAAGGAGCCTATGGATATCTGCTTTCTGTTCTGGTCGATAGGTGCAGGCATCGTGCTTGCGGCGGGACTCCTCCCGCTTGCCCTGTGCGGCAGCATTGTTATTGGTGCAGTGATACTGCTGCTTGCCAACAGAAAGACCCATCTGCACCCCTACATAGTAGTTATCCGCTGTGATGGTCACGACAGCGAGGTGAGGGCAAAGGAGCTTCTCTCAAAGAGCGTGCAGAAGAGCATCGTAAAGAGCAAGACCGCCCAGAAAGGCTTTGTGGAGCTTAATATGGAGATCCGCCTTAAAGAGGACAACACCGATTTTATCAACGAGCTTTCCGCCCTTGACGGAGTGCAGAGCGCAGTTCTCGTCAGCTACAACGGAGAATATATGAGCTAAGGAGCCGCTATGTCAACACACAAGCATTTCGATAAGATAGTCTGCGTGGTGGTAGTGCTGGCGCTGCTGCTGACGGTGCTTTTCATGAATGGCGAGGCTATCGGGATACAGTCCGCTGGGCGCACTATGGGCTACGAGAACCGCCTGTTCGACCATACAAGGGTGCACACTATCGATATCGTAGCAGACGGCTGGGTGGAGTTCCTGCAGACCTGCACGGATGAGGAATACATCTCCTGTGCGGCGGTGATAGACGGAGAGGCGTATAAGAACATCGCCATCCGTGCAAAGGGAAACACCTCGCTCACCTCGGTGAAGAACTACGGCAACGACCGCTACAGCTTCAAGCTGGAGTTCGACCACTACGACAGCGGCATCACCTATCACGGACTGGATAAGCTGTGCCTGAACAATCTCATTCAGGACAACACGCTGATGAAGGATTTCCTCGTTTATCAGATGATGGCGGATATGGAAGTTCCCGCACCGCTGTGCAGCTTTGTTTACATCACCGTAAACGGTGAGGACTGGGGATTATATCTTGCTGTGGAGGCGGTGGAGGATTCCTTTCTGCAGCGCAATTACGGCAGCAATTACGGCGAACTCTACAAGCCTGACAGCATCAGCTTCGGCGGCGGCCGCGGCAACGGCAAGGGATTTGATATGGGAGAGTTCACCGATGCTGAGGGCGGCTTTGATCCCTCAAAATTCGGAGAGATAAAAGAGCGGCTGCCCGATGACTTCGCACCGCCGCAGGCATTCGGAAACAGCGGAATGCAGCGCCCCGACCACGGCGGCAGGGGAGATAACGGCGGCTTCGGCGGCATGGGCAGCGCTGACGTAAAGCTGCAGTACATCGACGACGATCCTGCAAGCTACTCCAACATCTTCGGCAGCGCAAAGACGGATATCTCGGACACGGACGAGCAGCGGCTGACAGAGGCGCTGAAAAGGCTCTCCGAGGGCGATATCTCGGCGGTGGATACAGAGGATGTCCTGATGTATTTCGCAGTGCATAACTTCGTGTGCAACGGCGACAGCTACACGGGCAACATGATACACAATTATTACCTCTACGAGAAGGACGGAGCGCTCTCCATGCTCCCGTGGGACTACAACCTTGCTTTCGGCGCCTTTGACGGAGGAAACAACGCCACCGCCGCCGTAAACTCCCCGATAGACACGCCTGTTTCGGGCACTACGGGCGAGGGCGACCGCCCCATGATAGCCTGGATATTCTCGGATGAGCAGTACACGGAACTTTATCATGAGTGCCTTGCGCAGTTCATGGAGCGGTGGTTTGAAAGTGGCAGGGCAGAGCAGCTCATCGCCGACACGGCAGAGCTTATAGCACCTTATGCGGAGAAAGATCCCACGAAGTTCTGCACCTTTGAGGAGTTCACGGCAGGTGTTGCGGCGCTGATGGAGTTCGTATCCCTCCGTGCGGAGAGCGTACAGGGACAGCTTGAAGGCAGCATACCCTCTACCACCGATGGACAGAGCGGCAGCAGCGCCCTTGTAGACGCATCGCACATCGATATCTCGACTATGGGAAGCATGGGCAATATGGGCGGATATGGTGGTCAGCGCCCCGATACGGGGGACTTCCAACGTCCCGACAGGGATGAGTTCACACCTCCCGACAGCGGCAATGAAGCGCAGTCTGCGCCTGAGCGGGAGGATGCTCCTCAGGGCATGGAGAAGCCGCAGGGCATGCCGCCATCCGAGGGCATGATGCCGCATGACGGAATGACTCCGCCCGATGGAATGGCTCCGCCTGACGGAATGCTGCCGCCGCAGTTCTGAGCAGAATAGTATATGCAGGCAGGTGATCCCTGCCTGTTTTTATTTTTCGTTATTATAAAGGGGTTTCTTGACAAATGTCTAATAATATGTTATCATAAAGTATGATGATATACTATACCCACAAGAAGGAAGGTGGATGGATTGGCAGAAAAGCAGAAGGTGATCGGCGTATGCCTTACTAAGATCAATGACGCTACCCGTTCGGATTATGTGAACAGGCTGCACTATCTTGCACTGGAGAAGGGCTATAAGCTCATATTCTTCAATAGCTTTGTCGATTTTTATAATGACGATGCTTTCGATGAGGGTGCAAAATCTGTATACAGCCTTATAAATTACGACCTTATAGATGCTCTTGTCGTTTTAAGCGACAGTTTTTACAACAAGGAGATAGCTGATGTCATCAGCCGTGGTGCGATGATGTTCGGCGTGCCTGTCATCGTTTTCGGCGGTGAGGTCGAGGGCTGCTGGTCTATCGTTGCGGATTACAAGGATGCTTTCAAGTCGATAATCCGTCACATCATTAAGGATCACGGTGTAACAGATACATTTTTCATCGCAGGCAGGCGTGAGAACGATCCCGAATCTGATATCCGTATAGCTTGTTATCGTGAGGTGCTGGAGGAAGAGGGTCTGCCCTTTGAGGAATCCAGAGTGGGCTACGGTGAATACTGGGATGATCCCGCAAGAACTATCGCCGCAAACCTCGTGGCAGACGGAAAGAAGCCGCCGCAGGCTATCTTCTGTGCCAACGATTATATGGCGATGGCTGTGTGCAGGGAGCTTGCAAAGTATGGCTACAGCGTGCCGAAGGACGTTATAATCACAGGCTTTGACGGTGTGCGTGAGGTGGATCATTTTGCTCCCCGTCTTACCACCTGCTGTGAGGATCTTGAGGCTCTTGCAGAGCTTACTGTTGAGGCTATCGGTCTTGCGCTGGAAGAGGGCGCAGAGCCTCGTCAGCTGAAATACAGATTTATCCCGCAGATATCCGAATCCTGCGGCTGCCACCAGTATTCTCACGAGAATTTCCGTGATATCGCTGCGGATCTTTATCAGCAGATACATGAGACACAGGTGCATGAGGATTTCGAGTATGACTGGATCGACCGCATGCTGGAGATAAACGACATGAACAGCCTTTCCGAGACCCTTGCGGGATGCATGCTGGAAAATTCCTATGTGTGTCTGAACAGCGATTTCGTGGCTTCTGTGATGGATATGAGCCGTGAGAAGGAGATAACATGGCTGTTCCCTGAGGAGCTTGTCATCATTCCGTCCAAGTATTCGGTGAGGAATGATATTCTCAATACAAGGCTTCAGCGCACCGATATCGTGCCTGATCTCGATAACTGGCTGAAGGACGATACAGCCTACGTTTTAAGCTCCATCTATGTGGGCAACAGAGTGTGCGGATACTACGCCGTAAGAACGGATAATATCCCTTACTGCAAGCACAAGATCAAGCGTGTTTTAAAGACCATCAACATTGCATTCAATGTTGCGATAAATCATTTCAGCCAGATGAAGATGCGCCAGAGCATCGAAAGGGCGGCACTCACCAATGTATATACTGGTCTGCCTAATCTGAAGGGCGCCGTGAAGTGGTTTGAGGAGTTCGCTTCTGTTCCAGAAAACAGGAACAGGTCGCTATCTATCTCGGTATATGGTCTGCCTAAGTATAACTATATTCTGGAGAATTACGGCATTGAGGCGGCTGAGGACGCGCTGCGCCTTGCTTCAGAGGGTCTGAAGCTTGCAAATCAGACAAATTGCTATATCGCCCATTGTTCGGAGGATGAGTTCGTTGTTGTGAACTATTACGACGATCCAAACACCATCGGCGATGTCATATACAAGGCGACCTCGGCGTTCTACGGCGTTATCGAGGGCTATAACTCCACCAGCGGCAAGGAGTACTTCGTTGAGGTGAACTGCGGCTGTACCGTAGTGAACGGCGGCTGGGAAGGCTCGCTGGAGGGCTTCATCAAGTTCGCAAACAGTGAGATGTACATGAACCGCCTGAAGAGCGGCACGGGTGCTGTCAAGAAGGAGAACGTTGCTCCCAAGGAGCATTACAAGGCGTTTGAGCTACTGATCGAGAAGAACATGTTCAGCTATCACTTCCAGCCGATAATCAGCGCAAAGACAGGCGATATCTTCGCTTATGAGGCGCTGATGCGTACCGACCCGTCCATCGGCATGAATCCTTTGGAGGTGCTTTCCACCGCAAAGGAATACGGCAGGCTGTACGAGATCGAAAAGGCGACTCTGTTCAATGTCATGGCACGTTATGCAGAGGACAGCGAAAGCTTCGGCGGAAGGCTGGTGTTCATCAATACCATTCCGGGTCACTTCCTGCTTGATGAGGATATCAATCAGCTTACCGAAAGCTACAGCAGCTATCTTGACAAGTTTGTTTACGAGCTTACCGAGCAGGATACCGTATCTGACGAGGAGCTTAACGCTATCCACAAGCTCAGCGGCAGCAGTGAAACAGCACAGATAGCCATTGACGATTACGGCACAGGTCACTCCAACATCGTTAATCTGATGCGCTATGCACCGCAGATAATCAAGATAGACCGCTTCCTTATCACGGATATTCACAAGAATCAGAACAAGCAGATGTTCGTTCGCAGCACGATAGAATTTGCACGCCTGAACAATATCAGGGTGCTTGCAGAGGGCGTTGAGACCTCCAATGAGCTGCATACCGTCATCGATCTGGGTGTGGATTATATTCAGGGCTACTACACCGCCCGTCCCGCACCGCAGCCTATCCCTGCAATTTCCGATGAGATACGCAGAGAGATCCTTGACGCAAATCCCCTTTACGGACAGGATAAATAAATTAAGACCGACATCGTAATGGTGTCGGTCTTATTTCTTTATATGGATGCTGTCAGCCGATGCTGCCGCCCCACTCCACAACGGTGAAGCCGCTGCGCTCGGGTGCTGCCACGAGAGCCTGCGGAGCGATATCCACATACTCATCGCAAGCCTCAACGGTCATGTATACACGGATAACAGTAGCGGGCAGGGGAGAGATATCCAGCACTGCGTTATCGGTGTAATCGGCGCCGTGGAAGCGGATTATATTATAGGCGTTCTTCTCCATGTGCGGCAGCCAGAACTCCATGAAATCCGCAGCCTCATTCTCACTGAGTCCGAGATAGCTCAGCTTCTCGCGCAGGAAGCTTTCGGTTTCCTCGCCGCTTATGCAGAAGCCTGCGGATCTTTCAAGCTCGTAAGCCTTTTCGCCCTCCCAGAACAGGTAGGGATACTCCACGCCGTCCGAGATGATGCGGCCGTCGGGATATGCGGTGACGTTCCAGCCATCGCCGTATTCAGGCTCGGTGATGATGAGCGTGCCGTTGTAATCAAGCTGCACGGATACCTCGGTAATATCCTCGGGATAGAGGTAGATGACAGGCTTGTAGTCCACGCCCTCCTGCAGCTCGAAATCGCTCATTACTATGCATTCGGGAGTAAGTCTGAACAGGAATTCCTCGATCTTGTACATTGGCGCATACTGCACTTCGATCTTGTCGCCCACGCAGAAGTCGCTGTATTCGGATGTATCGCACATGACCTCATATTTCGCAGGATAAGGCCATGCAAGGGAGCATATCATCTTGTCAGCTGCTATCTCGTTGATAACAAGAGTAAGAGTGCCGCTTTCGCTCTCCACGATAACGCCGTTTTCCTCGCCCTTTATCTCAAAGGTCTGCTCCAGTACCACGCCATCATCCATAGGCTTCACCAGCAGATAGGAGCCTGCGGTGAGCGGCTCTGCATAGAAATCATCTCTCAGAGAAACGGTGATGCTGTTCTTGGGGCAGTCCTTGCCGAGAAGATATCCGAGTGCATTCCACATAGCATCATCGGAGAACTCCACATCCGCCCAGTCGCCTGCTGCGTTGTCCCACTTCTTCAGAGAATAATCGCAGCCGAAGCAGTATCCGCACTCCGCATCGCCGATATAGGTAAATTCCACGGTGAAACGCTCGGTGGCGGTGGTTATCTCGCCGTCGGTCTTTATCTCCATGATAACATCATCCTCGGTGAGGGGGATGCGTTCGGGAATATCGTATTCCTGCTCCACGGTCTCCTGAGGAAGCGGTTCGTTTGCACTGCTCTGAGCGGTGGTCGTGGTTTCGGCAGGTGGCACGCTTGCGGTGCTGTCGGAGTCCTCATCGGGAGCGACTTCGTTGGTCTCCTCGGGGACGGATGTCTCCTCGGGGACAGTCGGCTCCTCGGGGACGGATGTCTCCTCGGGGACAGTCGGCT
>JAZSEG010000125.1:0-19789 GCA_045531575.1 Oscillospiraceae bacterium | reverse complement strand
GATATTTCAGGCTGATGCCGCTTCCTGTGCTGCTTATCTGAGCCTGATATATTTCGTTCTGCTGCTCATCAAGCTTCGGCGGCACAAGAAGATTGTCCACTGAAACGCCCGTCGAGCAGGCAGAAAGCATCATCGCAGCCACCAATGCGGCAAAAGCTTTGAGTTTCTTCACAATGTTCTCCTAACGCTGGGCTATCAGTCGGGCGAGAAAACGTCAGATACGAGGAACTCACTGAACAGTCAGGCTTTGTGCCTAGTGTTCAGTGAAAGGACGAAGCAGATGATGATTTTTCGTCCGACTGACTAGATATAGTAATACTTAATATCATTATATCACAAATATTGAAATAATGAAAGTGTTTTTTCGAAATTTTAAGCGAATTTTCATATTTTCTCAAAAATATGTCCACACTTGCAATTTATGCCGATCTATGATATATTAAATTAAGGGATAAGGCAAGGAGATGATATCATGAATGATATGTGGCTGCACTATTTCACGGACGATGACAGCTTTCCGTTTTTCATACAATACGGAGGACACGAGGAGAAGATGTTCATCCACGGCCATGCCGATTTCTTTGAGCTTGTGATAGTAATGGACGGATCTGCCGATCACGTTGTGGGTGACGAACGCTTCGCTGTCAAAAAGGGCGATGTTTTCGTCATGGGCAAGGATATACAGCATGGCTACGACAACACGGTGAATTTCCGTATCTGCAATATAATGTTCCGTCCCGATGCGCTGCTCAACGGCGACAATGATATCAAGCAATGCACAGGTTTCCATGCACTTTTTCTGCTGGAAGCACAGCTGAACAATGCTCAGAGCTTCAAGAGCCGCCTGAAGCTGGCTCCTGCGGATTTCACCGAGCTTGAACATCTTCTGGACCGGACAATGAGGGAGTATTCCGCTGACCGCCCGGGCAAAAAGACAATGCTTCTCTCCTGCTTCATGCAGATAGTGGTAAAGCTCTCACGCCTGTACGACGCTCCCGCAAAGCAGCGTGAAATAAGCGGCATTGCAGACGCTGCGGCTTTCATGGAAAACCACTATATGGAGGACATCACGATAGAACAGGTGCTGGAGATATCTCACTATTCTCAGCGGCATTTTATCAGGCTGTTTTCCTCGGTATACGGCATCACGCCGCAGAAGTATCTTATGAACATACGTATTCGCAGAGCCTGTTCCCTGCTGAAAGAGAGTGCACTGCCTATCACTGAGATTGCGCTGCGCTGCGGCTTCAGTGATTCCAATTACTTCAGCCGAGCCTTCAGAAAGGCAAACGGCATAACGCCATCACAATACAGGAATGCCTCGGCGATAGATGGGTGATACATAAATCGGAATTTGAAACGCGGAGCGTTTCAAATTCCGATTTGTCCGCAGGCATAATCACCGCTGCTTAGCTAATACTAATGCCGAGGTGATATTTAATGGCAAAGCAAGGCATGAAACGCCCCGACTACACGCAGACGCATCCGAAAAACGATGTGCCGCCCGTACCCGAGCTTCAGGGCAAGGCCAAACACACAAAGCGGCCTGCGAATCACATCATCGCAGGAACAAAACCACCTGCTCAGAAGGTATGGCACACAGAACATCCCATCCCCGAGGACATCTACCCTGCTATCGACACCGATCTCGCACGGGATAACATTCAGAATGATTTGACTGCCGCTGATATACAGGATTTATAACAAAAATGCAACCCCCAGCATGCGTAACGGTGTTGCGGAGCAACATCAATTTTCCATAAGGGAAAATTGAAGCGGAGCATGCGCCGCACGAACGCAAAGCGTTCGTATGGAAAAAAGCGCTGCCAATAAAACGGCAGCGCTTCGTATTTATCCGATATAATCCTTCAATGCGGAGATCAGAGCATCTATTTCCTCGTCTGTGCCGACGGTGATACGCAGGCGGTTGTCTATCCTTGCCTTGGAGAAGTATCGCACATAGATATCACGGGTCTTCAGGTACTCGCAGATATCCTTAGCACGGTAATCCTTATGCTCCGCAAAAACGAAGTTCGCACAGCTGTCGGGCAGCTCGAAGCCCATTGCATGCAGCTCCTTTGTGAGCCTGTCACGGGTAGCTATCACCTTTGCGATCGTAGAACGGAAATATTCTTCATCCTTTACGGACGCGATTCCTGCTTCTATCGCAACGCTGTCCATCGGGTAGGAATTGTAGCTGTCCTTGGCGGCGTACAGTGCGGAGATTATCTCCTTGTTGCCGAAGGCGCAGCCTATTCTCATGCCCGCCATGGAGCGGCTCTTGGAGAAGGTCTGCGTAACCACAAGGTTTTCATACTCAGAGAGCAGCGGAATTGCGCTCTCGCCGCCGAAATCCACATACGCCTCGTCCACGATCACAACGCTGTCCTGATTTGCGTCCAGTATCTCACGGATGAAATCCAGTCCCCTTGCAATACTGGTGGGAGCATTCGGGTTTGCGATAACCACGCCGCCATTGGAGCGCTTGTAGTCTGCTGCGTTGATGTTGAAGCTCTCATCCACAGGGATGGTCTCGAACGGAATGCGCAGCATCTCGCACCATACGGGATAGAACGAATATGTGATATCGGGATAGATGACAGGCTTATCGGAATTGAAGAATGCACGGAAGCACAGAGCCAGTACATCATCCGAACCGTTACCTACAAACACGTTCTCACGGGCAAGTCCGACTCTCTCTGCAATAGCAGCAGCAAGGGGCTTAGCGTCTGCATCGGGATACTTTTTCAGCACAGCGCCATCAAACTTTGAAATTACCTCCAGCACGCCCGGCGCAGGGGGATAGGGATTCTCATTGGCATTGAGCTTTATAAAATCCTTCTTATTCGGCTGCTCGCCTGCAACGTAGGGTTCTATTTTTATAAGATTGTCTCTCCAGCTCATTTTGTTCTCCTTATTTTATCAGATGATACCGAACAACGTCATGGCGATGCCGTTGATCGCAAAATTGGCTCCCATGTGGATGAGCCAGGATATGTAAAGATTTCCGTAGCGCTCATTGAAGAAATTGAATATGCAGCCGCCCACGATGAGCCCTATAAATGCCACTGCAACCAGCGGCGGCTCGAATGCCACCCACATCATCGCCACATGATAAAGCGCAAATGTGAGCGAGCTGAAGATATACGCCGCCCTGCGGGAAACGTATTTCTGCAGCTTCAGGCAGGCAAAGCCACGGAAGAAGAACTCCTCCAGAAAGGAATTGCAGAAGGAGATATACAGCGCCACCGCAACGAAGTTATCCTTATCGATACCCATGGATTTTTCGAGATTTCCCGTTATCTGCGAGAAATCAAAGAAGCGGCCGATAAGAAGATACGCTCCCACTATCACACCGAAAACGCCGAGGCCCCATAGTATCGCCTCGACGATGCCTTTTGCACCGCCGCCTAAACTGAAAAGGCTGCGCAGCCCCAGCTCTTTATCCACGAACAGCGCATAGAGAACGGGCATTCCCGCAAAAAGCGTTACCTTTACAGCGGATTTCACAATGTAAGGCGGCTGTATGATAAGATCGATTATAGTAATTGCGATAACGCCGATAATGACTATCGCCGCCATCAGCGCTATGTGAAGCTTTCTGTTCTGCGTTTTTTCCTCGCCCATAACAGATCCTTTCGATGAAAACAAAAGACGGACAGCAAGGCGCCGTCCGTCTTAATTGAATTACGGAATTAATCTTCGTCGTCCTCGTCAACAGGCTCACACTTGATACGCTGACCACAATTGGGGCAATTCAAGGAACTAACCGCCTGCTCATAATCAACGCAGATAGTGTTACCGCAAGAGGAACAAGTGATCTCATACATCTCGTCGAGATCATCCTCGAACTCATCATCGTAATCATCGTCATCATCGTCGATGTCATAAACGATATCCTCGAGGTCAGCAACGCTTTCCTCCATATCAGTCATAACGTCTGCGATATCGTTCAGCTCATCGTCAACCTCTCTGAGGTTTTCTGCGATGTCGGAAAGAACATCAAGCATAGCGGCAATGATCTTGCCTTCCTTTGTGGACTCGTCAAGGGCAAGACCGTCTGCAAGACCCTTGATATAGGAAACCTTTTCGCCGATAGTCATAATATATCGTTCCTTTCCAAGAAAACTATAATTTTAAAACAGATTCTTACTTAACACGCTCCATGTACTCGCCTGTTCTGGTGTCGATACGGATGATCTCACCGTTGTCGATAAACAGAGGAACACGGATCTCAGCGCCTGTCTCCAGTGTAGCGGGCTTAGTAGCGTTTGTAGCTGTGTTGCCAGCGAAGCCGGGATCTGTCTGAGTGATCTGCAGCTCAACGAAGTTGGGGGGCTCTACGCCGAATACGTTGCCCTTGTAGGACAGAACCTTACATACCATGTTCTCCTTAACGAACTTGAAAGCGTCGCCAAGATCGGACTTGTTTACGGGAACCTGCTCGTAAGTCTCGGGATCCATGAAGTAGTAAAGATCGCCGTCAGAATATGTGTACTCCATATCCTTTCTCTCAACATAAGCTGTGGGGAACTTTGCGGAAGGGTTGTATGTCTTTTCTACAACGGAGCCTGTAATAACGTTTCTTACCTTTGTTCTAACGAACGCTGCACCCTTACCGGGCTTAACGTGCTGGAACTCGATGATCTGCATTACATTGCCCTCTTCTTCAAAGGTCATGCCGTTTCTGAAATCTCCTGCTGTTACCATAGTAGGAACCTCCAAATAATTTTAATATTCTTTAATACGAATTGCGACACAAGACCGCTATTCTATACATCCTTTATATTTTACCCTATATTGCGGAATTTTTCAAGTCCTTTTTATAAAAAAAACGAAAAAATCTGCATATTTTATATTCTTATGAGCTTTTTCGTAGTCATAGTGAGGTTTTCGCTGCCGTTTTCGGTCACCATAACCATGTCCTCTATGCGCACACCGTACTTGCCCGAGATATACGCACCCGGCTCGATGGTGACTATCATTCCCTCATGCAGCATGGAACTGCTCTTCTGCGAAAGAGTGGGAGCCTCATGTATCTCCAGACCCACACCGTGACCCAGACCATGACCGAAATACTTATCATAACCGCCCCAGCCCTGCAAAGTGCTTCTCGCCACGCTGTCCACCACCTTGCCGCCGATATCCGCACGCACTGCCTTCATGGCGTCTAGATTTGCATAGAACACCGCATTGTAAAGCTCCTCCATCTCGGGAGTAGGCTCGCCGATAACGAGAGTTCTCGTCATATCGGAGTGATATCCGTCCACCACCGCACCAAAGTCCAGCGTAAGGAAATCGCCCTCCTGCAGTGGCTTGTCTGTAGGAACGGCATGGGGGGATGCGGAATTCACGCCCGAGGCTGCAATGGTCTCAAAGGAAAGGTCGTCCGCACCGCAGTCCATCATGTAATAATTCAGCAGCGCCGCTATCTGCTTTTCTGTCATGCCCTTGCGCATACGCTCCAACAGGCGCTCGAAAGCCGCCTCTGCAATGCGCTGAGCCTTTACGATAAGCTCCACCTCTTCCCTGCTCTTGATGACACGCATTCCGCTTATCTTTTCAGAGAGCCATGTAGAGCCGTCAAGCTCAGCATAGAACAGCTTTTCCTTGTATTCCTCAAAGTCCTTTATGGTCATATAGGCGCTCTCAACAGAAAGCTTACGGATGTTGTGCTTTATCATGAGATCCATAAGCTGTGAGCGCATGTCCTCCATCAGGATAACAGTGCAGTCTCGTACACGCTCGCACGCTTTGTCGTAATAGCGGGAGTCGATTATAAGATAAGACTGCTCCTTTGTTACGAGAATTACGCCTGCGGAGCTTTTAAAGCCGCAGAAATATCGGCGGCTGACATCGGATGTGATGAGTGCGCCGTGGTTTTCGTCGGAAAGCAGCTGAGCCAGTCTCTCTATATTATTCATCGTTTCCACCCAGCTTGTTGTTCAGCGCATACAGACCGAGGATATAGCTATACTTACCAAATCCTGCGATGCTTCCGCAGCACACGGGAGCGATAACGGAATTCTTACGGAACTCATCCCTGCTGTTCACGTTGGAAAGATGCACCTCCACAACGGGGATCTTTATCGCAGAGATAGCGTCACGGATGGCATAGCTGTAGTGAGTGTACGCTCCTGCGTTGAGGATAACACCGTCGCAGTCCAGACGGGATTCGTGCAGGCGGTCGATAAGTCCGCCCTCGGAATTGCTCTGGAAGAATGTCACATCGTAGCCAAGCTCTCTTGCCACTTCGTATATCTCGTCGTTAATGGATTTCAGCGTATCGCAGCCGTAGATTCCGGGCTCACGCTCGCCGAGAAGATTGAGATTAGGTCCGTTCATTACAAGAATTTTCATATATACCTCCGTACCTTAAAGAGATTCAAAGTAACGCTTCATTTCTGCGGCATCCTCTGCCTGAGTGCCGTCCGATTCACATATGATGGACGGTGTGAGCTGACGCTTGTGCAGCTCCTCCATAAGCGGTCTGAAATCAGGTCCCCACTGCGTATCCGCAAAGGTGACATGCCGCTTCTCGCCGCCTGTGGTGTACTCGATGCGGCTGAAATGTATGTGCATATTGGAG
Organism: Oscillospiraceae bacterium; assembly: GCA_045531575.1. Taxonomy (GTDB): domain Bacteria; phylum Bacillota; class Clostridia; order Oscillospirales; family Ruminococcaceae; genus CAG-115. Next base: position 13,200 of record JAZSEG010000125.1, on the reverse strand, counting down.
AGTCTTTCATGACCCAGCTTATGCTCGATGTAGTCAAGTATCCGTGCATAATCCTCACGGCTCTGGATACCGCCGAGAGTCCTGGCATTGAGGTGACCGAAGTCCAAGCAGGGCAGAAAACGCTCGTCAACGCCGCAAAGCTCCACAACCTCTTCAAGGGTGCCGAGCTGATTTATCTTGCCCATGGTCTCGGGGCAGATGATGATATCGGAAAGACCTGCCTCGTCAAGAGCCGCCTGCGCTCTTTTCAGCGTATCGAAAGCGAGGGCTGTAGCCTCCTCCCTGCTCATTTTGGAGCAGGAGCCTGAATGAACGACGATCTTTCTCGCACCGACTGCTCTTGCCGCCTCGGCGGACTGCATGATATAATCCACGCTCTTCAGACGGGTCTCCTCCTCCACGGAAGAAAGCGAGATAAAATACGGCGCATGCAACGTAACGTTGATGTTATGCTCCTTTGCGAGAGATGGCAGCAGCGCCACGGTGTTTGCACTGAGCCTTACGCCTCTGCCACACTCTATTTCATAGCCGTTCAGTCCCATGCTGCTGAGATACTCGGGCAGATCCTGAGGGAACTTGCGCTTGCCCCAGCTCAGGGAGTTGCCGCCGGGTCCGAAAGAAATGCTCATTATTTTACCTCCAGCTTGGAATAATCACGATGGAACACCATAGCTTCTATCTTTCTCTTAAGGCGGAACGTCCATGTCTTTTCAAGGTGAAACGGTTCCACAAGGATGGTGCGGACTCCCGAGAACTTGCCTGCCAGCACGTCAGTGAAGATCTGATCGCCGATGACCACACATTCACTGCGCTTCACTCCCATAGCCTTTACGGCACGCCAGATACCGAAGGGCAGCGGCTTTGCGCCGTTTGCGGTGAACGGAAGTCCCAGCTTTGCGGCAAGCGGCGCCACACGCTTGTTTGTATTATTTGATACCACACGCATTTTGATGCCTGCCGCACGCATCTTGTCCAGCCACTCGGGAACGCCCTCCTCAGGGATGGGGTTTCCGTGCATGGAAAGAGTATTGTCAAGATCCAGCACCAGTGCGGTGATGTTGTTTTTTCTGAGGAAGTCCTCATCGATGGCGAGTACGTTCTTCAGCCAGAATGTGGGCTTAAACAGCATAAGTCCTCCATATATAACAAGGGCGGATGCCCGTTTTCCGTAAAATGAATGAAGCGGACAAAATTTGCCCGCTTCAACCGATTTTGTTAAGTAGTAAGTCCGTTATCAGAACTTGCGCTTGCGAGCAGCCTCAGACTTCTTCTTACGCTTTACCGAAGGCTTCTCGTAATGCTCTCTCTTACGAACCTCAGCAAGAACGCCGTCTCTAGCGCAAGAACGCTTAAAGCGCTTCAGAGCTGTATCAAGAGACTCATTTTTGCCCAGACGAATTTCTGCCATCTATATCCCTCCCTTTGCCACAAGGCATAGGTTATCTACAAAATAGTAGTTATACAAAAAGTATATGTTTTATTATACATCACATACACAAATTTGTCAAGTGGTTATCACGATTTTTATAGAAATTTTTTCTTAATTTCTCTTAATCGGTCACAAGAGCGCTGATATCAACGGGGGTTCCGTCTGCCCAGAGATGCTCCAGCTGATAGAACTCACGCTCTGTTTCGAGGAACACATGAACGATAACATCGATATAGTCAAGACAGATCCATGTCTTGCTCTGATATCCCTCAATGCTCTTGGGCTGAACGCCCTTTTCGCCCAGCTGATACTCCACCTCATCCGCCAGCGCCTTTACCTGAGTGGTGCTTGTTGCGGATGCGATAACGAAATAATTTGCAAGGATGGTGAGGTCGTCCACCTTCAGCACCTTGATATCCTTCGCCTTCTTGGAATCCAGCGCCTTCACGGCTACTTCATATTCTTCTCTATCTGTCATAAATGATATTTCTCCTTATTGAACTGCATGAAATAATTATAAGCTTCAGTGGTGTATGCAGGCAGCATACCGCACTTTTTACATACGCTTTCGATGTTGTATGTCAGCGCTACCGACATAGCAATATTGATATCATCATAGCATATCTTTCTGAATTTGTCAACGTCCTTGTAGTCCCTGTCATCGGATATCATATCGCCCAGATACACTATCTTCTGCAGCAGTGTAAGCTGTGCGCATCCGATGGTGTGAAAGCGTATCGCACCGATTATCTCGGCGTCCGATATCTTCAGTTCGTCACGCACATAAGCCGCTCCCGCAACTGCGTGCCAGAGGGCAGGCGTATCACATTCGGCAGGGTCGGGCGAGAGTCCGCTGTTCACTGTCATCTCACGCTGAAGCTCCTTGCTCTCCTCCTTCATGACATCGTGGAGCAGACCTGCAAGGTAGCAGCGCTTTTCGTCAGCGCCGTTCTTCTTTGCGAGATCGTAACACGCCTCTGCCACGTTCATGCTGTGATTGAAGCGCTTTTTTGAGAGCCTTTCCTTTATGAGCTTCTCGTATGCGTCAAATTCCTCGTATCTGCTCAACGTCAGCCCTCCCGATAAAGTCCGTTCTGTGCGATGTACTCCGCAACGCCCTCGGGAACGAGATCCGATATATCCTCTCCCCTTGCCGCTTTTTCGCGTATCTCGGTGGAGGATATCTCGATAGCCTTTGTGGGCAGCACCTTGATGCGACCTATCTCGTTTGCGTATTCCATCATGTCCACGAGGCTGTCCTCGTCACGGGCAATGGCGCATACCTTTGCTTCTTTCAGGATGGATTCATACTTGAACCAGCTCTCAAAGCTGAACAGCATATCGCCGCCTATGAGCAGGAAAAACTGATCCTCGGGATACAGCGACTTCAGCTCACGGATGGTGTTGATGGTAAAACTCTTGCCACCCAGCTTCACCTCAATGTCGCTTATCTCCACGCCCTCGATATGACCGAAGGCTCTGCGGCACATCTCGGCTCTGTCCTCGAACGGGAGCAGCTTTGTCTCCTTGTGGGGGGAATCGTAGGTGGGGATGATGAGCAGCCTTTTCAGCTTCAGCTGCTTCACTGCCTCCTCCGCAAGCCTTACATGACCCTTGTGAACGGGGTTGAATGCGCCCCCGAAGATTCCTGTCTTAATCAAGCTCGATCACCCTCTTCTTGGGATCCTTGCTTCTTCTCCACAGCACGAACTTTCTGCCGATGACCTGCACCACGTCTGCGTTAAGCTGCGCTGCGATCTCGTCAGCAGCCTCTCTTGCGGTGTATTCGCAGTTCTCCTGCACGCCCACCTTGATGAGCTCACGGCTCTCCAGAACGTCGTCAAGCTGCTTTACCAGCTCCTCTCCGATACCGTTCTTTCCTACGAAAAATATTGCATTGTAGCCCTGCGCAATGGAACGCAGGTGCGCTCTCTGTTTACTTGTCAGCATCAGTTGAATTTCTCCTTCAGTATATTGCTAAGCTGCTCGAAAGCCTTGGCACGGTGGCTGATCCTGTTCTTCTCATCCTCACCGATGGTCGCCATGCTTTCGTCATCATCCAGCATAAATATGGGGTCGTAGCCGAAGCCGTTGTCGCCCACCATCTCATCGCCTATGTAGCCCTCTACGGTGCCGTTTACATTGTACTCCTCTTCCTCGCTGTAGATGAAGTAGATGGAGCATACGAAGCGTGCCTCTCTCAGCGAACGGTCAACACCGTGCATCTCGTCCAGCACCTTCTGGCAGCGTTCCTTGTCAGTAGCGTTCTCTCCCGCATAGCGTGCGGAATAGATGCCGGGAGCGCCGTTCAGGAAATCTATCTCCAGTCCGCTGTCATCAGCGATGGTGGGGAGTCCTGTTGCCTCGAAAACGGCTCTCGCCTTGATGTGCGCATTCTCCTGGAATGTATCGCCGTCCTCGATTATCTCATCTGTAAAGCCTGCCTGACGCATGGATATCACATCGAAGCCGAAAGGCTCCAGCAGCTTTCCGAATTCACGGAGCTTGCCCTGGTTGTTCGTTGCGATAATCAGCCGCTGTCGGTCAGGCATACTCGCGGCAGGTTTGTCTTCGGCAGAAATATTATGCTGTATCATTTATTATATCCTTTCACAAATAAATTACTTCATATATTCAGGCGAACGAGAAAGTGCCAGATACTAGAAACCATCATAACGACTAGGCTTAAATGCGTTGCCCTCTAAAGAGCGGCATCCGTGCCGCTCTTTTGGGGCAACACTACAAACATCGTGTTTGTGCCTGCCGTTGGCGATGGAATGGTTTTGCGAAGCAAAATCGCAGTTGCTCCGACTGCGAAATGTAATCGCAAGGTGGTCAGCTTTGCTGACCACTCCACGACGTAGATGGCACTTTATCGACAGCCTGCACTTATTCAAAGAGTGCGTTTACATAATCCTCAGGGATGAACGGCTGCAGATCGTCTATCTTCTCTCCCACGCCCACGAGCTTCACGGGAATTCCCAGCTCGTTCTTGATGGGGATGATGATGCCGCCCTTTGCGGTGCCGTCAAGCTTTGTAAGTGCGATGCCTGTGATGTCTGCAGTCTCGCTGAACAGCTTCGCCTGATTAACGGCGTTCTGTCCTGTGGTCGCATCCAGCACGAGAAGCGTCTCTATCTTCGCATCGGGAAGCTCTCGCAGGATAACTCTCGCTATCTTCTTCAGCTCCTCCATCAGGTGCTTTTTATTGTGCAGACGTCCTGCGGTATCACAGAGTATCACATCCGCATTTCTCGCCTTTGCAGCGGATATGGCGTCAAACACAACTGCGGCAGGGTCGCTGCCCTCGGCGTGCTTTACTATGTCAACGCCTGCACGGTCAGTCCACACATTGAGCTGCTCTATCGCCGCCGCACGGAACGTATCCGCCGCCGCAACGATCACCTTCTTGCCCTGACACTTAAGATTAGCGGAGAGCTTACCGATAGTGGTGGTCTTGCCTGCACCGTTTACGCCGATGACCATGATAACGGCTGGCTTCGATGAAAGATCAAGCTCGTTTCCGCCTGTGAGTATCTCGGCGATGATGTCCTTCAGCAGCTGCTTCACGTCGTTCGGGTCGGTGGCGCCTGTGCGCTTTACCGCAGCCCTCAGCTTATCGCAGATATCCATGGATGTTTCAGCACCGATATCCGAAAGGATGAGCATCTCCTCAAGCTCCTCGAAGAAATCCTCGTCGATCTTCGTGAAGCTGTTCATCAGCAGCTCTATCTTGCTGAGGAAGCCGTCCTTTGTCTTTTTCAGACCGTTTTTCAGCTTCTCGAAAAAGCCCATCTTATGTTCTTCCTCGGATGCCTCTTCGGAAGGCTGCTCGGCTTCTTCCTCGTCAGCCTCATCATCGCAAGCTTCTTCTGTCTCCTCAATGATATCATCCGCAGGAATATCTTCAACTATCTCCGCAGGTGTTTCTTCGGATATCTCATCGGAAGCTGTGTCCTCGCTGACCTCCTCGGGGACGTTGGTCTCCTCGGGGGCGAGTGCCTCCTCGGGGACGGGTGCCTCCTCGGTCTGCTCAGTCAGCTCCTCTTCGATATCCTCATCCTGCTTCTTCTTTCTGAATCTGTCAAAAAGGCCCATATTACCTCCGTTACTTCAGTTCCACATCCAGCTCGTCCGTCAGCTCACGGCGCAGCAGTCGGGAAACGCCCTTCTCCTGCATGAACACACCGTAAAGCACGTCGCAGCCCTCAATGGTACCACGTCTGTGGGTGATTACCATCAGCTGGGTCTGCTTTGCAAACTGGTTAAGATATGTAATATACTTGTCTACGTTTACGTCGTCAAGCGCAGCGTCCACCTCGTCCAGCATGCAGAACGGTGTGGGGCGGTGCTTGAGTATCGCAAGATAAATGGTGATAGCCACCATGGTCTGCTCGCCGCCCGAAAGGGATATCAGGTTCTTGATTACCTTTCCGGGAGGTGCGGCATTTATCTCGATGCCCGAATTCAGCACATCCTCAGGATCGGTAAGCTCCAGCTCTGCCTTTGCGCCGTCTCCGAAGATAGTCACGAATATCTCCTTGAAATGGCGGTTTATCTCCTGGAAGCTGTTCAGGAAGCGTGCCTTGATATCAGTGGTGAGCTGCTCTATCAGCTTTTCAAGCTCTGCCTTGGATTTCTCAATATCTGCAAGCTGAGCAGACTGGAATTCAAACCTCTCGGATACCGTGCGGTATTCCTCGATGGAATCCATATTTACACTGCCGAGTGCGCTGATGCGCTTGTTCAGCTCCGCAAGATCGTTTTCCGCCATCAGCAGATTTTCAAGCGGCTTCGCTATCTCAACTGCCATGGAGACGGTAAGCTCGTAGCGGTCGTACAGCAGCTTCACTATGCTGTCGTACTCCTTCTGAACGCCTGCACGGCGCTCCTCAAGACGTGCAACCTCACGGTTGAACTTCTCCTTGTTGTCGGTAGCTTCACGCACGTCACGATGCATGGTCTCGATGCTCTTTTCAAGCTCGGTGACCTCTGCGGTGCAGCGTTCTATATCGCTATCGTTCTCGGAAAGGTTCTCGGTCTGCTGCTGAACTTCAAGCTTCACACGCTCGATCTCAAGGCGGATATCGTTATCTTCCTTGTCCAGCTTTGCAACAGCGTCCTTGTAGCCGCCGCTGCTCTCAAAGAGCATCCTGCGGTTGTTCTCCACGGCACGGATCTCGCTGCGGAATGCATCGATATCCTTGCCTGCGGTTATCTCGTCGATATTTATCTGAGAAAGCTCGTCCGAAAGAGCCTTTATGCTCGCTGCGGTGCTCTCCCTCTCGCTGCCCGAAGCGGAAAGCTCCTTTTCAAGCTCTGCTATCTTAGCTTCGGTCTTTGCGATGATCTCATTGTTTTCAGCGACTATCTTCGTCTGCTGCTCTATCTGCATATCAAAGCGCTGTACGGTAAGCTTTGCAGTCTCGCCCTGCTGAGAAAGCTGGGAGATAAGGCTGTCAAAACGGGAGATATCCGCATTCACACGGATCTCCTCGCCGTCCAGTTCACGAAGCTCGTCCTGCATGCCCTCCATCTCGATGGTGAACTTCGCAGTCTCTGCCTGATACTGGCGGAAAGCCTCGCTCTTTTCGTTCTGCGACTGGCGCAGCTTCTGTATCTCGGTATAGAGCGTATCGATCTCCTGCTTACGGGAGATGATGCCGCCTGCGCTGACCTTACTACCACCCGTGAACGAACCGCCCGCATTTACCACCTGGCCATCCAGTGTCACGATACGGAATTTGTTGCCGTAGCGCTTGCCGATGTAGGCGGCGGTGTCTATGTCGTCCACCACTGCGGTGGTGCCGAGAAGATATTTCACTATCTCGCTGTATTCGTCGTCGTACTGCACAAGCTCGCTTGCTATGCCCTCGAAGCCCTCCTCCATATCGAGTCTCGGCTCGTTGAGTGAGCGGCCCTTGATACTTGTGAGAGGAAGCATCGTCGCACGTCCCGCATTGGTCTCCTTCAGGAAACGGATGCAGCGCTTTGCGGTCTCCTCGTTGTCCACGATGATGTGCTGCATTACGGGCTGGAGGACTGTCTCGATTGCCGTTACATAGCGCTCCTCCACGCCGATTATATCCGCAACGATGCCGTGGATTCCGCTGATACGTCCCGATTTGGACGCTCTCAGGATATCCTTGACGCTGCGGTAGTAGCCCTCCATGCTGTTTTCCACATCACGGAGAACATTGTATCTCTGCTGCTTGCTGCCGAGCTCACGCTCAACTGCTTCAAGGGCATCCTTCGCCTCGTTCATGCGGCGCTTTTTGCCGTCATAAAGGCGTTCGTAGCCTGAGAGCTTGTTCTTTGTATCCGCGCGCTTCTGAGTTATCTCGGCAAGCTGCTTTGCAGCCTGCTCCTTGCCCTCGGTGTATTCCTTCAGCTTTGCTTCGCTGTCGTTCAGACCTTCAAGGAAAACACGCTTCTGCTCCTGCGCCTCATCCGCCGCACGCTCAGCCTGCGCACTTCTTACGCCTGCCTCGCCCTTGTCACGGTAGCACTGAGCCAGAGTCGCTTCAAGTGCTGAGTAAGCCTTGTCCGCCTCGGCGCTCATGTCAGCTATCTCGGAGAGCTTCGCCTGTACCTCGCTGCGCTTCACGCCCAGAGCCGCAATATCCTGCTCCTTTGCAGCGATCTTCTGCTCTATAGCTTTGATGTCCTCATCGAAGCTGCGGCTGCTCTTTTCAGCGTCTGCGATCTGCTGAGCAAGCTCTGTTCTGCGCTGCTCGTTGTGGCGCAGATCGTTTTCAAGCACCTGAATGCTTGCACGCTTTTCGGCGATCTCGTCATTGACGGACTGCCTGTTTCTGCGGAAGCGTTCCAGCTCCGCCTGTATCTTCATGCGCTTTTCGGAGGAGGCTTCTATGCTGTCCTCCAGCTTCTGAATATCACGCTCGTAATGCTCGCTCTCTGCACGGTTTAAAAGCAGATCGTCGTCCAACTTTTTCAGTGCGTCACGCTGATTTCCGAGCCTTGCGGTGCTTACGGATATTTCAAGATCCTTTTTCTGCTCGTAAAGCTCCACTGCGAGAGCCGCCTTTTCGGACTGCCTTTTCAGCACGGGGAGACGCTCCTCATCCACACGCAGGATATCCCTCTGGCGGGTGATGTTGTCCTCCGCATTCGCGAGCTGCTTTTCCGCCTCCTGCTTCTTGTGCAGGAACAGCGAAACGCCTGCCGCCTCCTCGAATATCTCACGGCGCTGAGAGCCTCTGGCGTTTACTATCTCCGCCACACGTCCCTGACCTACGATGGAATATCCGTCACGGCCGAGACCTGTACCCATCAGCATCTCCTGAATATCCCTCAGACGGGACTTCTGACCGTTGATGAGATACTCGCTCTCGCCCGAGCGGTACAGCTTACGGGAGATGACTACCTCGTCAGCGTCAACACCGAGCGTGCGGTCGCAGTTATCGATGGTGAGTGCGACCTTCGCAAAACCCATCGGCTTACGCTCCACGGTGCCGTGGAAGATGACATCCTCCATCTTCTCGCCGCGCAGAGTTTTGGCGCCCTGCTCGCCCATTACCCATCGCAGTGCGTCACTTATATTACTTTTACCGTTACCGTTGCTGCCTACAACGGCAGTGGTCTTGGTGTCGAAATTCAGCACGGTCTTGTCCGCAAAGGACTTGAAGCCGTGTATCTCCAGTGACTTAAAAAACATTCTTACCTCATACGTTCTCTTTTGCACAGAGTTTTATATATTCCCCTGCGCAGGGCTTCACCGTTATCCTGTAGCCAAGCTCCGAGAGAGCCGCGATATTGCAGCGCTTCTGCCCCGTTGCACGGCTGATGTTCTTTGGGTCGGTGAACACCGTATATTCTCCCTTTTCCTTATCGGAAAGGGCTTTTTTCATATCCTCTAAAAAGATGCGGCTCTCGCATATCTCACGGAATGCGGGGTGATACACGCCGCCCAGCATGGCTCTTTCCACATCCTCGCTTGCATGGAGACCCATGCGGATGACAGCTATGCCTGCCGCTGTGAACTCCCTCAGCAGCCTTGCGCAGAGCGTTACTGTCTGCTCGAAGGTGAAGGTCTCGTACTCGCCGCTCTTGTAAAGCTCGCCGAGATGCGTTCCCTCCAGTATCACTGTCGGATAGATGCGCACCGTTTTCGGCTGCAAGTCGATGAACTCACGCATCGTTTCGAGAACAGCAGCCTCGCTGTCGCCGTAAAGACCTGTCATCATCTGAAGTCCCAGCTCAATTCCGCTGCCCTTTATCAGCTCCGATGCCCTGCGGACATCCTCTGCTGTGTGACCTCTGTGATTGAGCCTCAGCACCTCGTCCGACATGGACTGCGCACCAAGCTCTATTGCCGTCATTCCATAGCCTTTCAGCAGCATGAGTATTTCCTCGGAAATACAATCAGGTCGGGTGGAGCAGCGTATGCCCGTGTATACATCGGGATACCGCTTCACAGCCTCACTTGCCGCTGTCAGCAGCTCTTCCATATACGCCCTCGGCACTGCAGTGAAGCTGCCGCCGAAGAACGCTATCTCCGCTGTCATCTCTCTGCTTCTGAGATGCTCCGCCTGCTCGTCGAGGAGCCTTGCGACATCCTCGCCGCGTGGTGCCTTCTGCTCGCCCGAAATGCTCTTCTGATCGCAGAAGCTGCACTTGTGGGGACAGCCGATGTGCGGAATGAATATCGAAATATTAGTCTGTTTCATAGCCCATAAGACCGATGGCTTCCTTTGCGGCTGCCTGCTCGGCCTCCTTCTTGCTGTGTCCGCTTCCCTTGCCGATGCCCTGACCATTCAGCAGCACCGTTGCGTGGAATATCTTGTGGTGATTCTCGCCGTCCTCCTCAGTCACCTCGTAGGAAACATGCTCCTCGGGGTTCTGCTGGATTATCTCCTGCAGGATGGTCTTGTAGTCGCCGAGCTTTACCTTGCCGCTCTTCAGCGCCTCGATGGACGGTACATAGCTCAGGATGAACTCCTGCGCCTTTTCCAGACCGCCATCAAGATAGATGGCAGCGATCAGCGCCTCAAAAGCGTCCGCAAGGATGGAGCGGCGTTCTCTGCCGCCAGTCATCTCCTCGCCCTTGCCGAGAAGCAGATACTGACCGAGACCGAGCTTTTTCGCAAAATTATAGAGGGAATTCTCGCACACGATGGAAGCACGAAGCTTAGTCATGCCGCCCTCAGGCTCGGTGGTCATATTCGAGAAAAGATATTTGGATACTGTAAGCTGCAGCACACTGTCGCCAAGGAATTCAAGGCGCTCGTTGCTGCCGTTGTTCTTGCCGCCCGAGTAGCTCGAATGGGTCATTGCCTGCTCCAGCAGGGATATATCCCTGAATTCATAGCCGATGGCGGACTGAAATTCTTTTATGTCAGGCATATCAAGCCTCTTCCTCTCCTGCGCTGAGCTGCGCAATAGCTGCTGTCATCTCCTCGATGGCGTTGTTCTCAACGAACATCTTCGCCTGTCTGAACGCACCGAGGAACGCCAGTGCATCAGAGCTGCCGTGCGCCTTGAATACAGGCTTTGCCGTACCCAGCAGCGGCGAGCCGCCGATGGTCTTGTAATCCATCTGCTTCATGAAACCGCCCAGCTGCTTCTTAACACAGAGTGCGCCTATCTTTGTGAGCAGATTTGCGAAGAAGATGCCCTTCAGCGCATCCTTCACAAGAGCGCCCATGCCCTCACACGCCTTCAGATAAACGTTGCCCGTGAAGCCGTCCGTGATAAGCACGTCCACTGCGCCGAGCGGCACGTCTCTTGCTTCAACAAAGCCAACGAAATTTATATTGGGGGTCTTTCTGAGAAGAGCAAGCGTCTGCTGCTCCAGTTCCCTGCCCTTTTCCTCCTCTGTTCCGATGTTCAGCAGACCAACACGGGGATTTTCTACGCCCATAGTCTTCTGCATGAACAGGCTGCCCAAGATGGCGAACTGCTGCAGCATCTCGGGTCTTACCTCGATGTTTGCGCCGCCGTCAAGAACACAATAGCGCACACCGCCCTTTGCAGGCATGGGAGGCACCAGCGCAGCACGCTTGACGCCCTTTATGCGCTTGCATATCATCGTACCGCCGAGAACTATCGCAGCGGTGCTGCCTGCGCTTATCACTGCGTCAGCCTTGCCGTCCGCAAGATATCTGAACGCAACGCCCATGGAGGTATCAGCCTTCTCCTTCAGGATGGAGCGGGGGTTGTCCTCCACGGACATCACTCCGCCTGCCGCGTGGACAAGCTCGATGCCCTCAGAGGATATCTTCAGCTCCTCCATGCGCTTTCTGAGCATCTCCTCGTCGCCTGTCACAGCGACCTCGATGCCAAGCTCCTTTACCGCACGAGCCGCACCTTTGAGAACTTCATCGGGGGCGTTATCGCCGCCGAAACCGTCAATTACAATCTTCATATGAAACTCCGTTCTGCCGCACAGCGGCGACCGTCATCCGTTCAATGCCTTATCAAGATCGGCAAGCGCCCTTTCGGCGTATACCGCATATTTTTCATACTTTTTCAGCTTCCTGTCAAGCACCAATTTCGGGAGTATTCCCATATTGCTGCCCATCGGCTGAAAATCCGTTACGCTCTCATCGCTGATGTAGGCGGAAAGCGCACCAAGCATAGTGGTCACGGGGAAAACAGTGGGCTTCTTGCCCTCTAAGATATCCGCCAGCGCTCTGCCTGCTGCAATGCCGCTTGCGGCGCTCTCCACATAACCCTCAACGCCTGTTATCTGACCGCCGAAGAAGATGTTCTCCGAGCCCTTCAGCATGAAGTGGCAGTCGAGAAGTCTTGGACTGTCGATGAAAGTGTTGCGGTGCATAACGCCATATCTCACGAACTCCGCATTCTCAAGTCCCGGGATCATGGAGAAAACACGCTTCTGCTCGCCGAATTTCAGATTTGTCTGGAAGCCGACGAGGTTGTACATCGTGCCTTCCTTGTTCTCCTTGCGCAGCTGCACCGCCGCCCACGGACGGTGGCCTGTCCTCGGGTCGGTCAGACCCACAGGCTTCATGCAGCCGTAGCGCACGCTCTCGATGCCGCGCTTAGCAAGAACTTCAACCGGCATGCAGCCCTCGTACACCGTGAGTCCCGAATTCTCCTCGGGGCGGTCAAACTCCTTCAGCGGAGCAGATTCCGCATGGACGAGCGCATCGTAGAAAGCCTCGTACTCCTCTTTATTCATCGGGCAATTGATATAATCAGCGTCGCCCTTGTCGTATCTTGTCTGATAGAACGCCTTTGTGAAATCTATGCTCTCCGCAGTTACTATAGGAGCCGCAGCGTCAAAAAAGCTCAGTCCCTTGCCGCAGATGCCCTGTATCTTTGCAGCCAGAGCGTCGGAAGTCAGCGGACCTGTGCATATCACCGCATTCCTTTCGGGAAGCTCCGTTACCTCGCCCTCTATCACCCTGATATTCGGGTAGGAGCGCACGAGCCTTGTCACCTCGTCCGAAAACTCGGTGCGGTTCACCGCAAGCGCACCGCCTGCAGGAACAGCCGTTTTTTCCGCCGCTTCGAGGATGATCGAGCCTAAGCGGCGCATCTCCTCTTTGAGAAGTCCGCAGGCGCTGTCAACTCTCGCCGCCTTCAGGGAGTTGGAGCAGACAAGCTCCGCAAAGCGCTGATATTTGTGCGCAGGAGAATACTTCTGCGGCTTCATCTCATACAGCTCCACATCAAAGCCACGCTTTGCTAGCTGCACCGCCGCCTCGCAGCCTGCGAGACCTGCACCTATAACCTTACCCGTCATGTCTTATCCTTTGTATTGTCGAGAGGACGCTCGTAGG
>JAZSEG010000304.1:0-2102 GCA_045531575.1 Oscillospiraceae bacterium | reverse complement strand
CCCTACACAGATACGTTAATTAAAACGCACCTACAAATTCCTATTTGTCATGCGCATTGCGCCGTCGTATGCTACCAAAGCAACAGCGCCGCAACAGAACGACAATCGCAATGTTGCGGCGCAATGATTATATTGTGTCTGTTTTTAGTACAGTCTGCATTGCGGCGCAGCCGCTTTTAAATCCGTGGCGAAGTGTGTTTGGGCGTTCGTTCGCAGAACGAACGTAGCGTTGACGGCTCAGCCGTCAATGCGCTAATTCCTAATTCCTAATTCTCTCAGAAACCTGTGAATCTTGCCGAGGCAGACCTCTCCGCTGCTCTCTATGCCTGCCGCTGACTTTATCTCCGCCAGAAGCCTGCGTGCGGCTGCTTCATCGGTGAACTCTATCTCAAGCTCGTAATCCGTCACGCCGAAATAGCTGCTCTTGTCCAGGTCTATCTCCGCACCGTCAAAGCGCTTTATGCTGCGGTGCGTGGTAAGGCTGCCGAGCCTGCTCACATCGGGCATGTTGCTCCTGCCTGAGAGCGCATTCAGCAGCTGTGCAGAAAGCGCTTCGGGAAGCTGCTTGCCCAGCTCCTGCTCAAGCTCCGTGCGGGAAAACTCCACCCCCGTGGGCAGCTTCATCTGCAGATAATGCACGCCCTTTATCTCTCGTACACGGCAGGTGATGTGCGCATTTATAAGCTGCAGCTCCGCCGTGTCGTAATAGTGATTGGTCTGCTCCGTTTCGCCGTCCCATGCGTACATGGAGCGGATGGCTTCATACTGCTCCTCGGTGAGCATTACCTTGAATTCGCTTTCTATCATGTTCTCTCCTATACATAGCCGAGAAGTCCTCTAACGCTGACCTCTCCCGAATTTACCTTGAAGCGCTCCTCTCCGTCACGGCATATCAGCTGACCGTCCTCTGCGATGTCCAGTGCAAAGGCGGTGCGCTCCCCCGTGGGAGATATCAGCTTCACTTCCCTGCCGACGGTCACGCTGCGGCTGCGGTAATCATCAAGATGCTGCGCAAAATCCGCCTGCGAAAAGCGCAGGATGCTCTCTGCGATAGCCTGAGCAAGCTGCTCCCTGTCCGCCGAGACGCCTGCGACAGAACTCAGCGAGCCGCCGTGCGGAATGCCCGAACGGCAAAAAAAATCGGCGGACTGGCTTACATTCACCCCTACGCCGCATATTATGTCAATACCGTCACCGTTTGCGGCGCTCTCGCATAGAATACCACAGAGCTTATGCCCACGCAGCAGGATATCGTTAGGCCACTTTATGCCGAGCCTTTCGCCAATGAGCGGCTCGATGGCACTGCATACGGCAAGGCTCACGGCAAGGGTGATGAACTGCGGCTGCGGCGGGTCTCTCAGCAGCACGGAGAGAGGGAGCATGCCCTCATCGTCAAGCCAATCGTGACCCATCCTGCCCCTGCCTGCCGTCTGACGGAGAGCCGTCACCGCCGTGCCGTGGGAAAGCTCCGCACGGTGCTGCTTCAGCCATGTGTTTGTGGAATCCGTTTCGGGGAGCTGTATCATACGCACGCTCATGCCTTAGTGACGTTGATGGCGATGATGTTCATCTTTATCTCGCCGTTGCTGGATATCTCGATAACGCCGTAGGTGGGCTTGTTGCGGTTTCTGGGAGAATCGGGGCTGCCGGGGTTCATCACGAAGATGCCGTCCACGATCTCGGTGCGGTAAAGGTGCGTGTGACCGTACAGCGCAATGCGGCAGTCGTTCACCCTTGCATCAGCCACCAGCTTGTCAAGTCCGCTGTGGACATCCTGATAATGGCCGTGGCAGCAGAATATCTTATAGCCGCTGACATTCACTATCTGCTGCGACTTGTGCATGCCGAAATCGCAGTTGCCGCACACATACACCATCGCCTTATCGGGGTGGAGATTATGCACGTCACGAGCCTCGTTCTCGCCGTCGCCCAGGTGGACGAACAGATCCGCGTCAAGGTTGCGGTTGACGATCTCGTTTAGAACTGCGAAATTCCTGTGCGTATCTGAAACTACAACTATTTTCATATAAAAACATCCTTTCGGAACGGAAAATTATCTTAAATTAGGAATGAGGAATTAGGAATGAGGAATTTCGGTGCGG
>JAZSEG010000207.1:0-2095 GCA_045531575.1 Oscillospiraceae bacterium | reverse complement strand
CTCAGCACCTCGCCTGTAAGCTCGGGGTCGAGTGCGGAGGTCGGCTCGTCAAAGCACAGGATATCAGGCTTCATCGCCAGCGCTCTCGCTATGGCAACTCGCTGCTGCTGACCGCCCGAAAGCTCGCAGGGGTAGTTATCCACCTTCTCGGAAAGTCCCACCATATCCAAAAGATTGCGGGAGTGCGCCTCTATCTCTGCCTTTATCTCCTGCTTTTCAGCCTTTGTGAGCTTTCTTTCGCTGCCGTTGATGCGCATAAGCTCCTGCGCAAGGCAGACGTTCTTCAGCACGGTGTACTGCGGAAACAGATTGAAGCTCTGGAACACCATTCCGAAATGCAGGCGCTTTTCACGGATTTCCTTATCGGTGTACGCCTTGTCCTCGGCGTTGAATATCTCCTCGCCGTCGATGAGGAACACGCCCGTATCGGGGCGCTCGAGGAAGTTGATGCAGCGCAGCAGAGTAGTCTTACCGCTGCCCGAGGAGCCGATGATGGCAAGCACCTCGCCCTTTGCAAGCTCAAAATCTATGCCCTTCAGCACTTCAGTTCTGCCGAAGCTTTTGTATATGTTTTTTACTTCAAGAAATGCCATATTCGCTCCTTATCCGCTGTAGTAGTTCAGCTTCTTCTCAAGCTTGCCGAGCAGTATGGTCAGCAGACCCGAGAACAGCAGGTAGAACGCAGCTATGTAGAACAGCGGCCAGATGATCGCCTTCAGGGAGATGATGGTCTCCGCAGCCTTTACAAGCTCGGTAACTGCGATAACTCTTGCAAGGGAGGTATCCTTTACAAGGGTGATGATCTCGTTGCCCATGGGCGCCACGATGCGCTTGATGACCTGGAAAAGCACGATCTTGAAGAAGATCTGCGTCTTGGTCATGCCCAGCACCTGACCTGCCTCGTACTGACCCTGAGGGATGCTCTCGATGCCGCCACGATAGATCTCGGAGAAATAGCAGGCGTAGTTTATCACGAAAGCGATAAGCACGGCGAGCATTCTCGGGAGGAGTCCCATATCAAACAACAGACCGGGACCGTAGAACACGATGATGATCTGAAGCATGAGGGGCGTGCCGCGGATTATCCACACAAATGTGCGTGTGATCCATCTTATAGGCTTGAACTCAGCGATCGCCTTCACGAGCTTTGAGCTTGAATTCCTGCCCAGCGCCCTGAACGGTGCGAACTTCGACATGGAGCCGAAGGTGATGATAAGTCCCAGCGGGATGGAGCATAACAGTGTGATGGCGAAGATCAGCAGAGTGGTCAGAAAGCCGTCTGCCAGCTGTAATGTAACATCTAAGAATGACATAAGTAAAATTCCTTTTGTTTTTTGGGCGGCATATAGCCGATATCTTAAGGGCAGCGGTGGCTGCCCTTTTTGTTGATATTACTGGAATGCGTAAACGTCAGCCAGATCGTACTTCTCTGCAAGAGCCTTCAGTGTGCCGTCAGCAACCAGAGCGTCGATAGCCGCATTTACCTTTGCGAGAGTCTCAGCGTCCTCAAGGCGCAGACCGATAGCGTACTCCTCGGGAGCAAGCTCAACGCCCTCAACGATCATCAGATCAGCGTAGTCTGTACCCTCGCCGATGGATGCCTTAGCCATAACGTAGTCGATAACGCCGATCTCTGTAGCGCCTGCCTTTACTTCCATCAGAACGTCCTTCTGAGCTGCGGAAGCGATGTACTCGTTCTGAGCCAGTGTAGCGTCAGCCTTGATGGCAGTCTCGCCTGCAGAGCCGCTCTCAGCGGTCATGGAAGCGCCTGCCATAGCAGCAACGTCAACATACTTCTCAGCGTTCTCAGCCTTGATAACTGCAACCTGCTTGTTTCTTACATAGGGTGTGGAGAATGCCATGTTCTCCTTGCGCTCCTCTGTTACGGTCAGACCGTTCCAGATAGCGTCGATAGCCTTGGACTGAAGCTCCACTTCCTTCTTCTCCCAGTCGATAACCTGGAACTCAGGCTCAACACCGAGCTTCTCGCAAACAGCCTTTGTGAACTCTGTCTCAAAGCCGATCAGCTCGCCTGTCTCGTCATCATAGTAGTTCATCGGCTCAAAAAGAGTGATACCTACAACGAATGTACCCT
>JAZSEG010000095.1:0-1791 GCA_045531575.1 Oscillospiraceae bacterium | reverse complement strand
CCCTCAGCACCACCTCATCGCATTCGCCCGTGAACAGCGCAACAAGCTCATCACCGCCCCAGCGCGCAAGTATCGCACCCTCGGGAGCCGCCATCTTCAGCGCCTCCGCAACGGAACGGATGGCGAAATCACCCTCCATGTGGCCGAAGGTATCGTTTATGTACTTCAGGCGGTCAAGATCGGCAAGGATGAAGGTTATCTTCTCGGTACCCCTGCGCATAGCCGCTTCACGCTGTTCAAACTCGTTCACCAGCGCATTACGGTTATACAGACCCGTCAGACGGTCCATCTTGTAGATCTCCTCCATACGGGCGTTCAGCCACTGCTGATGGCGGATGTTTCTCAGACCGCCGAGCGCATTGCCGATACAGTTGGAGGTCTGATAGATCTTGCAGTAATTCTGCACATCGTAATTCTGATAATGGAACACCACATAGCCCATAGGTATCTCAAGCCAGTTCAGCGCCACGAACACCAGCGGATAGCCGAACTGCAGATGACCCTCCATGCTCGGGAAGATCATGGAGCTTTTGAACTCATGCGGTGTGAACGGCCTCGGGCAATCTGTCTCGAAAAGAAGATACAGGTTTTCGGTATCTATATCCTCGGGGATAGCCATGGGGTTGACCGTTTCATCTATGCACTCCTTACGCAGTACACAGGTGAAATTGTATATCATAGGGTGTTCAAGATGCTGTGCGACCTCTTCAAAGTTCTTACACTCAAAGATAGTGGATGTCATTTCAAAGAACAGCAGCTCCTCGCCCTGATAGCGGTTGAAGTTGTCGTTTATCCTTGTCAGATGTCCCGAAACATTCAGCGTATTATCCACCACACAGCCGCAGGACTGGGCAAGATCAAGCTCAGGCACGAGTGCGACATCCTCGCCGCTCTCCGAATAAGGTCTGTTGCCAAGTATTATGTCTGCCGCCATATCTGCTCTGGCAGCACTTGTACACATACAGGTGGATATGGTGGGGTTTGCGACCTGCACATCATCGATGCCATCGAAGCCTGTTATGATGATATCATCGGGAACGGAGATGCCATACTCTCTCAGCACTCCGCACATCGTCACAGCCATGCTGTCGTTTGCGCACACCACAGCCTCGGGCAGCTGGCCACGGGCAATAAGCTCCTCAGTTGCAGCCTTTGTGGGAGTGGACCAGAAATCACCGTAGCTTATCATGCTGTCATCCACGGGGATATCATGCTCTGCAAGCACCTTTTTGAACACCTCAATACGCTCATCCGAGAAAACATTGTTCCTCATACCTGCCATCATGTGCAGGCGGCGCAGACCGTGACCCTCCACCACATGGCGAACTATCTTCTCAAAGCCAAGCTTGAAATCAAAGTTCAGATTGATGCAGCCGTCGATATGTCCGTCCAGCACGATAACAGGCAGACCTTTCGCTCTTGCACGGCGTGCGATATCCTCGCTGAGCGCTCTGTCCTTTATCTTCTCGTATGTGATAATAACGGCGTCCAGCACGTCGTAATCCATCAGATCAAAGACAGACTTCTCACCCTGCTCGCTGCGGCTTCCCCAGTAAAGATCGGAGCAGGTGGAGTATATGAAGATCCTGTAGCCCTGATAACGCAGACGCTCGTTCAGGCATTCAAGGAACGCCATATCCTGCTGAGCATTCATTTTCGTGGTACAGATACCGATAATTTTATATCCATGGAGCATAGCATAGTCCTCCAAAATATATTCTTATACATATCATACCACATTATTACATATTTTGCAACCCTCAAAAAGCAAAAATCCCACTTTTTAACAGT
>JAZSEG010000069.1:0-9034 GCA_045531575.1 Oscillospiraceae bacterium | reverse complement strand
ACTACGGTGCAGCAGCTGACTATACAGGAAACGGTTCCATCGGACTTTCCGTATCCACACAGAACAACCCCTTCTTCGTTACCCTTGTTGAGGGAGCAAAGGCTGCAGCAGATGAAGCAGGTGTACAGCTCGTAGTAGTTGACGCAGGCGACGACGCGGCTAAGCAGGTCAGCGATATCGAGGATCTGATCGCTAAGAATGTCAGTGTGCTTATTGTAAATCCTGTTGACTCCGACACTGTTTCCTCCGTTGTACAGACAGCGGTAAACAAGGGCGTTAAGGTAATATCGGCAGACCGTGTTGTTAATGGTGTTGATATAGATTGTCAGATAGCATCCGATAACGTTCTCGGCGCAGAGCTTGCAACTCAGTACATAGTTGATATGGTAGGCGAGGGTGCCAAGGTAGCCGAGCTTCAGGGTATAAGCGGTGCTTCCGCAGCCATCGACAGAGGTACAGGCTTCCACAATATCGCAGATGAAAAGCTTGATGTAGTGGCAAGCCAGCCTGCGGATTTCGACCGCACAAAGGGTATGACCGTTATGGAGAATATGCTTCAGGGTAACGGCGATATCAAGGCGGTATTTGCGGCAAATGACGAGATGGCACTCGGAGCTATGGAAGCGATTGCGGCAGCACGCAAGGATATACTGGTAGTAGGCTTTGATGCAACAGATGACGCTGTATCCTCCATCAAGGATGGTAGAATGGGTGCAACCATCGCACAGCAGCCTGACCTTATCGGTGCAACGGCAGTTGAAACAGCTATCAAGCTGATGAATGGCGAGGAAGTCCCCAAGTCTATCCCTGTTGAAGTAACACTCGTTACTAAGGCAAACGCAGGATAAATATTACGAAAGTCCTGCTCTGCGTTTGCAGGGCAGGATCTTCACATAACGGAGGCAAAAATGAAAGTACTAACGATCGGCTCTATGAATATAGACCATGTATACAGTGTTGACCATATCGTCCAGCCGGGTGAAACTCTCACCACCGGAGGAATGAACATCTTTCTCGGAGGTAAGGGTATCAACCAGTCGATGGCACTTGCAAAGGCAGGCGCGCAGGTCTACCATAGTGGTATGATAGGCGAAGATGGAACGATGTTCCTTGATGCTTGTAAAGAGTATGGTGTGAATTCCGATTACATCCGCACCATCGACGAAAAGACGGGACACACCATCATTCAGGTGGATAAGAATGCCCAGAATTGCATACTGCTCTACGGTGGAGCTAACAGATGTCTTACGGAGGAATTCGTTGATGATGTTCTGAGCCACTTCGAAAAGAATGATATCCTGCTCCTCCAGAACGAGGTAAATCTCTTGCCTTACATCATTGACAAAGCGTATGCAATGGGAATGCAGATCGCTCTCAATCCTTCGCCGTTTGATGATAAGCTTAAGGAGTGCGATCTCACCAAGATAAGCATCTTCCTGCTTAATGAGATAGAGGGCGGACAGATAACGGGCGAGAGCGAGCCTTCAGCTATACTGGATAAGCTTCAGCAGATGTATCCCGATGCACGGATAGTGCTTACACTCGGCAAGGACGGAGCAGTATATGCCGACAAAAATGAGCGTTATGAACAGCCGATATTCAAAGTCGAAGCGGTGGATACGACTGCGGCAGGTGATACTTTTACAGGATATTTTCTTGCCGGGCTTATTGACGGAATGTCGATCCCCGATATACTTCGTATGAGCGCTAAGGCTTCGTCTATAGCGGTGACAAGGCATGGTGCGGTACAATCCATACCTTATCGGGATGAAGTTGAAGAAGCGTTGAATTAATATGAGAATGAGTCCGGTATTTTACCGGACTCATTTCAGTTGGTTTGACGGCAATTCCTTCACCCAAACCTCCCCCTCAGCTTCTCCAGCGCCCGTTTCTCTATCCTTGAGATATACGAGCGAGATATCCCTAGCTCCTTAGCGATCTCACGCTGAGCAAGCGGTTTGCACACCCGCCCGTCCTTGTCTGGAATACCGTAACGCTTTGCGATGATCTCGCGCTCGCGTTCGTCTAGCTCCTCCTCAATGAAGCGGTACAGCTTCTCGGAGTTTATCTTCAGCACTATCGTCTGCGTGCGAAGCTCACTGTGAATGAAGCATCAGCTCTCGCACACATCGACCGTTGTACTCTCATGAACTACGAGCAGGGGAGGACTAAGCGTATGAAGCAGCGGACGCTCGAGCGGCTCATGGAGATCTACACAAAAAAGCGGGATGAGTTCGTATCTGCTCCCATATTTCTATGTAAGTTATTCGATACATTATAGGTAACTGTCGGGTAGCTGTATGTAACTAACGTCGTCAATAGAGATAACTAAAACACCTTATATAAAATAGTATGATGAATAGTATTGTACACTGATATGAATGAATTGATGTCTAAATTATAACACCATTGATGATCAGATACAGGGAAAGTACATTTCCCCTTTTGTTAAGTAAGTGTACAAATACTCCCTCTACTGGATCAAATTTGTCACAGGCGGTGTGATAACGTCAGCTTTTGTGGCCCAATAAATAAGGCGGCACAGTTTACTGCTATCAGAAGTGGGGAGGCAAAATCTGCTGCAAAAGCATACGCAATAAATGTGAAATCTTTATAAAACAAAAACCGTGGCCAAATTGTGTCGATCAATTCAGCCCGCTGTATTGATATCATACAACGCATATCAACCCTGCAATAAGCAGGAGTATCGCGGGAACGATATACTTTCTCGGGTGATGCCACAGATCACTTTCGGTTTTGTAATTTGTCAGCGGGAATTTCATTTCCATGATGACCGAACCCAAAGCGCCGAGCAACGCAAACATCACCGCAAGCAGAATGTTTTTCGGCTCAAAGCCACCTGTCTGCAGGCCGAAGCTTACAAGATAGAATGTATATGCCAAAATATTATTTACGGCTATGAAAGAAAAATACGGAAGGCAGAACATACGAGTTCCCGAGGGGAGAAAATGAATAGCTTCTCTGAGGGAGCGGTCTGCTGAAACAAGTACGCACAAAGGCGTGTTTATTGACAGAACGGCAAAGCCTATGGGCAGAAAGACATCGGCTCCGCTTTCTCTTAATAAAAACGGAAAAACTATTCCCACCACCCACATTGCGGCGGTGTTGATAAGGTAATTCTTGCGTGCGGTCATATAGCGGAAAAGATATTTCCATACGCTGTGACTGCGCGAGCTTTTCAACACCGCACCTGCCGTAAAGCTGTTGATGAAATTGTAAGGATCAGCGGTCAGAAGCATGAGCGTCGCAACGATAAGGTTTACAGAAAGAAGAATAAGTGCGTATTCAGAAAAGATCGCCGCAACCGAAGCCACCGCCCAGAGGAAGCCGACAATACGGTGCTTTTTCATAGCGTACACGGCAGATGTTACAAAGACACCGTTAAGCATACAGATGACCGAGCCGATAATTTGTGTGATATCAGGGGCAGACACCGCAAACATTACAGCTATCAGAAGTGCTGACTTTGTAATTATTGTATAAAGTCCGTATGCCCCGATATATGAAAAAGTGAAGCTGTGCTTGTCAAACGGAAGTGCGGCTATACCGTTAAGTTCTGCGGAATTGTCAGAGGACAGGGAATGCCACATTATACCTGCGGTAAAGGTGCCCGACATCAGATATTTTATAAACGGTGCAATGGTCATATTCGTTTCTGCCATGTGCAGTCCGAAGAAAACAATCGTGCAGATAACTATATATTTTAATATCTTTTCAAAGCCCTTACCGAACAGCTTTCTTCTGAATACATTAAATAACATTGTCAAGTTTCAATACCTTTCTTACGCTTTCGGCGGTTATTTCATTCCCCATGAAAGTGTGTGTGATCCTGCCGTTTTCAAGTACCATAACCCTGTCTGATGTGAGGGTTATGCTTTCGAGAATGTGAGATGAAAAGAGGAGGGTACCATGTTCCTTATAGCTTGAAATAAGGCTGTACAAAAACTCTGTGCTCTGAAAATCAAGGCCGTTTACAGGCTCGTCAAGGAACAGTAAAGGCGCTTTCAAGGCGAATGCAGTTATAAGATTTACCTTGCGCCTGTTGCCCATGGATAAGTCCTTGAGAAGCTTGTTCTCATACTCCTCGAAGTGAAAACCCTTAACAAGTTCTGAAACATCAGGGTGCTTTTTCCCGTAAGCCGAAAAAACATAGGACAGATATTCTCTGAAGGTGAAGTAACCGAAAGAGCTGTCCTCTGAAAATACGGTGTATCGCTGATTTTTGAATCTGTTGTCACGGAAATTCACAGGCTTTCCGTCAAAGCAGATACTGTCTGCATTATAGCTGTCGAGCAGTCCCGAAAGTATTCTTATCAGCGTTGTCTTTCCTGCGCCGTTAAGTCCGATAAGACCAACTATCTCATTTTTCTGAAGTTCAAAGGAAAGCCCGGATAATACATTATTACCCTTTTTATACCAGCCGTTAAGCTCATTTATCCGTAAAATATTTTCGCTCATTATTTATTACCCTTTTCCTTTTTTCTCATGCTGTATGCAGAGCCTAAGTAAATCACTCCGACTATCATTCCTACTGCCGCCATAGCGTGGTTCGCAGTAAAAAAGCAATATCCACCAACGATGATCCAGATGATTCCTATAATAATTCTTGTGTAGATGTGTCTCATAATATTTCCTCCGTTTATGTTTTCTGTTGTGATTACATAATAGCATAAAAACACGCCGTCTGCGGAAATGTCCGCAAACGGCAGTTTTTTGTCCGTGAATTGTTCAGAATGAAAGGGTGGCAACCGCTATGAAAATATCATCTTCTGCGGTCGTTGTAATAGTTCCGTCATATTTTGCAGCGGCAGTTCTTGCACTTTCTACGCCCCAGCCGTGAAGACCACCATCGGTTTTGGTGGTTCTGAGCTTTCCGCACGAAATATTTATTTCACCATCAAATGTGTTCACAACCTTTATAATAAGCATACGGTTTATTCTGCGTATCGTAAGGCTTATACGGCGGTTTTCTGTGCGGTTATCCTTTCGTACAGCGTCAAAAGCATTATCCAGCAGATTGCCCAGTACTGCACATAGATCCGCACTGCCTATATCAGTATTTTTAGGGAATTCGATCTGCGTTTCAAAGCTGATGTCATCGTTTTCCGCAGCGGCAATTCTGCTGTTGATAAGATAATCAACCGTTTCATCACCTGTCCATACAGCGGCTGTTATATCGCTTACCGGCTTTTGTAAGTCATCGAGATATTCCAGTGCTTTATCATATTTTTCTGCTGTGAGCAAATTGCGTACAGCGCCTATATGGTTGTGCATATCATGAAAGGTCCTTGCGTTTTCAGAATACGCTTTATTCAGCACATTATAATCCCTTTCAAGAAGTTCTGACTGTTTTTCTTTAAGCTCGACAAGTTCTTTTTCTGTTTCATACTGCTTACTCAGCCTGTGTACCATTATCCCCGCAAGGAGAATGACAGAGAGGATAAGATATGTAAAGGTCATATCGTCCGAAGCTGTATCTTCCGAAAAAGCAACCACTCCGAACATGCCTAAGACCGCCGCAAAGGAAGCGGCTCGGATCGTTATTTCCCTGCCCTTGTACATCAGCACAGTGACAATTACAAGCACGATGTTTACTATCCACAAAGGCAGCTGTCCCCATAGTGTAGTCCTGTCCGCAAAATCACTCATACCGAAAACAGACGCAAGTGCTTTTCCGATAATAAAGGTCCACAGGGAAATCCCTATCTGGTACATCATACAGAAGAACAGAGCGTTTCTTCTGTCGGTGCTGCGGGAAAGTTCAAGGCACGGCAAGACCACAACTATCTCGCATAGAGGCACATACAGAAGCGGCATATCCGTAAAAAGCAGGGCAACACACGATAACGCCGCACCTGCCGCAGATATCAGCAGAGCTTTGATATCCGGTTTTTCTTTTGTGATAAAGAATAGGCACAGAATTATGCGGATAAAAGAGGCGAGTGCTTCTGAAATAATCGTCATATCACATTCCCCCAGTAATTATTTATCTGCTCCTTTACCTCCTGAAGATGAGAACGGCTTATAGGTAATACAGCCCCATTTTTCAGCACAGCTGTGCTGTTTTTTACCTGCATAATGTGAATGAGATTTACGATATATCCTCTATCGATGAATATAAATTCCTCGGAACCCAGCTCATCAAAAACGGTCTGTAAGCTTTTGCGGACTTTTGAAATTCCGTCGGCGGTGTTTATAGCGGCATTCTTTCCATCACGCTCAATATACAGGATATCCCTGAATGGTATCTTTTCAAATCTACCCTTAACCTGAATAGTATAGCTTTTATCAGCTTCAAGGTTTATAAGCGAAACTGCGTCCTTTATTGCAGACGGGAGCCGCTTTTCTATATCTGATTTCGGCACATATCTGAAAATTGAAAGCTCAAAAGCGTCAATAGCGTATTCGATGTGCGAGGTAATGAAAATTATACGTATATCCGGCAGAAGGGGTTTTACCTTTTCTGCAAGCTCCATTCCTGAAAAGCCCGGCATTTCTATGTCCGAAAGCAGCAGATCATAATGAAAATTATCCTCGGTTATATCGTAAAGCAGGTTGCTGCTGTTGGTATAGGTAGTTATTTCGCCCGTTACGCCGAGCTCCTTGAGCACTACTTCAAGCGTGGCTCTGTTGCTTTCTGCCATAGCTATTTCATAATCGCATACAGCGATATGAAGCATGTCGTCTCCCCCTCTCTATGTGTTACAATCTTTTTTATTATAGCATTTTGTGAGGAGGTTAGTCAAGGGGATGATACCTATATTATATGTCGTTCTATACTCGATAGATAAAATTGTTGGATAATCAAAACGTGAATTAAACTTTAATACAGTTCTCCTCTGGTCTATAAATCAGAGAAGTAGTTGTTAACAATATTATATGTGAAATATGAAAGATAGTTATGTTTTTAAAACGTTCATTCTTTTATGCATAAGCACAACAATGTTCACATCATTTTCGCCCAAGCCTGCCAAATTTGTTCATGTTTTCGTGCAAATTCGACATAATGTGGCGCATTAGCAATTATAACGCTGAGGAAACACTAGCGTTTTGCTCTGTAACGACAAAATTCCGCATAACCAAGCGGTTTGTGCAGTACAAATATCCCGAGGATACCGAGCTGGCAGGGAAGAGCAGTGCTGATATTGAGCAGTTTCCTCTGGGTTTGCAGCTCAGGTACTATCGTCTGCGTGCGAAGATGACGATAGACGAGGCTGCTATCCTGGCAGGCATCGATCGCTGCACGCTCATGAACTACGAGCGTGGAATGACCAGGAGGATGAAGCAACGGACGGTTGAGCGGCTTGTTGAGATCTACACAAAAACTTAACGGGAGCAGATTATCTGTTCCCGTGTTTGTATGCAGAATATCATTGACACAATTCCGCAAATATGCTACACTTAAACCATGATTCAGAGCAAAAGGATACACAGATAGGAGCTGACAAAATGAACACCGAGCTGCAACAAATCTTCACCGAAAACCCGCACTACAAAGCCGCTTATGACGAGTTTCTGGAGCTTCACAAAAACGGATACGGAAAGAACAGCACGCCTGAGGAGCTTGCCACATTTGAGGGCTATTATGCACGGGATTTCCTGAACGGACTTAAAGCTGCCGAGGACACCTCTGTGCTTGTCAAAGGCGAGCGGCTGACTATCCGCAGGGCGAGCCTTGCGGACGCTGATTTCATGGAAAAGGTGGAGCTTGATGAGGATAATTCCCCGTGGGTTGGACACTGGCCGTTAGGCTGGCGAATTGCGAAATTCGGGGACAGGCACATGCTCCAGACTATTATCGAAAAGAATGACGGAACATCCATCGGCATTATGATATTCTGTGATCTGATGAACTACGAAGCTGAGCTTCAGCTAAAGCGTATCGCAATTATCGAAAAGGGCAAGGGCTACGGCAAGGAGGCTCTGTATCTCGCGCAGAAATACGCCTTTGAGGTGCTGGGTACGAAGTGCCTCAGCCTCGGCACAAAGGAACATAACACAAGGGCGCAGAGCATCTACAAGGCTACTGGATTCGCGCCCGATATGCCCGATCCATGCACGCATTTTCACATCACGGCAGAGGACTATTTCAACCGCACAGGAGGAGAGATTTAATGTACTTCGAAGACATAACCCTCGGCATGACGATAGAGATCGCGCCTGCCGTTATCGAAAAGGAAAAGATGCTGGATTTTGCCCGCACCTATGACAATGTCCCTCTCCACACCGACGAGGAATATGCAAAAACAACGCCCTTCGGCAGACTTATCGCCCCTGGAGTGATGAGCTTTATGTCAGTGTGGGCGAGATATCTCGAGGTTGATATTTTCGGCGAGGAGCTTATCGCAGGCAAGTCCACCAAAATTGAGTGGATAAAGCCTGTTTTCGCCGAGGATGTGCTGACTGGCAAGGCGACCGTTACCGCTTGCGTAGAGCGGAATCCCCGCAACGGACTTGTGGAGATAACCATCGAGGCGTATAATCAGCACGGCGAGCTTGTGCTGACGGACGTTACTGAGGCTATCGTGAAGCGGAGACCGCTGTAAAATTCAAGCCGTACTTTCACGAGTGCGGCTTTGCTTTGCGGTATTGAGTTTTTGAGAAAGACATGATAGAATATACTCATCAATAAATTAAAAATTAGCGGAGGGATATTATGAATGTTGATTATAGAATAGTAGATAGAAATGATGTGGATGGTTTAGCAATAGCAATGGGAAAAGCGTATTCTGAGGAACCTTGGAACGAAGTCTGGACAATGGAAAAAGCTGAACAAAGAGTTAAGGCAATAATGAGCAATTATAAAGCTTTTGGAATATCTGCAATCAGTGAAAACGAAATTATTGGTGGTGTACTTGGTTATATTGACCCCTATGCGGATGAAGATTTTTTCTTTGTTTCAGAATTGTTTGTTGTTCCAGAATGGAAAAAGAAAGGTATTGGCAAAGAATTGATGACTAATCTGGAAAAATATTTGAAGGAAAAGGGAATACATACATTACAATTGATATCA
>JAZSEG010000239.1:0-20222 GCA_045531575.1 Oscillospiraceae bacterium | reverse complement strand
CACTGACGCTAAGAAGGCTCGTGAGCTGGGCGCTGAGGGTATCGGTCTGTGCCGTACAGAGCATATGTTCTTTGAGGCTGACAGAATTGCTGCATTCCGCGAGATGATCTGCTCCGATACAGTTGAGGAGCGTGAGGCTGCTCTTGCTAAGATCGAGCCTATCCAGCAGGCTGACTTCGAGGCTCTCTACGAGGCTCTTGAGGGTAACCCTGTTACTATCCGTTTCCTCGATCCTCCTCTGCACGAATTCGTTCCCACAGAAGAGGCTGACATTGCTGCTCTTGCTGCTGCACAGGGCAAGTCTGTTCAGACAATCAAGGATATCATTGCATCTCTGCACGAGTTCAACCCCATGATGGGTCACCGTGGATGCCGTCTCGCTGTAACATACCCCGAGATCGCTAAGATGCAGACAGCTGCTGTTATCAAGGCTGCTATCAATGTTAAGAAGGCTCATCCCGATTGGAACCTCGTTCCTGAGATCATGATCCCCCTCGTAGGCGAGATCAAGGAGCTGAAGTTCGTTAAGGATGTAGTTGTTAAGACTGCTGACGAAGTTATCGCAGCTGCAGGCGTTGAGCTGAAGTACGAAGTTGGTACAATGATCGAGATTCCTCGTGCAGCTCTGACTGCTGATGATATCGCTAAGGAAGCTGAGTTCTTCTGCTTCGGTACAAACGACCTGACTCAGATGACATACGGCTTCTCCAGAGACGACGCTGGTAAGTTCCTGAACGCTTACTATGATACAAAGATCTTCGAGAACGATCCCTTCGCTAAGCTCGACCAGATCGGCGTTGGCAAGCTGATGGAGACTGCTATCAAGCTCGGTAAGGCTACACGTCCTGAGCTTCACGTTGGTATCTGTGGCGAGCACGGTGGCGATCCTTCTTCTGTTGAGTTCTGCCACAAGCTTGGTCTGACCTACGTTTCTTGCTCTCCTTTCCGTGTTCCGATCGCTAGACTGGCTGCTGCTCAGGCTGCACTCAGATAAGGGATTATTCTCTAAAGTAGCGATTGAATGGGATTTTCCGATAACCTTTGAAATGGCGAGAGCCTATCAGAAGTCAAAAGGAAAATATCTCAGAGAATTTCAATGGCAGGATATGTCTATGGCTGTCCGCATTGAATTCGGTAAATAACAATAAGTCCCGTATCCGACGGTTATGTTGGATACGGGATTTTTGTGTGTAAACATGAAAACTCCCTATCACAAAAAATGATAGGGAGCAATTTTTACAATGCTGCATCAATAAGTTTCTGATTAATTCTGGTTGTAACTTCGAGATAATACTTCAATTCGGCATCATTCATTTCGCCGTCATCAAGTTCTCCCATCTTCTCCATTGTTTCAGAATACTGTGTTAAATATTCTGTGTACTCGCCGAGCAAGCTTAAATCATTGGGCGACTCATTAAATTTCTTCATAAAGTCGCAGTATTCATCAAAGAAATCCTCGTAGCTGTCAAGGGCTTCTTTAAACTCAGGTCGCATTCCGTCTACAAGATTTTCAGCAGGCTTATCTTCTTCGGGTACTTCTGTTTCGGTATCAGGAGTAGTGTCATCTTTATCATCGGAAGTGGAGCTGTTTTCAGCCTGACCTGCATTACCCTTGAGTTTTTCGACTTCTTCACGGAAATCTTCTATCTTTTCCAGAGCTTTTTCAATGTCATCGCTCCAGAGTTCACCTCTTAAATCTGACTGGAATTCGTATATGTCAGAACGCATATCAGACCAATCTTCATATACTTGGGAACGAGTATCGCTCCACCATTCATATTCGTCTGAACGTGCATCTGACCATTCGCTGTATTCTGAATATTCTTCGTTGTCATAAGCGTCATCCAGAAGCCCGTCATAGAAATCATCGTACATATCTTCGAGAATACCATCATATATGCCGTCATAAATTTCATTTCCAGCATCGTCATATATGCTGTCATACAACTCTTCGAGTTCATCGTACTTGTCGTCGTTGGACATATCCGAATTTACAATGCTCTCGGCATAATCGAGGCTGTATTCATACATTCTAACACACAAACTGTAATTAGTATCTTGGATTTTAGCGTAAAAACTCTCCATCTTGTCTGTGCTGTCCAGATACTTTGCATATGTATTGATTTCAGCCTTTAACGCTTCATACTCGGTGCTTAATGCTGCAACAGTATCCTCAACATCCTTGATAACAATATCGTCAAGATCGCCATCTGTATTAGCGGGCGGAGCTTTGGTTTCCTCCTCTTTCGGAGCATCTGTTTTGCTCTCGGCATCCTGATTTTCTGTTGTTTCTGCTGAACTGCTTATTGCTTCGCTTGAAGATTTTTCTTCATCGCCCTTTTTACTGTCGCAGGCGGTAAATGAAAGCAGCATCGCAGTTGCACAAAGCAATGCAAAAAGTCTATTTGATTTCATAAATTTGCCCTCCTAAGAACTATGATTTGTATAATTAGGAACTATGCCTCCTACAATTATACTATTATACTTCCTATTTGTCAAGCGAAATAGGAAGTATAATTCTTGTATAGGAGTAATAGGAGGAAGTAAAATGCTTATTTTTGATTTCAGAGCCATAGGAAACAAGTTACTTGCAATCCGCAAGAAAGCGGGACTTACTCAAAGTGAGGTAGCTGAAGCCGCAAACTTGTCCGACAGAACCTATGCCGATATAGAACGAGGAACGGTCAATATGCGTATTGAAACGGTGCTGAAAATATGTGAAGCACTGCATATTACACCCGATGTTGTACTGACCGAAGAAAATCCCAGCCTTTCGGCAAAGCAGGCTGAACTCTTTGCCGAGCTTGATAAATGCACGGTACAGCAGAAGGAAACAGCCCTGGAGCTTTTGGCGGTGTATCTGAAGTCGCTTAAGCTTCCTCAATAACTTCGTTTTCATCAGCAGGAAGTTCCTCTTGGTTCGCAAGAGCTACTTCCTGTTTTAATATTTCTGCAACTTCCTGAATTTTCTTTCGGTTTTGGCATTTTTCACGATGTTTATGTATCAGATATGCACCTCCGCCAACGACAGCTGTGCCCATAGTGCCGATTGCTATGCCGCCTATGTTAGCTGAAAAATCTTTTGATTTAGCAAGGCATTAAGAACTATGAAAAACTTTAGTTGACGCATACCAGTTAAAGTGATATAATATTTCTATACCACTCTACAAAGGATGTAATTTATGAAAACAGAATACCTTGTATCCGTAAATAAAAAAGAAAATATTGCTACTACAGCACGTGCCTTTAATAATTTGTTATCTTCTGTTGATGATATTAAAATAAACAATGGAAATCTTGAGTTTAAAGACAACAGTTTTAAATATAGTTTGCAGACGAATGTAATATCTAATACTGACTACATATGCTATCACCTAATTATTGAATTTGATTGTCAAGATATTAATTTGGATTCCCGTGAAATCAAAAATTATCAAGAATTATTAAGAACAATAAGAATAATACTTTCTAAAAACAATATGGCGCTTGAAATATTATGGGATGATATAAGTTTTCATTGTTCTAAAATAGCTTATCCGCTTATTTATGAGATCGAAAATTTAACAAGAAAATTACTAACCAAATTTATGTTGATTAATATAGGAACTAAGTGGGAAAAGGAAAATATACCGTCAGCAATTAACCAATCTCGAAACAATAATAAAAACACAAATGCAAACAATGGTTTGTTATATCGCTTGGATTTCATCGAATTATCTGTTTTCTTATTTAACGAATATTCGCTAAAGTCTAATATATCCGAGTTAACCAATTTGGTTGACGAAAATAATAATGTGCCTTATGAATCAGTAACACAATTTATACCAAAATCCAATTGGGATAGATATTTTAAAAAAATAGTATCTGTTGATGGTGCTCACTTAAAAAAACAATGGGACAGACTATATGAATTGCGTTGTAAAATTGCTCATAACAACTTTTTTACTGTTTCCGATTATGATGAAGTAATACAAATTGTTAATGATTTAAAACCCAGTATTGAAACAGCAATTAATACTTTGGACGATATTTCTGTAAAATCTACCGATAAAGAAACAATATCAGAAAGTTATGCCATAGCATCAAACGAGCAGCTCGGAAAACTCATTGTTCTGTATAATGAAATGATTACAATATTGCAAAATAAGGGCAATATGGGATCTTCAAGACCAATTCCATATCAAAGATTAGTAAGAGAATTGCTCGAAAAAGAATATATAGATGATGAGCAGTATAAAAAACTAAAAGTTATTTTTTACAAACGCAATCAAGTAATTCACAAGCAAAACTCTATTTCTGCGGCTGGAATTAACGAATTGATTTCTGAAATTGAATCGTTGATACAAGCTATCTCTCAAAAAACTAAAATGGAGGTAAATAATGAAACTTAACAAACCTGTATTGATTCAATGTAGGAAATGTGGAGAAGTAATAGAAATATATGATGATTTTGAATGTGTTAGTTGTGAAGAGAGAAGTATGGGAGAAGAGTATGAGCACGAAATGACCATTGATGATTCATGCCCTAATTGCGATAATAGTTTATTTTTAAGAATAGATGCTTGGGAATATCCTGTGGGAGCATTAAATTATTTGGATTACGATATTGAAGGTGCTGATATTATCGACGAAATAGATATTTCAGTTTTTGATTGATATAAAAGAACATGAAATGTATTAGATGTTTAAATACGACTGTTTTTGGCTTATTGATTTCACAGCAAACGATGTTATTACAATATATTTGACGCTATATTGCGCATAATGTAATATATCATAATACCGTCCGACTGTCAGCACAAATGACAATCGGGCGGTTATCTTTTTCTCTGCCTGAGAGAATAAAATTTTTTCATTCCAAGTGAAAACGCTGCGTACGTACATATCTTTTTGAGTTCAGATGAAATTTTTTCGGACTGAACAAGTTTGATTTTCCCCGAAGCGGTAGCAAGGGCGCACTTATATACCACAAGAAGTGGTATCGTGCGTTTGGCGAAGCTTTCATGAAAAAGTTAATCATTCGTTTTTTAAACTCAGCAGACAGCAAGCATATGACTTGTCTATACACTGCGTCATTTTTGCGGCTTGCTCTTTTTCATTTTCAGATGAGAGCAAGCATCGCCTGTGTATAGACACAGTCCGTTTTTTGTAAACTATGCTTTCTGCCACTTCGTTGACAGCAAGCATAGTATTTGTGGCCACACTCCTTCATTTTCAGAGAAAATCCGTGTGCCGACAAATACAAAAAAACTTGTTGGGAGAACCCAAACCCCTTGATGGATTTTCTGAAAAATCTGCGTAAGTCCATAAAGGGCTTGACAAATCTTCCTCTATAAGATATAATGCTTTAAAGCGTTAAATTCTATGAAGCACAGGAGGACAGATTATGCAAATGAATACATTTTTACTTGACCGAAACAGACCGAGAAAGGTTGTTTTCTACGGGCGAGTTTCCACAGAACACGAAGCTCAGCTCTCTGCTCTCGAAAATCAAATGCAATGGTATGAGGATATCGCAAAGCGTTATCCAAACTGGCAGGTTGTCGATAAATACATCGACGAGGGTATCACGGGAACACAAGCAAAGAAGCGCCCAGCGTTTATGAAAATGATTACCGACGCTGAAACGAAAAAGTTCGATTTGATTGTAACCCGTGAGGTCTGCCGCTTTGCCCGAAACACAGTTGACACTCTCACCCACACCCGTGCTTTGAAAAATCTTGATATTGAGGTTTTCTTCGTTGACGATAATATCTGGACAATGGACGGCGACGGCGAATTGCGACTGACAATTATGGCAACTCTTGCCCAAGAGGAAAGCCGAAAGGTTTCCGAGCGTGTTCGTGCAGGTCAGCGTATCAGCCGTGAGAACAAAACGCTCTACGGCAGCGGAAACATTCTCGGTTATAATCGTGTTGACGGAACTTATGTCATAAACCCAGAGCAAGCTGAAACGGTGCGGACTATCTTTGACCTTTACGAACAGGGGTACGGCACAATGAAGATTGCAAAAATTCTTCGTGAGCAAGGCAGGCTTACTGCAACAGGAACAACAAAATGGACTTGCAGTAATGTAAGCAGAGTTCTGAAAAATGCTACATACAAGGGTTGTATCTGTTATAACAAATCCCACGTCAACAACTATCTGGAGCAGAAGCGTATTCATAATCTTGACAGGAGCAGTTATGTATATGTCAAGGGCGATTTTGAGCCGATTATTTCCGAGGAGCAATGGGAAAAGTGCAACAAGATAATCAATTCCAAGCGCAAAAGCACTCTTGTTCAGAACGGCGAAACAGTAAAGAAAAGCAATCGTATATCGACAGATTTATGGGTACAGAAGCTGCGCTGTGTCTGCGGCTCTTCTTTCCGCAAAAATCGTTATCACAAGGATAAAGACGGCAATATCACCTACAATTATGTCTGCTACAATCAGGTTAATAACGGCAAGGCAACGGAGCATAAGCACGGCGACGGATTTTGCAATGAAGCTTCAATCACTCAATGGAAAATGGATATGATGGCGGAGCTTTTGTTGCAATCAGTATGGCAGAGTAAGAGAAAAGAGCTTCTCGAAACTCTTGACGGTATCTGCGATTATTACAAGGCTACATCAAAGCAGAACTGCTCCGAAAGCGTTATTTTCATTGAAAGTCAGATTGATAAAGTCGAAGAACGCAAGAAAAGTCTGATTACTATGTTTGCTGACGGGAATATCACAAGAGATGAGTTTGTGGTTATGAAAGCGGAATATAATGGGGAAATAAAAAAGCTCTGCGAACAGCGAGAACGTCAGAGCGAGCAAGAGAGTATTGTGAATGGCTGTATTTCGGAAATATCTTCGGTAGCAAAACAGCTTGGCAGAATGCTTGAAAGCTCCTCTCCTGTATTTCAGAGGGACAGGCTTAACGAACATATCCGTTCTGTTGTTGCGGATAATCGGAAGTACACTTGGAATGTTACGATTAACCCCAGCGAAGAAAACATATACAGCACAGCCGAGCCTGATGAGGACTGCGCTGTGATAAGGCTGGGAGAAAAATTATCCATATTGAGTCACCCGCACAGGCTGCACTCAGATAAGCTATTGCTCGGAAATCGAGTAATCTCTTAAATAAACAATGGCCTCCCCATTCCGAACGGATTGGGGAGGTTTTTGTTATATCTTTTTTGCACCAATATCAGATTACATCAGATATTGCCAATTAAGTTCTTAGCTGCATCTTTGCTATACTGATGATATAATCAATATGTACCAACAAAAGAATAATATAATGGTGCAAAGGAAGGTAGATTAATGACTATATTTGACGCACTTGCCATGATTGGCGGTCTCTGTCTGTTTTTGTTTGGTATGAACATAATGGGCGAGGCACTGGAGCGAAGGGCAGGCGGACAGCTTCGTAATGTGCTTGCAAAGCTTACCCAAAACAAGGCGGCGGGATTTTTTACTGGCCTTGGAGTGACCTCTGTGATACAAAGCTCCTCCGCTACAACTGTAATGGTAGTTGGTTTTGTTAACTCAGGAATAATGACGCTTAAGCAGGCGATAAGCGTGATAATGGGCGCCAATGTCGGCACGACGGTTACTGCTTGGATACTCAGCCTTGGTGGCATCAGCAGCGATAATCCTATACTGGCGTTGCTGAAACCGACATCGTTTACTCCTATACTGGCTCTTATAGGAATAGTATTCTATATGTTCTGCAAGAGCGATAAGAAGCACGATAACGGCTTGATCCTGTTAGGCTTTGCGACACTGATGTTTGGCATGGATACCATGTCAGACGCTGTTTCGGGACTTGCCGATGTACCTGCATTCACTAATCTGTTCCTCATGTTTGAAAACCCCATACTGGGTGTTCTGGCGGGTGCAGTGCTGACAGGTATCATCCAGTCCAGTTCGGCTTCTGTAGGTATTCTTCAGGCGCTGGCTGAAACAGGTTGTGTGACCTATGGCGCAGCTATTCCGATTATTATGGGTCAGAATATAGGTACCTGTGTAACAGCTCTGCTTTCATCGGTCGGAGCTAATAAAAACGCAAAGAGAGCGGCTTTTGTTCACTTGTCCTTTAACGTTTTAGGCACAGCTGTCTGGCTGACCGTATTCGCCATCGTGGACTTTATTTTCAGTCCTGCACTATTAGGCGAGGCTGCTTCTATGTCTGGCATTGCGATCGCACATTCTGTTTTCAACATTTTGTGCACATGTCTGCTTCTGCCTATGGCGGGTTTGTTGGAAAAGATCGCAATGACCGTTATCCGTGATAATGATATTACTGAGCGTAACAACACGCTTGACGAGAGATTACTGGCTACACCTTCGGTGGCTCTCAGCCAGTGCAAGACAATAGTACTCGAAATGGGCAGAGCTGCTACCGAGGGTATCGGAATGGCACTTCAGGCGCTTTGTGAATATGATACATCTAAAAATGCTGCGGTCAGAAAACTTGAGGATAAAACTGATAAATATGAGGACATCATCGGTGAATATCTGGTGAAGCTCAGCGGTCACAAGATCAGCGAGGCGGATGCGCTTGAGTCAGCAAAGCTTCTGAAAATGATTGGTGACTATGAAAGATTATCAGATCACAGCGTCAATATCACCGAATCGATACAGGAGCTGAAGGATAAAGATATTAAATTCTCGGATCAGGCTGAAAAAGAGCTGGATATTCTCGTTGCTGCTGTAAGGGATATCATGGATATCACCACAAAGGCATTTGAGGATGATGATATGGAAGCTGCGCTGTGCGTAGAACCGCTAGAACAGGTCATTGACGGACTGAAGGAAAAGCTTCGCACCAGTCACAGCCGCAGACTCAGCAAGGGTGAATGCTCTATCGAGGTCGGTTTCGTGTGGTCTGATCTTCTTCATGACCTCGAACGCATTTCGGATCATTGTTCCAATATAGCGGGCTGCATAATCGAAGCAGCACACAATGAAATGACCTTGCACGAAGGACTCAGAGGGTTGCGTAACGACAGCGCTGATTACTTTGAAAAGTACAAGGAATATCTCGCAAAATATCAGATAAGCGGATAAGGAGTATATATCATGGACATTTTACAGTTACTTTTACAGGTCTTACTTCTGGCAATTGGCTTTGTTCTGCTCATAAAGGGCGCCGACTGGTTCGTTGACGGCTCCTCGTCGGTGGCCGCACGCTTCGGAATCCCACAGCTGGTTATAGGTCTGACAATTGTTGCGATGGGCACCAGCGCTCCTGAGGCTGCAGTAAGTATCTCGGCTGCTTTCAGCGGCAATGCGGATATCACTGTCGGCAATATCGTTGGCAGTAATATTCTTAACATTTTTATCATTCTTGGCTTCTCATCAGTGATGGTGCCGATAGCAGTGGCAAAATCTACAGTAAAATACGAGATGCCTTTCATGATCCTTATTACAGGACTTCTCCTGCTCTTGGGATTTGACGGCAAGCTTGGCCTTTTGGATGGTATCATATTCCTCGTTTTCTTCGCTGCATACCTTACATACCTTTTCATAATGGCAAAGAAGGATAAAAATGCGCAGCAGGAAGATGAGAGTATCAAGCAGCTTTCTCTGCCAAAATCCATCATCTTCGTAATTGTCGGCCTTGCGATGATAATCCTAGGAAGCAACGTTACTGTAGATGCAGCGAGCAAGATCGCTGAGATGTTCGGCATGGATGAACGCTTTATCGGACTGACCGTTGTTGCCCTGGGAACCTCTCTGCCTGAGCTGTTTACATCCGTGAGCGCAGCAAGAAAGGGCAATGCAGATATCGCTATCGGCAATATCGTAGGCAGTAACATCTTTAATATCCTGTTCATCTGTGGTATTTCGGCGCTGATAATCCCGATTCCTTTCGCAAGCAACTTCATCTTTGATGTGATTATCGCCATTGCCGCAGCTGTAATGCTTATGCTCTGTTCCATTATCGGAAAGCACAAGCTGAAGCGCTGGGCAGGCATTATTATGCTGCTTTCATATGCGGCGTATTTCGCAGTGATACTTTGATAACCATTCTCCATTCGCCATAACAACGCCTGTCGCCCCGGCTAGAAATAGTCGGGGCGACAACCTTTAATCGTGTTTTTTTGCTATAGTTCCATTGGTTTTGTATATGCTGTCAGGTGGAATAACGCCCCTTACACAGCAGGTTGGGTAGATGTTTGAGTTCCTTCCGATGATCGTTCCCGGGTTCAGTACGCTGTTGCAGCCGACCTCCACATGATCTCCCAGCATTGCGCCGATCTTTCGAAGACCTGTTGTGATGGCGTCGTTGCTGCATCTTATGACTATATCGGTCTTATCTGACTTCACATTAGATGTTATAGATCCGGCGCCCATGTGGGATTTGTAGCCGAGAATGCTGTCGCCGACATAATTGTAATGCGGAGTCTGCACGTTATCGAATATTATCACATTTTTAAGCTCTGCAGAATTGCCAACCACGCAGTTTTCGCCAACCAGCGCGCTGCCACGGATGAATGCACAATGGCGCACCTCGGTATTGGCGCCTATGATGCAGGGCGCTCCGATAT
This sequence comes from Oscillospiraceae bacterium, assembly GCA_045531575.1. Taxonomy (GTDB): domain Bacteria; phylum Bacillota; class Clostridia; order Oscillospirales; family Ruminococcaceae; genus CAG-115. The sequence continues at coordinate 9,692 of JAZSEG010000239.1, read as the reverse complement.
ATGCAGAAGGGAATACCTTTGCAGTTTTATGTATCCACACATTTTCAGAGGGGTTATCATATTCTTCGGTATCGAGAGTCTGGCCCAGAGAGATGATAAGCTCACCGATACTCTTCAGCGCCTCCCAAGGATAGGTGAAGCCTGCAAGATATTCTCCTGCCATAGAGTGTGAAAGATCAAATAAGTCGGTTATCCTGATATTATCCATATATTGCTCCTGTTAAGTTGTTGTCAAAATCCTTAATAAGTATATCATATTCGGTTGTTCCAGTCAATATGCAAAATACTCCCATCGTTTTGGCGATGGGAGCTATATTTATTTTGTCTGTTCCTGTTCCTCCGAATGGGCATGTGCTTTTTCCAGCGGAGTGATAATGAACTTTTCGGCAAAGGTAAATTTGTCTCGCTGGAGTATGTAAAGAAAGCCTGCCAGTGAGAAAGCTACAGCACCCAGCAGATTCACCCACATATCCTTCATTGTGTCACGCAGGCCGATATCGAGATAACCGCCTTCGATGACTGCCAGCTGATTGCCTTCGGCGTCATATACAATTGTATAGGAGATATCATTTATTTTAACCTTCTCATTTTTGCCTTCGGGATGAAGCTTTACGCTGGATATATCCTGAATGATAGTGTCTTTTTGTGTGTCCAGACCAAGGAAACGGTCCATGCTGTATTCGCCGAATTCCCACACTACTCCCACTGTCATGGAAAAGCAGAAGGATACCAGCGCCACAAACAACGGCGTCATGTTGATGCGTTTGGAATGGCGGTTGAGAAGATCTATCATTCCGAATCCTACGGCAGCGGCAAGAAAGCCTGTTACGGTATGCAGCATAGTATCCCAGAATGGAATATGGGAATAGAAGTTCGCCATTTCGCCCAATATCTCGGCAGCAAAAACAAAGATGAACACCGCTATTTCCAGAACGCTCGGAAAATTTATCCTGAATGTTGAGCGCAGAAAGAATGGTATGAACAACAGCACCAGCGATAATCCGCACAAGAAAACATTATGCCATTCCCCGATGAACGTCTGACGGATCATTATTCCGATGATGATAGCACGGATTATCACATATACGACAATGCTCGACCTGTTCGAATTGTGGTATTTTTCTGATAATCTTTTTACGGTTTTGGATTCGCTGAGCTTCTTCATGTATCCTCCTGTCTTTATTCGCCCTGAGTTGTAGAATATCATACCACATAATATGTAAAAAATCAAGAGTTTTTGCACAAAAGAGCAAAAACCTCCGCTTTTTTAGCGGAGGTTTGATAGTTTAATTCCTTTTAAAAGTCAATGTGCCGATGTCTGCGAATGGCATCGTAAGTGTGTTTCCGTCTAGCTGAGAGATCATGCTGTCTATCACCAGCAGCTCGCCTTGGTAAAACCAAGCCGAGGTCTGCTGTCCGTCATCTGTCACGATGATTACTTCACCGTTGCTTTTTATCCGCAGCTCCATGTTGCCGAATTCCTCGGCAGGGATAACGCTGCCGTCAGTTGTTACACATCCTGTAAGCTTCCAGCTGCCCAAGACGCTGTCGTTGGTGCAGCCGACAAGCATGCTGACGCACATCAGGATAAGCATTATCGCTGTAACTATATGCTTTGAAGTACGCTTCATATCTTACCTCTGTCCGATCTTTTCGCAAAGTGCGGCATAATCCTTCAAGGTAAGCTCCTCGGCTCTGGCGGTCTGCTTTATGCACGCCGCTGCAAACAGCTCTGCAAGCTCGGCTTTGGCAATGCCGAGCTCGCCTGAGAGCGGATTGATGATCTGCTTCCTGCGCTGGGAGAACGCTGCCCTGACGATCCTGAAGAACAGCTTTTCGTCCTTTACATCAAGACCGTTGTTTTCTTTTATATCAAGACGGATCACTGCGCTGTCCACATTAGGTGAGGGCATGAAGCTTCCACGGTTCACCTTGAACAGCAGCTTAGGCTCGCTGTAATAGGAGACTCCGCAGGAAAGCGCACCGCAGTCACGGGTGCCGGGTTTTGCGCATATCCTGTCCGCTGCTTCCTTCTGTACCATGACAGTGAGAGCCTTCACAGGCAGGCGTTCTTCAAGAACACGCATTATTACGGGCGAAGTAATGTAGTATGGGAGATTCGCACACACTACGACCTCGCTGTCGCCGAATTTTTCTGCGATAAGCGTCCTGAGATCCGTCTCCATAACGTCAGCAAACACTACTTCGACATTGTCGTATTCCGCAAGCGTTTCCTCGAGAATAGGCTTCAGACCCGTATCGATCTCAACCGCCACGACCTTGTCGCAGCGCTTTGCAAGCTCCTGAGTAAGCACGCCTACGCCTGTGCCTATCTCAAGCGCACAAACGCCGCTCTTGCAGCCACCCATTTCTGCTATCTTAGGGCAGATAGTGGGGTTTATAAGAAAATTCTGTCCGAGGGATTTGGTGAACGAAAAACCGTGGCGCTCAAACAGATCCTTTATTACGCCGATATTGGTAAGCTGCATCTGTCAATAGCCCTCGCTGCCTGCAAGGCTGTCGTCGTTTACCACCCAGTCATTTACGACCATGGTGCGGAATTCATCCTTACCTGTGCGGATTACCACTTTTTCAACGCCTGCGTTGATGATGGTGCGCTTGCACATGGAGCAAGGTTCCACATCGCCGAAAAGCTCGCCTGTCTTTGCATCAAGGCACGCAAGATACAGCGTAGCGCCGATCATTCTTGTGCGGGGAGCACTGATTATGCAGTTAGCCTCTGCGTGGACGGAGCGGCAAAGCTCATAGCGCTGCCCCTTCGGAATGCCGAGATTTTCACGGGTGCAGCTGCCGATATCGGAGCAGTTTTTTCTGCCCCTGGGCGCACCGTTATAGCCGGTTGCGATGATCTCGTCATTCTGCACGATTATCGCACCGAAATTGCGGCGCAGGCAGGTGCCTCTTTCGGCAACTGTCTGGGAGATGTCGAGATAGTAGTTTATCTTATCGCGTCTTTCCATGGTGTCCGCCTTTCGTAATGCCGCCGGATATCAGCGGTGCTTCTTGCTCATCTGCTTTGTAATGAATGCCTTGTTCTGAACGGGCTTGGGAACGATAGGCATATCCTTGGGGCGCTTTGCTGCCTGTGCCTTTGCCATAGCCGCTGCCTGCTCGTTCACTTCCTGAGGGAATATGCCGTTGATCGCATTGATATATGTTCTGGCGATCTCACGCTGCTTGGAGAGTGTGTTGGTCTCGTCGCAGTAGCGGATTACTTCTGTCAGCTCGTCGATTGCCTGAGGATCCATGCTCAGATTGAAATACAGCTCGCCGAGAACGCATCTGTATTCTGTGGCTGATGCAAGGTTATCTGCTTCTTCTTCCTGAGAGATAGCAATGTTCAGGCTTTCGATAGCCTTTTCATAGGATTCATTGTCGATATACTGCAGTGCTTTCTGAAATTCGATGTTCATGGTATTTTTACCTTTCAGATTCAAGATTTTTGCGGAGCATATATCCGCCTATACAAATTTATTGTACCATAAATATAGCGTTTTGTCAAAACATTTTTATAATTTCCTGATATTGACGTTAAATTATACCGATACCTGTTTTTTTACAGCGGTTTCCGACAGTTTTAAAGACCGCAGTATGATAAAATTTATAGGTAAATACAAAGGGGAAACGGCGGTGAACGCCGAACAGAAAGGAAGTATAATATGTCGGAAAAAGTTATCACACGGGAGACGGTATGGGGGAGAGTCTGGGAGTTCGTCAGGGAGAACGCAATATGGGCGGTGAGCGGTCTTGTAATGGAGCTCGCCTGCAGCGGAGCGGGATTATCTGTGGGAGGTGCGGCACTGGCTGCAGGGCTTGGTGGTGTGCAAAGAGTATATGCTCTGGGCGGTGCAGCCTTTGGTGCACTTCTGCATGGCTTTCCCGAGGCGCTTACAAGGCTTGCGGCACTTGGAATAGTACTGGCTGCGCAACTTATTCCAGAGGTCAGGAATATCACTGCAGGCGGCATCATCAGCTTTTTTGCAGCGGGTCTGGCGGTGTTCTTTTCGAGGGTGGCAGAGGCCACAGAGCCGTCTGTGCTGCTTAATACATTCATTGCGGCGGCGCTTGCGGGAGTGTTTGCGTGCTGTGTACATATCATGTCAGGAACGCTCAGGCTCAGAGGCTTTGATGTTTCGGAAACAAGGGACTGCACACTTGCTGCGATCATATGTGCACTGGCATTTATGTCTCTTGCAGGATTGGATTATGCGGCGTTTAACTTTGGAAGGCTCCTTGCTGCGTTGATGGTCATAACGCTTACCGCAAGGCGAGGGCTTACTGCTGCGGCAGTGACGGGAATTCCTGCCGTATTTGGTATATGTGCCGCAGATCCCGAAGCAGGCAGGGCAGCCGCTGCCATGGTGCTTGGCGCAGTGTTAAGTGGTTGCCTGACAAAGTATGGCAAACTCACAAGGGGACTTGGGTTCCTTTTTTTCGGCAGCGTAGGATTGCTGATATCAGGCACGATGGCGCAGCCTTGGGCAGTTTTTGCAGAGATGGCGGCAGCGGCAGTGCTGTTCATATTCCTGCCGTTTGAACGGTTTGGAACGACGGAGGCGGAGATATCGGACAAGACCGTGGCGATGATGCTGAGGGAACGTCTGTGTTTTGCCGCAGATGCTATTGCAGGAGTAAGCACCGGATTGAATGCTGCTGCCGATACTCTGGATCGGCGGTATTCAGCGTCTTTTGAGCAGATATGTGACGATGCGGCTGACAGAGCCTGCAAGAATTGCCCGAATAATATGGTGTGCTGGGGTCAGAAATACGATCTATTCAAAGGCGAGTTCATTCGCCTTGTGAAACTTGTGCGTAGCGGAAATGTGCTTACAGAGCAGTCGATGTCTCCGCTTGCAGCAGAGGAGTGTACAGGCAGAGCGGCAGTCATCAAGGCAGTGAACGATGCTTATTCGCAGTATCTCAATGTTGCGGCAGACGAGCGTCGTATAAGGGAGCTTCGCCGCATCTACACAGAGCAGCTTGCCTCGGTGCATGATATACTGGAGGATATGGGATACTCGGCAGGCAGGGGAGTGGGAAAGAACCGCACTGCAGAAAAACGTGTGGAAAAAGCTCTTGCAGACTGCGGCCTGAAAACTCCTAACGCCTTTATCAGTCACGACAGAAGAGGGCGTTTGCTGCTGGAGGCTTACGGCAGCGGCGAGCTTAAGACGGATAAGGAATTCCTTGGTGAGCTGCTGATAAACGCTCTCGGCACTGAACTGGAGCTTCCCGAGGTCAGCGGCAGCGGCGGGAGGATCCGTGTCACTGCTACAGAGCGCACTCAATATTCCGCTGAGATCGGCGTGTTTCAGCTTTGCAAGGGCAAAAACAGAGTGTGCGGCGATTGCTATGACAGCTTCACAGATCCGTCAGGGCAGCTGTATATCATCCTGTCTGACGGCATGGGAAGCGGCAGCCGTGCAAGGATAGATTCTGCGCTGGCATGCTCTATGATATCAAAGCTGCTGAAGAGCGGAATATCACTGAGCGCAGCGCTTGAAACGGTGAACACCTCGCTTTTGGTAAAGTCCGCCGACGAGAGCTTTGCCACACTGGATATCTGCCGCATAGATCTTAATACTGGAGAGTGCATGGTGTTCAAGGCTGGCGCATCTACGACATATATCAAGTGTGCCGACAGGCTGGTGCGGGCGTCGTTGGCTTCGCCTCCTGCGGGTACAGGCGGAAGGCTTACTGTGCCTGCACAGCGATTCACCGTGGGCAATGGAGATGTCATCATCATGACCACGGACGGCGCTTTGGTGGATGAGGAGTGGCTCAGCCGAGAGCTTTCTGTAAGATGTGACCCGAAGGAGCTTTCAGAGAGGATTGCACGCACCGCTCGTTCTGCAGAAAACGGACGGGAGGATGATATCAGTGTGATCGCTGTTGCTGTAGGAAGATAAGCTGCATAATAAATGCCGACTGTATATGCAGTCGGCATAGTTGTTTTAGGGTTTCTGATGAACGAACTGTCGGATATTGTATTTTTATGGCAAATAATGTTGACATATGAAAAATTCTATGCTATAATTGTTATACATAATATGCAGATTATGTGTATTATGAATATGCGAAACGATTTGTATATGCTTATACATGTCGTTCGGGGCATTTGCCCCGGATTTTTACTTAATCAGGAGGAAAATAAAATGGGAAATCAGTCTAATGGTTTGGCTATCGGCGCACTCATCTGCGGTATCTTAGGTATCGTTGGTTCCTGGATCCCTGTAGTATGCTACTTCACACTCGTTTTAGCGATCGTAGGTATCGTACTCGGTGTTAAGGGCAGAAAGAATGCAGAGATGACAGGCAACGGTAAGGGTCTTGCTACAGCAGGTCTGGTACTCGGCATTATCGGTACTGTATTCGGTCTGGCAGGCGTTATCTGCGCTATCGTTTGTGTAGGTATCGGTGCAGCTGCAGGTGCATTCCAGTAATAATCGTAATGAAGGTCGAATGCTTAACGGCGTTCGGCCTTTATTTTTTTGTAAAGAGGAAACATGATACCTAATATCACTCTTGGAAATAAGACGATCAGCGCCTATATGATAATGACGCTGATAGGCATATTTGCCGCAGGCTGCTTTTCGATAAGCAGGTTTAAAAAAGAGGATGACAAGATGGAACTGCTGGTTGCGCTTCTATGGTCAGGAGTGGGACTTTTAGCAGGAGGACATCTTCTTTATGCTATCACGAACATCGAAGGGATAATCAACAGTATACAGAATGGTGATGGCTTTTTCAGGATACTGATGTTGTACTTTTCGGGAAATGTGTTCTATGGCGGACTTATCGGCAGCTATATCGCCTTTCTTATCTATTTCAGAGTCAAAAAGGCAGACATCCGTCACTATATTGATGAAGGAGCGCTTTTCATTCCGTTCTTTCACATGTTCGGGCGGATAGGCTGCTTTCTGTCAGGCTGTTGTTATGGTGCAGAGAGCGAGATCGGTTTTGTCTATAAGTATTCTCTCATCGAGGCGGCAAACGGCGTGTGCAGATTCCCTGTGCAGCTGGTGGAGGCGGCGGGAAATCTGCTTTTGTTCCTGCTTTTGTATTATCTGTATAAGCGTGGGATGCTCCGCTACAGGCTCATATACCTTTATTTCATCATCTACCCGATACTGCGTTTCGTGCTGGAGTATTTCAGAGGCGACACATATCGTGGTTTTCTGTTTTCGCTCTCCACGTCGCAGCTTATCAGCATCCCTGTATTCATATACGGAGCGGTGATGCTTGCCGTTACCTGCATCAAGCACAAAAGTGCTGAACCTTAATAAATGGGATATCCTCGCTATATACAGCGAGGATATTTTTGCTCTATATTACTTGCTGTATCGCGGATAACGAGTGGCTTGTGTATAATTTATTGCTTTTAATACTGTGGGTATATTAAAGAAATGTAACCAAACGGCATTCTGAATTGTATTATCAGTGAAAGCGCTTTTATGAGGTGAAAAAATGGACAACGATCAGCTCAATCAATACATAAAAAGCTACGGTGATACTGTTTACAGAGTGGCGTACAGCTATATCCGAAACCGTGCGGACAGCGAGGATATCGTGCAGGATACCTTTGTGAAGCTGCTGAAGTCAGACAAGAGCTTTGACAGCGAGGAGCATATCAAGGCGTGGCTCATCCGTGTGGCGGTAAACCTAGCAAAGAACATGGTAAGCTCGGCGTGGTTTTCGCGCAGGATGGAATTGAGCGAGGATATCCCGACAGAGACCGCTGAGGATAATGGTTTGTCAGCGGCAATGGACGAGCTTGACGGAAAGTATTCGGCGGTGATATATCTGCGCTATTACGAGGGATACAGCGTTCGGGAGATAGCAAGGCTGCTGCGGATAAGCGAGCCGAATGTCAAGGCAAGGCTTATGCGTGGACGGGAAAAGCTGAAGCAATATCTGGGCGAGGAATGAAAGGCGGTTGCATTATGAATTTAAAGGAATATTACGATGAACAGAGAATGAGCATATCCTCTGAGGATATGACGGCACGAGTAATAAAAGCGTCGCAGGAGAAGCCGAAGCACAGAGCATTCAGAAAGCCTGCCGTTATCGCAGCGGCAGCGGTGGTGCTGCTGGTGGGGGGCGCTACGGCAGCGGCTACGGGGCTGGGTCTGACAACAGGATTATTTCAGCAGTTGTTCGACTCAAAGGCTGAGCTTGTCAGGATAGATGAATATCGGTCAGTGATAGATTTTTCCGAGATGGGCAAGGAGCTTGGTATCGTCCGTGATTACGGTGATTTCAAAATCAATGTTATCGGCATTGCCGCAGACGATCTGACAGCGTATGTGTTGTATGAGATGATACCCACAGAGGGATTCGATTACAGTGAAGTACACGGCATTTTTGATGTAGATGGGGAGATTTTGAATGTTGGCACTTCGAACGGGGTCATATCAGATGGAACGGCAGAGATCTCAGGAGAGTCGACCGATGATGTGATTTATTGCTATTCTATGGGGAAGTTTCTGCCCAATGATGATTTTGATACGATCGAAGGAAAAACACTCACATTGGAGTTTATATACAAGGATGGAATGCGGTACAAGGATATTGAACCCATCACAATTCCTATAGATTTTGATGTTTCCAATGATGTCCGTGTGATAGAGCTTAACGAGCCGATAAGCTTTGGCGGTCATGAACACATCATCAGGAATATCGTGCTTTCCACCTTTGGGATAGAGTATAATATTGTCAGCGATAAAGATTATACATGGATACACAGACATAAAGCAGATATAAGCTATACCTTTGAGGGCAGTGATAAGCAGTATGAGAATAACTGTGTTGTAGGCAGTACTCACAAGGATGGAATCACCCGTGTCACAGGCTTTTTCAATTATCCCGTCAATACAGAGGATATTACATCTATTACTATTGCAGGCAATACTTTTTCACTTGAATGATATAGCGATACCCCCACAAAAGTGGGGGTATTTCTGTATAATTATCAATATTTATAACTTGTAGTATTTATTTTCTGCTTATAACAGGCTGCAATCTGTTTCTGAGCGGCACAGCCAATGCACTTGCCGCAACTATTTTCAGCACATCTGATGGCAGAAAAGGCATAACACAGCCTGCCAGTGCCACAGTAAGTCCCGAATCAGTGAACAGCATAAACCATACTGTTCCAAATACATACAGCGCCAGTGTGCCGAGGGTCATTCCTGTGACCATGCCACGGAGCTTTCCGCCTGTAAGCTCGGTAAAAAAGCCTGTCAGGAAAACGCAGGGGATATAGCCGATGATATAGCCGCCCGTAACGCCTGCGATTCTTGCGAATCCTCCTAAAAAGCCTGAAAAAACAGGCAATCCCACCATACCGAGCAGGATATACACGCCAACTGCTGCGCAGCCCTTTTTCCACCCGAGCAGCGCACCGATAAGATATATCACAAATGTGGCAAGGGACAGCGGCACTGCCGATGGTATCGGCAGGCTGAACGGCGCAGCTATGCAAAGTATCGCAGCCATTATAGCGATGAATACCATGCTGCGCACGGAGATATGAGGTTTATTCGTCATATTTCGTTGCGGTTTTCGAGAGCTTTCTGGAGAGTCACGTCATCCGCAAACTCCAGTGCAGAGCCTGCAGGCAGACCGTAAGCAAGTCGGGATACCTTGATGCCCATGGGCTTTATCAGACG
>JAZSEG010000088.1:0-13885 GCA_045531575.1 Oscillospiraceae bacterium | reverse complement strand
CTTTGCACGAAGATTCATCCGCTTCACGAACTGCGCTTCGCTGCCTGCGGTGTGTTCTGCGAGAGCAACACAGGCATCGTTTGCGGAGGCTATGATGACCGCTTCCAGCAGCTCTGCGACAGTCATTTCCTCGCCGGGTGTCAGCCAGATTATCGAGCCGTCTGTCTCCTGCACAGCGGAGGAGGCTTTGACGGTCTCCTCAAGGGTGAGCGAGCCTTCCGCCAACATCTCTGCCCACAACAGCAGTGACATAGTCTTTGTGACGGACGCCATCGGCAGCTTTTCATCGGGGTTGGATGAGGTCAGTACCTGCATGGTGGAGGCCTCTATCAGGATAGACGCTTTAGCAGAACTTTCTGCCCTTGCAGGACAGAGTGGGAGCAGAAGAGTTATTGACAGGCATATTATAAAACATAGTAGCTTTTTCATGTATACCTCCTTTGTACCAGTACAATTTTATATCAGCTGCGGACAAAATATGCTTGATTTTGCAGCTGTCAGGGGGTATAATTAGATAAAGTTCACTCAAAGGAGAAAAGCCATGCTTGATATTGAAAGCCGCAACAAGTTGATAAACGCAGCGCTGGAAGCAAGGAAAAACTCATATGCGCCATATTCGGGATATTTTGTCGGAGCGGCACTGCTCTGCGATGATGGCACGATCGTTACAGGCTGCAACGTGGAGAACGCCTCTTATGGAGCAACCAACTGTGCTGAGCGCACGGCTGTTTTCAAAGCGGTAAGCGAGGGAAAGCAGCGCTTTGTAGCTATCGCAATTGCAGGAGGTAAGGACAGGGAGCAGGCAACGGATTACGCATATCCATGTGGTGTGTGCAGGCAGGTGCTGAGGGAGTTTAGTGTTCCCGAGGAAATGGCGGTCGTCGTGTGCAAGAGTGAGAGCGACTATGATGAAACAACTCTTGCTAAGCTGCTGCCGAACTCGTTCGGCCCTGAGAATCTGAGTTGAGTTTAATAGGAGCGTAATTATGAATAATAAATTCTATACTGTGTGCGGATTGGTGGAGATAGACGGAAAGGTGCTTCTCGTTCGTCACACATACGGAGCGGCAAAGGACAGAATATTGCTTCCGGGCGGCTATGTTCAGGAGAACGAGCTTGCAACCACTGCCGCAGAGCGTGAGATATTTGAAGAAACAGGCGTAGAAGCAAAGGTGCGAGCTTTGATCTCCATGCAGTTCAAAACAAATCAGTGGTGCGCAGTATTTGCGATGGAGCATATTTTGGGGGAGCCGAGATCGGATGGCTATGAGAATAGCGAGGTGCTTCTGCTGTCGCCCGAGGAAGCTGTGATGCGTGAGGATATTACCAACATGAGCAGGGAGATACTGAAAGCATATATCGAAAATCGTCCGGAACTTATGAAAAGTGATTACATTCCGTCATCTGCCGATAAGGGCAGCTATGTGATATTTGGTGTGTAATATGGTTGAGGATATTGTGGTTAAAAAACTGAAATACGGGAACACAAACACATTTTTAATTCAAGGCACAAAAGGAAATATCCTCATTGATACGGATTATGCAGGAACCTTGCCGTTGTTTTATAAAGAGATAAAAAAGCATAATATTGAAGTGAAAGATATCACTTATGTGCTGGCTACGCACTATCACCCCGATCATATAGGTCTGGTGAGCGAGTTGATGAATCAGGGAGTAGATCTGCTTTTGATAGACACGCAGAGTCAATGTGTTCATTTTCCCGATGAGATATTCCGCAGAGATAAGCGTCTGGATTATGCGCCGATCAAAGAGGAAGAAGCGATTCTCCTTAAATGCGAGGATAGCAGAGATTTTCTCCGTGGTATCGGAATAGAGGGGGAGATCATATCAACTCCGAGCCATAGCGGTGACAGCATATCTGTAATGTTGGATAACGGCTATTGCTTTGTAGGAGATCTGGAGCCTGTCGATTATCTCGATGGGTATGAAGGCAATTTAGCGCTTGAACGAGATTGGGAGCTTGTTATGAGCTATCATCCTGAGGTCGTTTATTATGCTCATGCGAATGAAAAGATTTTTTCGTAACGTGACAACAAATCAAAATGATGGAGGTATATCAATGGATATTTTAGCTTTTAAAGCTGATATGCAGCAAGCGGTTGGAGTATTTTTTGAAAAGTGTTTTTCGGCTGTTGGTATACCATATTCGCCAAAGGATAGACACGCTGATATCGCAGATGTTGAACTGCATTATATGCAAAACGGTTGCTTTTGGTGCTTGTTTGATAATGAGAATCTGATAGGCACAGTCGCAGTGCGTATAATCGACATTGACAATAAAGTGGTCGAACTCAAGCGCATGTTTGTGCTTCCTGAGTATCAAGGCAAAGGCTATGGGAGAGTACTTGTAGACCATGCAATAGACTATGCGAGAGAGCAACAATATAATAAAATATGTTTAGATACCAGAAAGCAATTTTCTGCAGCACAACATTTGTACCGCAGCAGCGGTTTTAAGGAAAATGAAAAGTATAATGATAACGAACGGGCTGAACTGTATTTCGAACTAGTTCTATAATATGGCAATGTAACGCTTTATCCATATTCATATGTATTATGACTATCTCCCGAGAAATTTCTCGGGAGATTTTTCGTAAAACCCCTTGACAAATCCGTGAAACGGATGTATAATACAATCAAACGATTGAATGATTGTTCAAGTGAGCAAATTAAATAAAGGAGGCAATTATGGAATACGAAAAGCACGAATGCGATCTTCTTCACGCTCATCCCGACGACATCGGAGATATCTCGGCGGCAATGCCTGATGAGGATGCTCTCATAGATCTTGCCGAGCTGTTCAAGGTTTTCGGCGATTCTACCCGTATTAAGATACTTACAGCGCTCAGCGTCGGAGAGCTTTGTGTATGCGATCTCGCAACGGTGGTGGGAATGACCATGTCTGCGGTATCCCATCAGCTGAAGATACTGAAAACAGCAAAGCTTGTAGGCGTACGCAGAGAGGGAAAAGCGGCGTTCTATTCCCTTGCCGATGACCATGTGATGACGATACTGCGCATGGGTCTTGAACATATCAACGAATAACGGAGGGTGTCATGGATTTCTGGGACAGATTTGCAGGGCTGTATGATATAGGTCAGTCCGTTAACGGAAAGGTACAGCGCAGAATGGCGAAGCAGGCTGCAGAGCTTATTCCCGAGGGTGCAAGGGTGCTGGATACTGCTGCAGGCACAGGTGTTCTGACGGTGGCGGCAGCGCCTAAGGCTACGGAAGTCGTGTGTACGGATCTTTCGCTTCCTATGCTGGATCAGGCGAGGGCAAAGGCGAAAAAGTGCGGCTTCACCAATATCAGCTTCGAGGCTCGCAACATATTTGAGCTTATTGATGAGGATGAGACCTACGATGTTGTGATGGCAGGCAACGTGCTGCACCTGCTTACCGATCCGCAGGCTGCTGTTCGGGAGCTTGCGAGAGTTACTAAGCGAGGCGGATTGCTGATACTTCCCACATATACGAATATCAGGGATTCCGCAGCGATAAAGCTTTACAAGAAGCTGGGCTTCAGGCAGGAGCAGAATTTCACTCCCACATCCTATCGTGCTATGCTGGAGGAGTGCAATGTGGGCAGAGTAAAGGCGAGGCTGATAGAGGGCATGGTGCCTTGCTGCTTTGCTGTTATTAAGAAAGATTGAGAGAGGAACATATCATGAAAAAATCATTCAAGCTTATTGATCTGGAATGCGCAAACTGCGCTGCAAAAATGCAGGCTGCTATTGAGAAGCTGGAGGGAGTAAAGTCCGTCAGCGTGAATTTCATGGCGCAGAAGCTGACTCTTGATGCAGATGACGAATGCTTCGACGAGATACTTAAAAAGGCTGCGGACTGCATAAAGAAAATTGAACCTGACTGTAGGATAAAGATGTGAGGACAAAACATGACAGCTAAACAAAAGAAAATGCTGATAAGGATCATTGTGGCTGCGGTGATCTTTGTGGCAGGAATCGTCGCTACGGCGTTGATGTCCGAAAGCTTGGAGATGGCTTGGCTCGTACAGCTGTGTTTTTTCGGGGCGGCTTATATCCTGCTGGGTTGGGATGTAATATGGAAGGCGCTCAGGAATATAATTCACGGTCAGGTGTTCGATGAGAATTTCCTTATGACGATCGCCTCTGTCGGCGCTATGATAATAGGCGAATATATGGAAGGCGCAGCGGTGATGCTGTTTTACCGTGTGGGAGATCTGTTCGAGTCTGTGGCTGTGGGAAAGTCCCGCCGCTCTATTGCAGAAATGGTGGATATCAACCCTGAGTATGCGAACTTGGAGCGTGACGGAGAGGTGGAGGAGGTCGATCCCGAGGATGTGCAGTGCAGTGACATTATCGTCATCCGCCCCGGTGAACGTATTCCGTTGGACGGCGTTGTTGTATCGGGACGCTCGGGACTGAATACTGCTGCGCTAACAGGCGAGAGCGCTCTGCGCGATGTGGCAGAGGGTGACGAGGTCATCAGCGGATGCCTCAATACAACGGGACTTCTTCGTGTAAGAGTAAGCAGACCCTATTCTGATTCTACTGTTGCAAGGATACTCGACCTTGTAGAGAATTCCAGCGAAAACAAGGCTAAGACCGAGAATTTTATCACGAAATTTGCCAGAGTATATACACCTGTTGTGGTTATTGCAGCCGCTGCGCTTGCTGTAATTCCGCCGCTGGTCATGCTGCTTCTGGGTAATGCGCCTGAATGGAGCGTATGGGTATACAGAGCGCTGACATTCCTTGTTGTATCCTGTCCTTGTGCACTTGTTATTTCAGTACCGCTTTCATATTTCGGTGGCATCGGCGGAGCTTCGAAGCATGGAATCATGGTGAAGGGTGCGAATTTCCTTGAAGCGCTGAACAGGGCGCAGGTGTTCGTGTTTGATAAGACGGGAACTCTTACTAAGGGCAGCTTTGCGGTTACTGAAACGCATCCTGTTGGCATGACGGAGGGCGAATTACTGAATATCTGCGCAGCTGCGGAGAAATTCTCCACACACCCTATTGCGGCGTCTATAGTGAGAGCTGCAAAGGATGCTTCCAATGCTGAAAATGCAGAGGAGCTTGCAGGCCTCGGTGTGCGGGCGTTGGTGGACGGAAGAGAGGTCTGTGTCGGTAACGAGCGACTTATGAGGCAGTGCGGTGCGGAGTGTATTTCGCCCGAAAGCGCAGGCACGGCTGTTCACTGCGCAGTGGATGGCAGGTACGCAGGATACCTTATCATATCCGATGAGATAAAGAGTGGTGCGGAGTCGGCGGTGTCTGAGCTGAAAAAGCTGTGCGGAGCTAAGACCGTTATGCTGACAGGCGACAGAAAGCTCACGGGCGAGACTGTGGCAAAGACCATCGGTATCGACGAGGTGCATACAGAACTTCTTCCCGATGGCAAGGTGGCTCTGGTAGAGGAACTGTACGAAGCAAAGGGTGAAAACGCTTCACTGGTATTTGTCGGAGACGGCATGAACGATGCTCCTGCTCTTGCAAGGGCGGATGTGGGAATCGCCATGGGTGGTCTAGGCTCGGATGCGGCAATCGAAGCAGCAGATATCGTTCTGATGAACGACAACATC
The DNA here is from genome assembly GCA_045531575.1 of Oscillospiraceae bacterium. Classification (GTDB taxonomy): domain Bacteria; phylum Bacillota; class Clostridia; order Oscillospirales; family Ruminococcaceae; genus CAG-115. The sequence continues at coordinate 8,298 of JAZSEG010000088.1, read as the reverse complement.
GAAAAGCTTCCCGTGGCGGTGAAGATAGCAAGAAAAACTCACAACATCGTAATGCAGAACATTGTTTTTGCTCTTGGCGTAAAGGTTTTGGTGCTGATACTTTCGGCACTTGGCTTTGCGAATATGTGGGCGGCGGTGTTTGCGGATGTCGGAGTATCGGTCATCGCTATCCTCAATGCGATGAGGGCGATGAAAACATAAAAAACGATCCCATACAGCTTTCTGTATGGGATCTTGCTATTTTGTTGTGATGGATATTACTCCTGCATCTCACGCAGAGAATCATTCAGTTCCATGAGTGTGTCTGAAAGTGTTTCAATCGCATCGGCGATGCTTTCTTCGGCACTTTGCATGGCGTTTTCAATCAGCTCTTCCACATCATCTGCGGAGAGATGCGGGTTGCCTGCGAGAGAGCTTTTCAGTGACTCACGAAGCTCCGCAAAATCGAACTGGTTTAGTGAATCCAAGCCACTCTGAACGCCTGCTACCGAAGCGATTACATCTGCCATCGAGTTGCCGAAACTCTGCTGATAAGCGTCGGCGATATTCTGCTGAACGTTAGTATTCTGAGGCGTATTTGCCTGTGCAGCGGTTTGCTGCTGACCATACATTCCCTGAAGGTGCATAGTGCTGTAATGCTTGTTGGTAGGCCATCCGTCGTTGAACACGATGTTGTGTCTCTGCGGACGATACTGCTCATACGGATCTACAGTGTCTGCAAGATCTGCGTACTCTGAAGCGTCCTTTGCTGTCAGCACTGTCATGTAAGCTCTCTGCGCTGCGAATTTCAGCTGGGTGTACTCATTATCGCCCGTGCGGAACGGTATCTCATACAGCTCCCAGCCGTTTACCCTTTTCAGCGGCTTTATGAAATTGCGGTTTAGATTATAGGTGTAGCGGCTTTCGTGATCGTTGTTGTATATCACTTCGAAGCGGCAGGTCTCATCGTTGTTGTCGTTCTCGCCGCCGTTGAGCCAGAATGTAAAGGTATGCAGAGTGTTCTTGGGGAGCAGAAGAGTTTTTGATACTATCTCTGTCCAGCGCCAGCCCCAGTCGCCGATCATGTACGCTTCGTTTATGATGCCGTCCGGTCCTTGCATGAAAGAGCGGCTGCCGACGTTGTCGCTGCATTCCTTGTTGAAGCTCCATTCCCTTGCGGAAAAGTAAAGCCTGTTTATCGGCTCGGATGTCTGTGCTGCAGGGGTGTTTGTTGTGATATTGTTATCCATCTCGGTTTCCTCCGTAATCTGTGTTACATCGGACACGATCAGACGAATATCGGAGTCGTTCACATATCGTGCCCGACCGTTTCTGACAAGCCCCCTTGCCCGTTTGGGGTAGGTGGTGCCTATCGCTTCTCCGTCCGCCGAATAGATGCGGACTGTTTGTTTCGCCTGTGCGTCGTTTTTTGTCATGGGTGTCCTCCCCTCGGTGCGAAACGCTGTTGTATGCTGTTTTTTGTTGTGGGTGCCGTCCCCGAATAAATTGTAGCACAAATCTCATTATTTGTCAACACGGGCGAAGGGCGCAGAGTTTCCCCTGCGCCCTTCTGTCTGTGCAAAACTTATTGTGATCCACGTTCCGTCAGTATATCGGGAACGACATTGGCAAACATTCTCGGGGAAAGCCCCGGTAGCGGTTCCTCGAATATGGTGTAGTCTGAGAAACAGGAGGGTGTGATTACTCCTTCGTTCTTTTGTATGCGGATCGTATCGAACACCAACGAGGACGGATATTCTCCGTAAAATGTGTGGTGATTCCACCAGTACAGACGTTCCAGCACCATGCTGCCTTCGGGGCGTGCTGAGCTGCCGTCGTTATTGAATATATTGCGGATGACGTTGCGGAGCATTATGGCGTCGTTTTCCGAGAATCCTGTCTTTTCGGCAAGTCCTGCACATACCGAGCCTTTCATTACATACAGACCATAACGGATATAGCTTCGGAAGCCCAGAGTATCAACTGCTTTTCCTTTTTTGGTGATACTGTTTATGCATCTTGTGATGGAGTATTCTTCGATCTCAACAGGATCAACACTAAATGCGGGATGTATGGAAACAGGTCCGTGTACGCCTATGCTGCCACGTCGGCCGTAATTAGAGAACACCTGTCCGAACGCACGCACATCAAACCATTTTTTACAGGCAAGGTTAATAAACTTTCTTTTTGATACAAGCGGTATGGCGGAGGCTCGCTTATCCAGCGTGTCGGCATCGAACATAGGCGGACTAACATATATTTCAGTGTGATTTTCAATCAGCCTGTCCCGTAGCTTACGTTTCAGGCAGACGTCGGTTATTATGCCATAGCCGTTGCTGTCGATGCGTGGCCTGCCGCCGTTGAGCGGATCTCCGTTCGGGTTTGCGTTGGTGACTGAGATCAGTCCCATAAAATCTATTTTATATTCAAGCTTTTTCATGAGTATTCTCCGTTATAGCGATATAGTTTTTCTGCCATGTCGGGGTCGCGCTTCTGCGTTGCACGAATGATATCCGACGGTATCGGAGTATCATCAAGGATACATCCCAGCAGGCGTTCGGCTGTCTGGCTATATACCCCTTCGGGGGATATGTATTTCTTGCCGAATCGCCTGCCGAATGCGGCGTCAGATATGGTGCGCATAGTGAGGGAGAGTCTGTCCCATTTGTGCAAGCGTTCTCTGAATATCTCATACGGCATACGGCGCAGGAAAGTTACAGATATCCTGCCTTTGGTTGCAGCGGCAAGAGATATGACCGTTATATTACCTGCGACATGGTAGTCTGTTACCTGTCCGTTTATGGGAAGCTTTATTGCGGTGCCGAGGTCGTCCCATGCGGCGAATGTTCTGATGCCGATAGTGATTCCGCATTCCGACAATATTCGTTTAAGTACCGCATGAGCCTTGCACGCCGCTTCTTTTCCTATGGAGAAGCCGCCCCTGACAGTGCCTTGTGCCAGATTTTCGCTTTCGGCTGAGATGAGCTTTGCGGTATCGGCTGCAGGGAGAATATGCTTTGGATGAGAGTCTGCAAGCGCTGTGTATTCTCCTGTAAGGCAGCACAACCCCGTAGAGGAGTTTTTGTCCTGCATGTGTTGGATATGAGCGGTAATGAGTTCTTTGTCTTCCCACAGATGAATTCCGTCTACTGTAAAGCGGACGAATGTGGCAGGATCGGCTTGCTGAGACGGTACATCCTCTAGAAGCGTTCCGCTCTCTATGTAGTTCCTTACTGCGCACAGCCGTGCTGTGGAATAGTTCGAATCCGCCCATTTGTTCAGCTGCCTGAGATAAGCCGAATGATGAGGTTCTGAGATTCCTGCTGCCAGATACTTCAGCCTATCCGAAAGGCAATGCGGTGCTACCATATATGTGCGTACCATAGAGCTTTCGGTTGCAGGAATAACGGTCCGCAGCCTTTCGGATGAGACACCCGTCAGCTTTCCGTTTATATCAAGCTTTATCTCGATATCTGTATACGCTGTCATGTGATATATCGGTGTATCAATATCGCTGTGCAAAGACGCCAGATGCTCAAACCAGTGCATCGGTAAGCTCTCCTTCAGTGTTAAGTTTCTGGATAAGCGTGCATTCCTGCGGCAACGGGAATCGTATCACTCCGTTGTCCATGCGGCATCGGAAATATGCAACAGAATCAGGCGTATCGTCGGAATAAGAGAAGCTGTGGAACATGAGACCTATATCATCGCAGGAATCGTCATAAAAGCCGTTATCTGATTCAAATTCGCATGTAGTAATGCTGCACGGACAATCAGCAGTGCCAAGAAAGATATTGCGTCTGCCGCCGCGTTCCAGCATGCGCAGCGCCATGCGGTAGTGCTTGTGTTCATCGCTTTCGGTAAAGCTGCCACAGGTGCTTGATGGTACAAAATGCGCTTGTATGCGATAACGCACGTTTGTGAGATAGGTATATATCGACATGTCGTAGCCTCGCCTGTTGTATTTTCGTCTCAGAACGGAACGGGATTCGGTGCGTATGGGTTCAAGAATACGCACACGATCTATTATCCAATTTATCTGTGGCTGCCAGTAGATGGCGGAGACTATTCCTTTCAACGCTTCATAGGTGGGAACCGGAAGTGAGCATTTTTCTCCGCCTGCTCTCGTCAGCGGATCGGTGAACAGCGCATATCGCCCGCTTGCTTCAAACTGTATGGAATTGTGATATTTCATGTTTGCCTCTCTGAACATTTGTTATTTTCAGTATAGCCTGAAATGCGTTTCGCCGCAATGTTCATATCGCCGAATCTATATTTTGGTATGAGGGTCGTCTGTCAAGTGATATGGCTGAAATCTGTTGGTTCTTCACATAAGATTCAGATCGGATTTGAACATAATATATAAACAGGGCGCAAAACGAAACATTTATATTCCGTCGAAGTATACAAGATTTTCGATATGTTTTTGTGACATGGCAGTCTGCCGATGGCTATCATTCGCCGTTTGTTGATGTCAGTATTCCGTGGTTTTTCATATTTGTACAAAGACTCTGAAAAATCTCATGTGAAAATGCACAAATGCATTTTCGCTTCTAAAATGTGGAGGAAAAAGAAAAACTCCCGCAAAAGGGCTGATACTCTTATCGGAGAATCAACAACCAACCGAATAGGACACGAAACCCCGTGCAGAATCAATACGATTTTGCACGGGGGGTATTATAGCAATTGGATTTACGCTTGAATCACCTATGCAGTGTAACTTTATAAAATTGCGAGTTGACTTTTTGCGCTTTGTGTAGTATAATATTAAATGAGAAGTTGTGCTTAAAAGGAGACGGAATAGCATGAAAAAAAACAAGTTGGTCACACCTGTTTTGAAGTGGGTAGGAGGTAAAAGGCAACTTTTGGACACGCTAACTCCGCTGTTGCCGAAGAGAGTAACTACATACTGCGAACCGTTTGTTGGCGGTGGTGCTATGTTGTTTCATATGCAGCCTAAGATTGCTTTTGTGAATGATATAAACAGCGATTTAATTCTTGTATATACAGTAATAAAAAATGATGTAGAGTCTCTTATCACAGCATTAGCTGAGTACAAAAATGAGGCTGATTTTTTCTATTCAGTCAGAGATTGGGACAGGGACAAAGCAAAGTACGAATCATTGACAGATATTGAACGTGCAGCAAGAATTATTTATCTAAACAAGACTTGCTATAATGGTCTTTATCGGGTGAATAATGCTGGAGAATTTAATAGCCCGTTTGGTAGCTATAAGAATCCTAATATTATAAACGCCCCTGTACTTAGAGCTGTTAGTTCATATTTTAATTCTGCCACCATTCATTTTTCGTCAACAGATTATGCTGAAGTATTGAGTTCATTGCCTAAAGGGGCTTTTGTATATCTTGATCCACCGTATGATCCTATATCTGCTACATCAAATTTTACTGGATATTCAAGAGGTGGATTCACTCAGGACGATCAGATTCGACTTCGTGAATGCTGTGACGAATTAACTAAACGTGGAATAAAATTTATGCTTTCTAATTCGTCAACACCATTTATCCGCGAGCAGTATGCTGCATACAACATCACAATTGTTCAGGCAAAACGAGCAATCAATTCTGTTGCGAGTAAAAGAGGCGATGTTGATGAGGTGGTGGTAAGAAATTATGAGTGAACCTAAAAGTCTTAATGATAAAGCATGGGAAGAATTATTCATAAAGTACGATATTCTCAATCAAATTGATATGCATGGTAGGCATCAGATTTCTGCTGCACAAATCAAAGAATTTAGAGAACCTCGTCTTATGGCGAAATTTGATCATACTATTAACCTACCAAAGATTTTTGCCAGCAACGGACTTTCTATTCTCCCAATAACAAGAGGTGATTATGTAATTTCTCATTTTCAAGCATACCATAAATTTGAAAGTGCAGATACAACTATAACCAGAGTTTCGTTGCCCGCACATATTCAAAGTTTAGATTGCAACAACATTACCAGTGAAGCTATTGCTTTGAATTGCGCAATCGCTACAGGAATTATTGAGGATTTTACTGAAGATGAACAGATTATCCCGACTGTTTCTGGGAGAATGAGTTCTGGTATGTTTGGCTTTCAGATTATGAATTCGCATACTAAAAAGTATATAGATTTAAATATCACCAACTCTCAAATCGAGATCGATGCTGGGTATGAAGGCATTCGATATCTGTCATTATTTGAGGCGAAACGAGATTTATCAGAAGATTTTTTAGTTCGGCAACTTTACTATCCGTATCGAACATGGCGAAGTCAAGTTGAAAAAGAAGTGAAGCCTATTTTTCTTGTTTATTCAAATGGAATTTATTATTTATACCAATACAAATTTGAGAATCCGAAGGATTATGGTTCTTTGGTGCTTGTTAAACAGCGCAATTACACAATTGAGGATACCACAATAACAATCGAAGATATTCAAGATGTTTTGCAAAGCGCGTTTATTGTACCAGAACCTGAAATTTCATTTCCACAGGCTGATAGTTTCAAAAGAGTTATCAATCTATGTGAATTACTTGACGAGAGTTCTATGAATAGGGATCAGGTAACCGAGAATTATGCATTTAATGCTAGACAAACGAACTATTATACTGATGCAGCACGTTATCTTGGATTAGTTGAGAAAAGCAAGGAGAATGGTACTCCAGTTTATAATCTCACGGCAAGAGCCAAAAGCATTTTACGGAAGGGATACAAACAGCGCCAATTAGACTTCTGCTATCAAATTTTGCGCCATAAGGTTTTTGTCGATGTTTTAAAGAAATATTTTGAAACTGGTGTTATGCCATCAACTGATGAAATAATTTTGCTTATGAAACAGGCGGCTCTTTATAAAGTAGAAAGTGATGAAACTTTCAAAAGGCGTGCTTCAACCATTAGGGGATGGATTGAGTGGATTGTCGGATTGATAAATGAGTAGAACACTCCTAATAAAAGCTCTAAAAAAGAGCACTGTGCGTTTTGTTAGAATTAGTCTTTGTTTTGATATATGTCAATACGTTGAAAGGAGGCTGAATACGATGCCGTATGATGATAACCATGCAGAATGTCCCTGTTGTCAGAAAAAAGCAGAAGGAAGCGAAGAAATAGAAAGACTGTTCGGCTATAGAACAATGGCCGACGGAAAAGTTATACCACAGTCATATTGCCGTGCTTGTCGTAGTGCACGTTGCGAAGGCGATAAGCCTTGTAAAGTGAAAAAGTAGATTCGTAGAACAACAAACCGCACAGTGTTCTTTATACGATTAGATGATGCTCTATCAAAGAGCATCATTTTTATTTGGGTTGAGAAAAGAAAACAGGAATTTATTCAATATCATATAATCCGCTTGCAAACTCTTCCCCTGAAATCTCCCCACAAAGATAAGCTCTCCGAGCCGCCTGAGCCTGTATCAGCCATGCAGTATACTGTTCAAAAGACATATCCTTTTCTGTCTCTTCCCCCGGAAGCTTCCATTCACCACGCTCAAACCGCTTATAATTGCGGTTTTTCACACGGTCATATTCCGCAAGCAGTGTGTCCTGCTGTTTTTTCAATTTCTGCATAAGCTTCGGTGCGACCTGTTTGCAAGTCTTTCCGTCCGACGTAATCACTCTGTCACAGTACAGGGTGATTTTTTTCGTTTTCGGAACAAAGAATCTGCCGCAGCACTGACAGCTGCGTATCGGCTTACCAAGTTGTGTGAAGTGCAGGAGCATAAATGCGTAGTAATCATCAAACCGATTGAAGAAATAGGTTTCCGATAGCCGCATTTCCGCTGAACCGATCGGATGATTGATGTATTCCATCTGATAGCTCCTGCGAAACAGTTCTGTTTCCGTCAGCACACATTCAGCAAACCATTTCTGCACATCGTCATACTGCTCGCACTTATGCAGAATGCGGAACAACAGCTCACGGAAATACAGCGGAGCTTTCAGTGCATCATTGACATTGTTCATCAGCTGAAGAAAAAAGTTCGCTGTACCATCGTCAGGAATATTGGTCACATTCAGAATATCCGCATAGAGAAGTTCTCCCATGATATCGTCATTTTCCATAATGGCAGCTGCAACCTTAAGAGCCTTGTCAATTACTTCGCTTACCTGTTCTTCTGAAATGATGCCAAAGTTTTCGCCGTCTTCCAGTTCAGAAAGTGTGCCGATATAGTCGCAGATGTATTCATAGTTGGAACTGTTCGTTGCAAGCATGGAAATCAATTCCTCATCTACAGTTGTATCTGCAAGTGGTGACAACGCACCGTGATGACATAGATAGCGATGAACAGTGTTCCCATCCAGAACAACATAAATTCCGTTTTTGTAAGTGGTAGGC
>JAZSEG010000245.1:0-3771 GCA_045531575.1 Oscillospiraceae bacterium | reverse complement strand
ACATTGATCGCAAGAGCGTAAAGGAAGGAAATTACGACAATTACGATTTTATTATCATGGAGAGAAATCCGACTAAGGACGACTCTCTTCCCGAAAGAGTTATCGCTGAATTTCTGAATGAGCTTATCAAGAACGACGGAGGCGTATTGACATGAGTCAGTTTGCTGTGGCATATGCCAGATATTCAAGTGACAATCAGCGAGATGAAAGTATCGACGCCCAGCTGCGTGCCATTCACGAATACGCAGACAAAAACGGTATAATCATTATCCGAGAATATATCGACAGGGCAAAATCAGGCACAAATGATGACCGTGAGAATTTTCAGAGAATGCTCTATGATTCAAAGTTTCAGGAGTTTTCAATGCTTCTTGTACACAAGCTGGATCGCTTTGCAAGAAACCGTCATCAGAGTGCAATACACAGAAACGAACTGAAACAGAACGGCGTCCGTGTTATTTCGGTTCTGGAGGCGTTTGATGATTCGCCCGAAAGCGATCTGCTGGAGGGCTTTCTCGAAACGCTGAACGACTACTATTCCAAGAACCTTTCCCGTGAGGTTATGAAAGGTCTTAAGGAGAATGCCCTCGCCTGCAAGCATACAGGCGGGTGGGCACCTCTGGGTTACAGAGTAGGTGCGGACAAGCGACTGGAGATCAATCCTGATGAGGCTCCTTATGTCAAATTCATATTCAGGTCGATAGCCGAGGGCTGGACTTACAGCGAGGTTATAGAGAAGCTGAACAAAATGGGCGCGAAAACTCGTACAGGCAAAGAGTTTGGCAAGAATTCCATCTATTCCATACTCAGGAACGAGAAGTATACAGGCGTGTATATGTTCAACCAGAGCACCTCAAAGGATATCCGCGGCAAAAGAAACAGCCACACCAAGAAAGATGCGGCTGACATTATAAGGATAGAGGGCGGTGTTCCTGCCATTATCGACAAGGAGCTTTTCAATGCAGTGCAGGTCGTGCTGGATAATCGGCGTCCGCTTGACAGGACAAAGCCGTTTGCCAAAGAGGTATATCTGTTGTCAGGCAAGGTCTACTGTGCCAAGTGCGGCAATACATATTGCGGAAACCGCATGTATAAGAACAACAAGCTGTATGTTAAATACAAATGCAATACCCGTTCCAACAAAGGTAGCAGGTGCTGCGATAACAAGGATATCAACCGTGACTCTCTTGAAAGATTTGTGCTGAATCTGCTGTCAGAAGTGATCTTTGACAAAGAACGTATTCCAGCTGTTATCGATCAGTATAATACGCTTGTCCGTGAGAATTCTGACAGCGGCAAGGAGGAGCAGAAGGCTCTCAAACGCAGGATCAAGGAGGTTGAACGTAAGATCAGCAACCTTGTGGCAGTAATTGAGGAATCAGGCTCAATGGCGCTGGTATCTCAGCTCAACGCCAAAGAAAAAGAGCAGGCTTTGCTTGTTCAGCAGCTGAATGAAATGGAGCGCAAAAATGAGCAGATACAGATCAGCAGCGAGCAGATCGAGCGTGTATTCAAAAGGGCTAAGTTCATGCTTGCAGAAGGCGAGCTGCCAAAGCTCAGGCATCTGATAAATCTGTTCGTAGAGCGCATAGAAATTTCCGAGGACTGTGTGAGTGTTAAACTCAATATGCTCAGTGGATTTCAGGCAAGTGCCAGAAAGGGCGAGCTTGCGCATCTTAACAGAACATACCGCGACGCTCTGGCTATTACAGGAGTAGCTGACAGAGCAGACCTAGCTGATGACAGCGATTAAAAAAACAGAGCTTCCATTCATGATGTGGAAGCTCTGTGAGATATTATATTGGTATAGAAATCGTGCTCAGGGTTTGTCGGGTAGTCATATAGAAGTTTTGAAAAACAAGGCTAAGACTAATTACAGCGGATTATACAGACAGGCACACGGAAATCAACCGTGTGCCTATTTTTGGGGTTCTATTGCTTAATACAACCCTGTAATATTTTTGCGTTGTGAATCGTTTGTGTGAAATGAAACAGCAATATCTTATTCCTCAATCACCATAACCATAAGAGGCGTACAGTTTTCGGTATAAAAATCTCCCTTTCCCATAGCTATTTTCATAACTGCCATAGGAAAAGCATAACAGCTGTACTTTCTGAATTCCGCTATACGGCTTTCAAGGTGCTTAGGGACTTTGTATTTCATTTCAGGCATTATTTCACGAAGAAGCGGCTCAAACATATCTGCAAATTCATAGATTTTGTTGATACGCAGCTTGTCCAGCTCATCATATTTCTGCTTTGAAATAACAGGAATATCAAGCTCCGGTACTCCCTCCGTCATACGTATAATTCCGCATTCCGCAAAATGAGGTATTTTTTCAAGATATATAGGGTCAAGTCCCGTATAATTGAACGGAATACCTTTGTAAATAATGTACAGCATTTTCATAAATATTTCATCGCTTAACAGAGTATCTCCGTGCTGATATTTGTTAAGGTCAGGCTGTGCGTCATAGATATGCAGGTCAACGGACTTTGAACTGAAAAAGTTTTCCTCGTATGAACGTCTTTCTCCGCCATAGCAGTATTTTGTAAACCTGTAATTCTCAAAATCAAAGTCAAGAGGATATCTGTTTCCGAATGCTATCCACTTTCCGCCGTCGGGACGGAGGGGATACTCTTCCTTTGACGGGACTATACGCTGTACCGCCTGATAGACGCCGTTAGAGAACAGATGCAGTATAAAGAAATATTCCAGCTTACGCTGTTCACTTTCTTTGAGTTGTAAGTCCTTGATATTCTCTTTTACTTCTGTAATAAATTCACTTATTAAGCTCCAGATAGTATCGTAATTCTTTTCTGAAAATTCAATCTGCACATCAAGACTTTTTAAAATCTGTTCGGGAGTTGCAATCATAAAATCCGTAAAAACCTTATCTCCCTTTTTCTGCATAAGCTCCGATTTTACAAGGTCATTGACAGCATTTTCAATATACGCTGTCGGAACACCTAGCGAGAGAGCAATTTCTACGCAGGTAACAGGCTTTTCATAAGCGGCAATGAGAATATTTTGCTTTAGTATATCGCCCTGAACCAGAGAAAAAGGCTCATTGTTAAGCCCCATACAGCCGTTGCAGGTTATTTCAAGCTGTTCAGGCTGATAGCTTTGTTTTTCGTATCGTCCCATAGAATCAAATCCTTTCCGTATCTGCTCTCTGCCTGTGGACAGCCTTGACAGCACTGTACCTTTCGGGATACCGAGCTTAACCGCAATGCTCTCGACCTTTTCACCGTTAAGATAGTGACGGACAATAACCTCACGATACTTTCCCGAAAGATATGCAACCTCACGGCGTATTTCGTCATCGCTCGGCACATCAGCCTGTTTTTCCTCAAAGTCGGGTATGTCCTCTGTAATAAGGTTGATGCTTACCGTAGGGAGCTTGTATTTCCGCCTTAGCATATCGTAATACTTGTGGTTAAGCACCCCCGACAGCCACTTTTTTATATCCTTTATCTCCTTCGGATATTTCAGAGCGGCAAGCAGCGTTTCGCTTGTCAAATCCTCTGCGTCCTCAAAGTTTCCGCATTTCTTGAGTGCGGCAGAAAACAGATAATTCATAATGTTTTCGATGTCGTTTATGTGCATAGTACACCTCTTTTGAAAGCTTTCACTTATAAGTCGCAGTTTTTTCGGTTTGATTCGATGATTATATGATAATATTTTTTGAGGATTGTGTCAAGAAAAACGCACAGCAGATTTCTCCGCCGTGCGTTTAGGTTAAGTAGTCTTACTTTTCATAGCCTTTC
>JAZSEG010000020.1:0-5124 GCA_045531575.1 Oscillospiraceae bacterium | reverse complement strand
TTGCTGCAGAAGCCTCATTCGGCTGCTCCAGCTCACGCAGGCGGCTGAGCATCTCTGTCACACGCTCGATATCTATCTCAGGCTCAGGCTCGGAAACAGGCTCCTGCTTCACAGGGGGCTTCTCTGCCACGCCAAACTGCTCGAATCTGTTTGCAGTAAATGCCTTCTGATGCTCAGGCTGACGTACAGGCGGCTGAGCAGGCTGCGGCATCGGCTGATACGCAGGCTGATACTGCTGCGGCTGGGCACCAAACGGCGTGAACACCGCAGGCGCCTGCTGATACGGCTCGGGTCTGTCGCCTCGGATTATATGCGCCATGGGTGCATCCATCGCCTTCTGGCGCTGTACACTGGGAGAGGTGAAATACACACCTCTCTGACCATACTCGTCATCCTCATCGTCATGCGCCTCGGGAGCAGGCTTTGCAGGCTTCACCTGAGCCTCCAGCTCGCTTCTGTCGATGCGCTGGGGGATGAACGGCTTCACCACACGCTCACGGCTTCTGATAAGCTGCGGCTCCTTCTTCTCCACCTCAAGCACAGGATTGCTTCGGGAGATATCCAGTGTTCTTGAATAGTTTATAAAGTCTTCAAGCTCCTCCACGGGCAGCTGTCCGTTAAGTACCTTGTCATGCAGTGCGTCGAGATATATCTTCCAGCTCTCGTAGTCGCTGAGAGTCATGTCCTCATCCACACGGCTGTACATCTCGTCCGTTATCTCACGGCAGCTTCTCTCCAGTGCAGGAGAAATGATGCTGCGGGGGTTCTCCAGCTCATATATCTCAAGGCAGGTCTTGCTGCCCGGGGTATACAGCGAGCAGTATTCCTCAGGATGCTCCTCGTCACGCACGAAATATCTTCCGCAGCGCTTGCAGCGTGCAAGCCAGCCACGGCTCTCTATGAGTGCGTCTATCTCGAGATCCACCATCGCCTTCATGCCGCAGGGCATGTACACCTTGTTCGGAGAATTCTCCATCTCCGTTCTGGTCATGTTGTAGCTGTTGTATTCATTGGCAAGACCCGATTTCATATAGGAGAACGCGTCCATTGCGATCTGATCGGAAAGTCCGCCGTAGTTTTCGGTATCGGAATAATCCTCGGAGTAGTCGAAATCCGCCAGCAGGTTCTTCACCACATCCTTCGAGATGTTCGGGAACATAAACGGCGAGGAGGGCAGTCTGCCTACGGAGAACACCTTCGTAACGCCCAGCTCCTCGATGCGGCAGCCAAGCTCACGGGCGGTCACGCTGAACATAAGGTCAAAGTAGTTGCGGCGTGCTGCGGCCTCGTCGGCGCCTGAAAGCTCGCCCGAGAAGATGAAGCTTATCTTGTTCTTTGCATAGTCCTGCACACGCACGAGGTTCAGCCACTCGTTGATGCCGCGGTTGTAGCGGTATTCGCAAAGGCGCACGAAAACTGCCTTCTCGAATGCAGTGTTGCAGGGCATGAAACGGTTCCACAGCGAGCCTGTTCCCACGTTATCACGGCGGCAGACATAATCTATCCAGCAGTCCAGCACGATCTTATCGTACACAGAACGGATGTTATTTTCGATGTATACATGAGCGCCACGCAGGTTATTGCGCAGGTCGTTCACACGGTCGAAGTCAAGCTCGCCGTCCCTGAGCGCATCGTCGCACACAGCTATCGCATTTTCAGCGAAATACGCCAGGTCGAACTCGCAGAAATTCAGCAGCGAGCGGGGATATCTCACCATAAAGATCTCGTTTGAGCTTTTGCCCACAAGGTGAAGCATTCTGTCCAAGGTTTCAGCTCCTTTGCTTTAACGGCACACGCCTGCACCGCTTATTGAAGTTAATAAAGACTTTAAGCCGGACGCTGAAAAGCCAGTCGTCCGGCATGATATCTGTTCTGTTAAGCCGCTTCGGCAGTGCCGTCAGCGGTATCCGAGGTGTCATTCGTCTGAGCGGTCTCGCCCGACTCGAGTGTGGAGATATCGTCATCCCCGAACGGTGCGATAGGCACCAGCGAGTCATCGCTCTCAGCGGTTTCGGAAACAGGCTCCACAAGGTAGGGATTCTCCCTGATGCTGCCCTCAACGCTAAGCATCTCCTCGCCGTCGACCTCCACCCACTTAACGGGGTCATCGGACTTGCCTGTATACTGTGAAGAAAGAGAATGCTCACATCCGAACACCTTCTTGCAGAAGCCGAACGGGATCTCCTCATCCTCCAGTGTGTACTCGATGTAGTACATTGCGATGCGGCGGTCGCCTGTCGGCTCATCCACATAGCGGACGATACGGTAATCGCCCGAGGGTGAAAGCACCTCGTAATCGGGATCACGCAGCGGAAGCTCCACACCCGTAAAGGTGATGGGACCCATCAGCATATCTATTGCGATGTAAGCCGCCACACCGATGACATACATCAGCAGGTACATCGTGCCGATAACGGTCTTGAAGGTCTCGTTCGCATTGTTCGCAAAGAACATTATCACCACCACAGCCAGCGGCGGTGCGATCATATACCAGTTTCCGTAGCCGAAGATAACTATCAGGAACACGATAAGCGGCAGCACCATACAGTTGAGCTTGGTTATCGCCTGCTTTCTCGTATAGAACATCAGACCCAGTGCCGCAACATTGATGAAAAGATACAGCACGAAAAGGGATGTGGGATTTTCGTATTCAAAGAAGAACGCAAAATTCAGCCAGGCCACCCAAGCCATAACAGCGGTGTAGGACCAGCAGACAAGAGCTACCGCTCTTTTAAACCAGACATTCTTGAAAAACGCAACGACCTTATCCATTCAGGCACGTCCCTTCATATTTTAATTAATACTTTGACTTGCTCTTGTAGATGATATAGCCTACGATAGCGCCGACTACCAGCACAGCTGCGGCAATAACAACGATGGTAAGCGTCTTGATGAGATCAGCGCTGCCGTCAGCAACTGTGGAAGTGTATGTAGCAGTTGTGGCAGGAGCAGCAGCTGTTGTAGTGGTTGCTGCAGTAGTCTGTTCCTCAGCCTTTGCAGTTGTGGTGGTAGCTGCTGTTGTTGTAGTCTCTGCGGGGGCCTGCTCTGTAGCGGCAGCTTCTTCGGTGGCAGCGGAAGCCTCCTCGGTAACTGCGGGAGCAGCCTCGGTCTCGATCACCTCAGGCTCTGTCTCAACAGGAGCAGCGGTAGTGGTCGTAGCCTCAGTAGTGGTGGTTGCAACGGTGGTAGTAACTTCAGCAGCACCGCCGCCTACTATTCTGATATTGCTCACCTGCACCTCAACAGTCTCAACTGTGGAAGATGCGGAACAGATCTGCATACGGATCAGCATAGGCTTGCTTGCCTTGAAGCTGTCGTAATATGTAGATAAAGACTCTCTCAGAGTAACAGTCTGTCCGTACTTCAGGTACTTATCCCATACAGTGGGGTTTACCCATAACCAATCCGAGGTAAAGCCGGGGAGCACCGCGTACACGGAAGAAGTATCGGTATTCAGTGTGAGGTCTATCTCCACATAGGCATCCGACTTATTCCAGAACTCGGGATCAAGAGCGTCGCCCTTGATGTAGAAATTCACAGACTTCGGAGAATCAGCAACAAGCTCGAATGTAGCAGTTAAGCCATCCTCAGTAATAGAGCCGATAACATTGCCGTCGATATCAGCCTTTCTGGGCAGAGAGAAATACTCTGCGCTGACCGTTACAGCCATTGCGAAGATCATAGTAAGTGCCATTAGAACGGCACCAAACTTTCTTGCTAACTTAATCATAATTTATCCTCCGGGAAAATATAATATCCATAATCAAAGACAGTTTAAACAAATGCACTGCCACATATAAATATTGTATTACAAAACACGGAAAAATTCAAGTGTTTTCAACAAGTTTATGACTTTAGACAAATATTGTTGAAAAACCGCACTGATTATCTGCAATATTTCAAATAAAAGGCAAAATCTCCTCTGCTACTGACAAAAATTCCGCCAAATGTTTGGCGGAATCTATGTACTATTAATATTTACTTAGAGCTGTTCAGGATCTGAAGCAGCGTATCGATATCGCTCGTATCGGTATCGTTGATGGAAACAGGCTCGTTGCCGAAGCTTGTGGAAAGCTGGCTTACGATCTCGCTGTCATCGATGTTCACCTTAGCAGGAACAGCGGAAGCCGCACACTTGCCGAAATCTGTAGCGATAGCGATGATGGATATCTCCTCATCATCCAGAGTATCATCAAACCTGATACCTGCCTTGACTCTCGCATTGGGAGCGGCATTCTTGGTGATCTCAGCGGAGATAGTATCAAAATCTTCCAGTGTGCAGGATGTGGGAAGAGTTACGTTCATCAGAACTCTGTTCGCACCCGAGATGGATGTCTCCAGCAGCGGGCTGTGGAGAACTTCGTTCAGAGCGTCCTGGATCTTGTTATCGCCCTTGCCCTTACCCATAGCCATATGAGCAATACCGGAATCCTTCAGTGCCATTGTTACGTCAGCAAAGTCCACGTTCATAAAGCCAACGCATGTAACCAGATCGGAAATACCACGAACAGCCTTGTACAGCACGCCGTCAACTGCTTTGAAAGCATCCAGCATGGTAAGCTTGCCGTTAGCCATCTCTTTAACCTTCTCATTGGGGATAACGATGAGCGCATCAACATACTTCTGCATCTCGCTGATGCCCTTCATAGCCTGAGCCATCTTAGCTTCGCCCTCCCAGGCAAAAGGCTTTGTAACAACGCCTACAGTAAGGATACCCTTCTCCTTAGCGATGTTTGCAACAACGGGAGCAGCACCTGTGCCTGTTCCGCCGCCCATACCTGCAGCAACGAACACCATGGAAACCTTGTCCATAACGCTTTCAAGCTCGTCATGGCTCTCAACAGCAGCCTCCTGACCTACCTCAGGATTATTACCTGCGCCCTGACCTCTTGTGCGCTTTCTGCCGATCTGCATCCGCTTCATCTTGCTGCCATCCTTGGAGCGGAGCGCCTTAACATCGGTATTCGCAACTACATAGTCAACGCCTGTCATGCCTGCATCTATCATGTGGTCAACAGCGTTTCCGCCGCCGCCACCTACACCGATGACCATTAACCGAGTGTCAAACTCAAGATCATCGATCTCAAAATCATCATCGTGCTTATCTATTTCAAATGGCATATT
>JAZSEG010000250.1:0-4973 GCA_045531575.1 Oscillospiraceae bacterium | reverse complement strand
AATTTGACGAGCTACGCTCGTCAAATTCCGATTTTACGGTCGGTTTACCACGCCGCAGAACAGCGGGAATCCGTTCTGCTGGATGACGAACAGGAATGGTCTGTCAAAGGTAAGATAAAGCTCCTCCACATCCTGCGGGAGCGCATCGCCGCAGTACATCATATCGATATAGGATGCCGCTGTGCAGCCGTTCTCATCCATCGAGACTCTCACAGTATGGTCTGCCTTGTCTATCCAGATGTTGCCGTCGATATCCGCAAGCGGCGAGAAATCCGCCGTTTCGCTGTCAAAGATGTCTGTGATTCCGAGCTGCTTCATGCCGTCTTTCAGATCGCACCTTGACGATATATCGAACTTCGGCACGGAGAGATACACCTTAAGCAGACGCTGCTCGACCAAATCCTTATCCGCAAGCATGTGGTAAAGCTCCTTATCGCAGGTAAGCTGCTCCACCGTGATATCCTCGTCGGGCAGGATGAAGTACATCGTTGCGCCGCCCTCAAGCGATTCCGTCAGTGCAAAGTAATTCTCCGCACAGTAAACGTACTTGTTATCATAGGTGCACTTCAGATATTCTGCCTGCACATCGCCATCGGGAGCATGGAACATGCCCTGCTCTATACAGTTCTCACTAAACTTCGTCACCCACTGCGCATTATAATACATCGTTGAGGCAAGGCACATCAGCGTATCCTCGGAAAAGCTCTTATCCTGAACATATCCCGAAAGCAGACCCCTTGTCTGCTCATTCAGCCAATCCTGATACGCTTTGTCATAAGCCTCGCTGCCCATCCTGCCGCTGTAGGTGGATGCGTAGTAATTCTCCGCAAGCATGGAAAGGGTCTGCTCATTGTATTCGAAGCCGTCCCTCAGCCACAGTGAGCTTGCGATATGCTCCGTACACAGCGGAGAGGTGTTGTAAAACTGACGCCACATTGCATTCGCCTGCACACGCAGGGAGTCCATATCCTCCTCGCCCAGTGCGGAAAGAATCTGCTGACGGCTGCTGCCGCCTGCGGTCTCCGCCACCATAGAGAGCGCCACATACAGATTTACGGGAGAAAACGCCACATTCTCACCCTCTGAACCTGACAGATATACCTGCATCGAATCGCCGAAGAAATCATAGGATATCTGTTCAAGATATGCGGAATCTGCTCGGAGTGCCTTGATGTCATCCCTGTACTTGTAATAAACTTCAAAATATGCGTCGTTTTCAAACATATTGTACTCATTGTAATAATCCTGCTCCAGCGGATAGGGAGATATCTCGGGATAAGCCGCCGGCATCAGAGGGAGAACATCCTCCTGCTCCTCTGCGGAGGATGCTTCATTGGTCTGTGCCGCAGATGACTGCTCATTCTGCTGCAACGGTCCGTCCACATGGGGCTGCTGTTCGCTCGTGCAGCCTGCAAGCAGCATTACCGCCGCCAGCACTGCGCAGAGCATTCTTTTTCTGTTTTTCATGTCGTTACCTCGTATATGTTGACCCAATTATTTCTTTATTCTGCAGGAACCGTTTCCGTAAAGAGCGACGGGAACTTATATCCTCTCTTCGTCCAGTCCGCTCTGAAAAATTCCGCAAGCTCGGAAAGCTCATACTTATGAACATAATGCACGGGATTGTTGCCTGTGGAGGTGATGATATACTCCTCGTCATCGCTTACGCTGAGGTCTATATCTGTGCCGTCAGGCTTTATAAAGCGTATCCTGTCAAAGTGCAGGTGATATGCATAGTCCTCTGCGCCCTGCCTGTATACCGCAAAGGTAAGTTCGGGGAAAGCGACATACTGACTGTCCTTGCCTCCGCCCGTCAGCACAGATGCGTACCTCTCCCCCACCGACAGCAGCGGCATTCCCTCTATCTGCTCCTCTGCCGTTCCTGCGTCGGAAAGGAAGAAGCTGTAATCCAGTGGCTTGCCGTTCAGCAGATCGTATGTGGCTTTTGCCTGATATAAGGTCGTGGCATAGATGTAGATATCATCCCCTGTCAGCGCATACGCTTCTTCGGGAGTGTACTGGGCGGTTATCTTATACTGAATAAAATTCAAGCTGTCAGAATGTACCGAGAGATAATCGTGAAGCTCCTCGTAGGACTGAGGCGCACCGGTGACGCTCTGCTCGCTCAGCTCCACATTCTCGTATCGGCGGTTGGAGATATCCGCCTTGATCGTATAATTTACGTTCTGCGTCGGCTGAAGCTCATTCACGATGCCGCCGAACAGCGGTATATTATTGTTACTCTCGATAATGAACATGAACGGTCTGTCAAAGATAAGCTCGATCACCTCACGGCAAACAGGTCCGCCTGTCGGGATATTCTCCATCAGCGTGAACGAGGTCGCAGCGCAGCCCTTTTCGTCAATGGATACTCTCACCGCCTGCTCTGCCTTATTAAGATAAGAGCCTGTGTCCGCTGTGAGCGCCGAGAAATCCGCCTTTGCCGCATCAAAAACATCTGTTACTCCGAGAGCCATCATGCCCTGCTTAAGATCAGTCTCAGCAGTGATATCGAACTTCGGCAGTGAAAGCACCACATCATACGTCTGCCTGTTCTCCCATGCATTAACGCCGCCGAATACCATGTCGTAGACATCATCGCCTGCCGCTATCTCCTCGGGTGAGACTCCCACGTCAGGGAGAACGAACCACATGGAATGCTCATCGCATTCGAGATACACTGCTGTATATCCCTCGCCGAAATAGCAGGTCATATCCCCTGCCTTGTTCAGGAATTCAACGATAACATCGCCATCCGCACCATGGAACACGGATGTGAGCGTATCAGCCTCATCAAACTTATCGGACTTTTTCCACTGTGCGCTGAAATCAAGCGTTGAAGCCAGCATCATTACCGTATCCTCGGAAAGCTCGGCGTTATTTGCACTGTTATCCAGCCTGCCGCCCGACTGACCTCTGAGCCAGCTTCTGAAGATCCTGTTATACTCAGCGCTTCCCATCTCCCCCACATAGGAGGTCGTCCGAAGCGTCTCGGAAAGCTCCTTCAGCGTGTTTGAGTTATAGTGCAGATCATTCCTCAGCCACAGGGAGTTTGCAAGCACGGAGGCGGTAACGCCGTCGTTCATATAGGTGCCGTTCCAGATCTGCCTTGCATTTTCGAGAAGCTCATCCTCGCTCTGTGCATTCAACAGGGAAAGTATCTGCTCCCTGCTCTCCCCCTCTGTCGTTGCGGACAGCACAGAAAGCGCCATATACAGATTCACGGGGGAATATGCGTTGTTCTCGCCCTCTGCCAAGGTCAGATATGTCTGCATGGAGCGTGTGAAGAAATCACGCAGCTCGTCAACTGTCTCCTTTGGCACTGCGAGAGCCTCCTTGCTCTGCTTCCATCTGTCCCACGCCTCATTTTCGTTCTTTGGCTCTGTTTCTGCAGGGGAATCGCATGTTTCCTCAATGACATCCTCAACGCATTCGCAGGTCTCAATAGCGGCATCAGCAGTTTCAATGGCTTCGGAGCTGAAATCATACAAGTCAGGATTCTTCGCCATAGTGGGATAGCTTGCCCAGAACAGCATCCTTGCCGTATCGTTGGGATAATAGCTTACGGGCAGATCGGTCGGCTCATCGGGAGCATCACATGTATCGGGAATAGTCTCCTCCACATCCTCGGGAGCGTCTCCCGTAACGGGTGCAGATTCCTCAATGATCGGTGTATCCTCGACCGCTTCCTCACTGTCAGGAACATCATCCACCACAATATCACCCGTTTCAATGGCTGCGGAAGCGTCATTTGTCGCATCTGATGCTCCGCCATGCTTTGGCGGCTCAGCGTCGGTAGTAGCCGCAGCCTCGCCTGTGTAGATATCAATGCCGTCACCATCAGATGTAGCGATAGTGTCCATGGTCTCCGTGCTTGTTATAACTCCAGCCGCATCACCAGTCGCAGAGGATGTGCTGCTATAATTCGGATCCACGATGCTCTCGCCCGAAAGATAGCTCGCAGGATCAGTGAGCGCCACCACAGTTATCAGCGCCGCACATGCAGCAGTGGAACACACGCCTATCCACAGCGGCTTCTTCGAGCGTTTCACCTCTGCACGGGACTTCTCGGCAGCGGCAATGATATCCTCGTCTATCATGCCGATGACTTCGCTGAGCTTTTCATTAGTCATACCGAAAATCCCTCCTTTTCCAGATATGTACGCAGCTCGCCGCGCATGCGATGCAGCATGGATTTTATCTTGCTCTCGCTCTGACCGCAGCGGCCGCAGATATCCTTTATCGGGTCACAGAAATAGTATCGCCACACAAACACGTCACGCTTCTCCTGCGTAAGCGACCTGAGATACTTCGACACCGTATCGGCAAGCGCCTTGCTGTCGAAGCTGTCCTCAGGAGTCTCACCGCCGCTGACGCAGTCGGAAAGCTCATCCAGCGACTGCTCATACTCCGACCCGCCACGCTTGCTGCGGTGCTTTTTTCTCCACACATCAATCGAAAGCTGACGGGTTATCTTGCCCAGAAACAGCGAAAGCGGGCTGGGCTTATGAGGCGGCATGGCATTCCATGCCTTCAGGTAGGTATCGTTCACTACCTCCTGACCGTCCTCATTGTTATTCAGTATATTGTGCGCTATTTTTGTCAGATAGCTCCTGTATTTGCTGTCAGTCTCGCTGATGGCGGATTCATCCCTCGCCCAGTACAGCTCGACTATATCCTCGTCCTTCATACGCACTCCTCCATCCCGCCGAATTATCGGCTTCATTTATATATACCGACAAAAAATCCAATCGGTTGCACAAATCGGAATTTGACGAGCGTAGCTCGTCAAATTCAATGAGGAATTAGGAATGAGGAATGAGGAATTTCGGTGCGGCTTCGCCGCTGATTTCAATGCGATGCCCGGTGTATAAAATGCGATCAAACAGCGGTTTGGAGCCACGTTACGGCGCAGCCGTTTTTTTAATACATCCGACGAAGTCGGATACAATAATTCCTCATTCCTCACTCCT
>JAZSEG010000200.1:0-13605 GCA_045531575.1 Oscillospiraceae bacterium | reverse complement strand
TAACAAAGAAAAAAGGAAAAGACAAGAAAGAAAAATCCCAGCACCAATAAGGAAGAGGGAAACAAAAACAAAATATAGTCAATAAGCTCGTTGTAGGTATAGGTAGTGGTCTCGCCGTCAACGGTCTTTGTCAGGCGGTTGCTGTTCTTGTCGTAGGTGTACGAGGTTATACTTGTGCCGTTTTCATCCGTGACAGTTTCCTTTGTCAGACGGAACAGCTCGTCGTATTCGTACTCGACCGTGCGGTCGTTCTCCTCGACCTTCAGACGTTCGCCCGCCGCTCCGAGAGTGTACTTATATTTTGCCACAAGACTGCCGTTCTTGTCAAGTACTTTTTCAAGAACAAGGCGGTTTACCTTGTCGTATTCGTACGAAACGGTCATGCCGTTTGCATAGCGTACAGCTGTGCGATTGCCGTTTTCGTCGTATTCGTACAGCGTTGCCGTGCCATCGTGCGCCACCACACGGACGATCCTGTCCATGAGGTCGTACTCGTACTGCGTTGTACCGAACGGTGTTTCCACCGCAGTCAGGTGGCAAGCCTCGTCATAGCTGTACGAAATAGTCTTGCCATCGTACAGCGTTACCGAGGTCAGTCCGCTCATTATGTCGTAGGTGTAATTGATCGTGCCGTTCTTATCCGTCACGCTCTTCAGCAAGCCGTCTGCGGTGTAGCTGTACTGCGTTGTATCCTCGCCCACGGTCTTTGCTATAACTCGGTCAAGGCTGTCATAGACATAGGAAGTCACGTTGCCTGCGTAATCGGTGGAACGCAGGATGTTGCCAGCCTCGTCACAAACGACTGTTGCTGTGCTGCCGAGTGCGTTTGTTGTCTTGATTACCCTGCCTGCGTTGTCGTACTCATAGCGCGTTGTGTTGCCGTTCGCATCAGTTACTGCGACAAGCTCGCCCACGGAATTGTACTCGTATGTCCATGTGCTGCCGAGAGCATCCGTCACGGAGGTGAGCCTGTCAGTGCCGTCATAGCCGTAGCGCGTAGCATTGCCGTACTGGTCGGTCTGAGTTGTTACTCGTCCTCTTGCATCATATGCCGTGTGAACGCTCGTTCCGTCGGGCATAGTAACGCTTGTGCGGTTGCCGTTCAGGTCGTAGCCGTAGGTGTAGGTATTACCCTTTGCATCGGTCATGGTTTCAAGCTGACCGTTTGCTGTGCTGTAACCGAACTCCGTTCTGTTGCCGAGCGCATCGACAATTGCAGTGTTGCGGTCGAGTACGTCGTACTCGTAGCTTGTAACGCCGCCGTTCGCTCCTGTCACAGAGATAAGACGGTACTTCGCATCATAGGTGTAGCTCACCTCAGAGCCGTTGGGATAGCTCTTGCGGATGAGGTTGCCGACTGCGTCGTAAGTCATCTCCACTGTTCTGCCCATACGGTCAGTTGCGGAAATGTTCCTGCCCTCGGCATCGTACTCAAAGGTTTCTGTCGTGTTGTCACAGTAAGTAATCTTCACAAGGTTTCCGAACAGGTCGTACTCGTACTCCGTTCTTCTACCCTTTGCGTCCACTGCAGCGGTCATATTGCCTACGCTGTCGTACTCAACGCTTGTCACGCTGCCATCCGCATAGATTATCTGCGTTACGTTGCCGTAAACATCGTAAGCGTACTGCTCTGTCAATGCTTCCGAGCCGCGCATTATTGTCTTGCTTGCACAGTTGCCCTCTGCATCGTATGTGAAGGTTGCTGTTTCGCCGCTGCCATTGACAGTAGACACAACATTTCCGTCTGCATCGTAGTACATCTTCATGTAGCTGCCGATCTCATCGGTTATGCTTGTTACACGCCCGCTGTTATCGTATTCGTACGAAGTAGCATTGCCCATTGCATCCGCCGTGGATGTGAGATTTCCAAAATCATCATAATTCACAACAAACTGTGTCACTCCCATAGAAGTGATGGAAAGCAGCTGTCCTTTTTCGCTGTATGTATTTGTTACAGTATTTCCGAGAGCGTCTGTCATTGAGAGCAGATTGCCCTGAGCATTATAATTGTATGTCGTAACGTTACCCAGTGAATCGGTCTTAGTAGCGAGATTTCCGTTACTGTCGTACGTGGACAGCGTGGTGTTACCAAGTGCATCTGTTTCCGAGATGACATTTCCTCTGTCATCATAGATGTACAGTGTGGAATTTCCGAGACGGTCTGTTACAACATCTCTTCTGCCCTCAATATCGTGGGAGAATTCAAGACGATTGCCGTTGGCGTCAACAGTTGCGATAAGTCTGCCGTTATCATCATACTCGTTACGAGCGATCTTTACTCCACGGGCGTCAATAATATCCGTCAGGTAGTGGTTTCTGTCGTACTTGAATGTCGTGGTTTCGCCAGCCTTATCCTTAACTGCGGATAAATTGCCATTTGTATCGTAGATGTATTCTACAGTTTTGCCGTAAGGATCGGTAATCTTAGTTATGCGACCATCAGTATCACGCTCAAAGGTGATAGACTTGCCATCAGAATGAGTCACTCCGTTTTCGGTAAGAGTGATTACATTACCATTGGGATCGGTAATCTCCTCCACACCGTTCTTGTCGCTGATTATATATACCGTTCCATCTGCTCTTGTGAGCTTGTACTGACTGGGGTTATATGGTGTAACAGTATTACTGTAACACAAAACACCACCATGATATATCAGATTAGAAGTTGCTCCCATAGCTTCAAGTGTGGATTTCGTGTTTCCCTGTGCCTTGTAGCTTACAGAAATGCCAAGCTCGATAGGATATAAGTTCTGCTGGTCAGGTGACAATTTCATTGTGAACTTCTCTACCTGCCCATTACCATAGTCAATGGATATCTCATGAGGTCTGTCCTCTGCAAAGTAATACTTTGTCAGATATCCCGAAGGCACTGCCTCCTGATTCCAATACTGGCCTGGCGCACAGCTTTCGGAAAGCTTTATACTAGACAGAGTCATATCCCAGCCACAACCGAAATCACCGCTTGTATGCTTCCTTCTACTGTCATAACTTCTTATCACTGTAAGAGGATATCCTGCAACAGGAATATCCATATCCTGAAAAGCAATGGAGTAGTTACCTATCTTCATCTGTCCTTCCACAGACACAACTATTTCATCTGAAACATTGTAGTTTGAGCTATATGCAGTAAGACGTATATTATAGTATCCATTTTCCAGCATAGTAGGATCAAACACACCAAGGACGCCGTCAGAAACAACAGCCTCGCCATATGCGAACTCAATATATTCTGACGATCCTGCCAGACAGTATTCCAAAGAATAGTACACTAATCCATCGCCCGATACCGTTCCTAAGACTTCTATCGGTGAAGTAACAGCAGCACCGGATATCGGTGATGTTATAGAAGCATCGCATACAGAGTTGTCATCAGGATCAATAACAATGATATTAACGCTTTCGATAATCTCATTACCTAAAGAATCAACAGCTTTTACAGAGATATTGTATCTTCCTGTTTCATCAGGCACAAATGACGCATTACCGTTTCCGTCAAGTGCAATCACTTCGCCATTTATGTCAACCGTTACATAATCAATTCCATCTGAATCCTCAGCAGTAACAGTTATATCAACGGTATCACCTAAATTCACCGTATCAGTGCCATTATTAATGGAGATAGTAATTACAGGCTTTCCGTCTTCGTACATTAGAGAATCAGTTACTAAAACATCAAATTCTTTCTGAACATAATTTCCCGACGGATCCTCAGTTCTGATAATAAACTTATATATTCCTGTTTCAACAGGAGTAAACTCAAACCTTCCATCTATGATCTCGACAGGCTCGCCGTTAATAGTAGCGGATGTAATTACACTGCCGCTGTCATCGTCTGCTATTATTTCGATAACAGCCCTATCGCCTAATTTCATATTATGCGTCAGTCCTGTTATACTCATTGTCGGAAGAACATCATCTACTGCGGCAACGGCAACTATAGTTCCGCTTGCAGTACGACCGTTTCCAGCCTCATCATATACAGTAATGGTCACATTGTAATTACCTACAGTGTAGGGCACAAATACTGCGATGCCGTCAACGCATTCGATCTCATCACCATTTACAGTTACAATTTCAAACACATTACCACTGTCGTCCGAAGCGTAAAATTCGATCGTCACTTCTTCTCCTACCGTAACCTGGGATGGGAAAGAAATGATCTCCAGTTCAGGTGCAGTGACATCACCAGAATTCGGCTCTACAACCAAAACCGTCTTTGCGAAAGTTCTTTCATTGCCTGATCCATCTGAAGCGGTTATCTTTATATAATAATCTCCTGCTTCACTTGGCGTTACTATCGCAGTTCCGTCAGCAACATCGATTTCCGAGTCATTTCCGGTTGCAAAGATGTTTACATTACCGCTATCGTCAACCGCATCAATGGTGATTACAAAAGATTGACCGAGAACGATAGCGTCGGGAACACCACTTACATTTAACGATGGTGCTGTTACATCAACCGATGTAACGACAATGCTCTGACTGCATACATATTTGTTTCCTGCTGCATCAGAAAATGTAATCACAAATTCATATACTCCCACTTCCGCAGGTGTATATCTCAATTGATCATCTGTAACATCAACAGCAATGCCGTTTACAACTGCCTCAACAAATACTTCACCACTGTTATCCGACGCAGTAATGTCAGCGATAATCTCATCACCGAGAACGGCACTTGTCTTGTTAAAAGCAACGCTGCCTGTGGGAGGATATATATCCTCAGGAATATTACCTACATCGTACACAACAAGAGTATGCTCATATACGACCTTATTACCTGCATCATCCCATGCAGTGAATACTACTTTATAAGTTCCACTCACGAAGGGAACATACTCGAAAGAGCCATTGCTGCCAGTCAGTTCCTCATCATTTACTGTCACAGCGACATATGCTGTACCGCTATCATCCTCAGCGGAAACCTCAAATGTAACCGGCTGACCCACATATGGTGCATCTCCGATATAGTAAATTGAAACACTCATATTGGGTGCAGTTGTATCCTGGGTGAGCCTCTCTGACACCTCAAATATTGCTGATGCAGAGCCGAAATTTCCGAACGCATCTATCGCTCCTACAACAACCTCATGCTCACCCACTGCAAGCGCTGTATATGTTATAACGCCGTCATTCACAGGCACTTCAATACCATCAATCATAGCAGCTATCGCCGCAACACCATTTTCGTCAGATGCTGTAACTGCAATCAAAACTGTATTACCGACATAGATGTCTGCGGGTTCAATTTTTTCTATCGCAACCACAGGTGCAACAACATCCAGCACTGTATCAACTGTTATCTGATATCTCGCATTTGCCCAATTCCCCGAAGCATCATAAACAATAACGTCAACAACATGAGTACCTTCAGTTAGTACTGGAGTAATATACAGATCATCAACAGCGATAATCTCTTCATCATCAAATATCACTATCACTTCGGCTACATAATCATTATCCTGTGAAGTAACCTGAATTGCTGCACAGTCACCAATATAATAATAATCCTTATCAAAAGAAACTGACAAGGTTGGAGGCTCACGATCAAGCTCGTGTGCCACAACGGTAATACTTTTGATAGTTTCATTTCCATAAGTATCTAATGCAATTGCGGTAACGATATACTCTCCAACGGAATCAGGAGTAAATATCACTGTGCTGTCAGTAATTTCAATAGCAACATCATTCACATATAATTCTAGCGATGCAATACCACCTCTATCGCTAGCTGTAACAGTAACCACAACCGACTCGCCAAGTTCCACGATTGACTTATTTACAGCAAGTTCAAGTTCAGGATAAACTACATCCTTTACTTCTATGCTATATATGCAATATCCACAATTACCCGCCGCATCATAAGCCTTTACAATTATCTCATACAAGCCCGTTTTAATCTCATTGATTACAAATGAACCATTATCATTAATGCTTGTTTCTGTAGCATTGACAAATAGCTCCACTTTTTCAACTGATACATCATCATTTGAAATAATAGTCGCATTCAACGAATCACCATCGATATAGATTTCCTTATCAAAAGACACGCTTACGTTAGGGGCAGTAACATCACGATCTACAACATTGATAACAGCTGTTACGTTCAACGTTTTCCCTGCTGTGGTTATAGCCTCTACGCAAAACTCATACACTCCCGGTGACGATGTATCAAATAAATATATACCGTTTTCGGTTTCAGCAATAGTTTCTCCATTAAGTGTATACGTTACAGTTTCCAGCTTATGAGAAGCTGTTTTTACAACTGTAAAATACGCTTCATCACCCGCTGTTACAGTGTCGTTAGACGCAGAAATCATCAGAGTAGGAGCGGTACTATCAACAACGATATCATATTCCTCAACATCGCAGTTGCCTGCCCAGTCAAACGCACGTACAATAACGTGATATGTACCATTGCTATTTGGCATAGTAAGCTTAAAACTTCCATCATCTTCTACGTTTATAGGTTTGTTACCTCTAAATATTACGGAATACCATGAGATTTCCGTATCATTAAGGGATTCTATTCTAGAAGTGATGACTTGTTTTTTATCGGCATATTCAGGCAGATCAACGAAAATATCTGGTACAGACTGTTCTATAACATCTGGATCAATATCCACATATTCATCTAAAGCCTGCACACTAATTGTACATGTGGTTACAAATATATTTTGCCCATCGTTCACTGTGCAAGTGATATTATATTCACCTATTTCAGAGAACACAACTGTAGTAAACAAACTTGATTCATCCGCAAATTCAGCTGCTCCACCATCACATGACCAAACCACTTCAAGATCCGAAGACAAACAATCATCCGAAATATCCACACGCACATTTACTGGTATATTTACTTTTGCTACCGATTTTGAATATATTGATGCAATTGGTCGCTCATTGATACACTTTGGCTGTTCTGCTTCGGAAGATATTACTGTTATATCGTAAAGCTCTGGAGATCTGCCATCTGAAGAAACCATCATATTAACATCGAGCTTAATATATCTTCCGCGCAGACCTAAAAGATTCTCATAATTCCTTACACTAACAGAATCATTAAAGTTTATGCCATCATCACTAACAGACGCACTTACATTGATTCTTCCATCACCGTATCTTAACCCATTCCAGTAGATTTTTGACCATTCTACTGATGTGTTTTCACTGTCATAAACAACTGACCAAGTACCTTTATCCGAACAATTTTTAATTGGCAACATCACATCATCCAAATAAAGCACATGCGGCTTGCCACTACGGTCATAATATAAGCAAGAAGTATCTTCTGTGAGTTCAGCATATCCATTTGCGTTTAAAGCTTTTATGGGTATAGAAATGCTTTTGGCTTCGTCAATTGATATTCTATCAAAATTCCACTGCAATGTTATACTGCCATTATCATTTTCAGCGATTGTTGTAGGCTCAGGATACACTAAAGACAAATCAATAGCATCCTTGTCTTTGATTGTTGTTTTAAAAGTCGTATTTCTACCGGCAACGTTGAAAACCTCTGCCGCAAAATAAGACATTATTTCACATATTTCATCAGAGGTAGGAGCATTCTTATAGATACCATTGCTATTAATGGCGATATTTTGCATCTGTAGCGTACCACTGCCTATCATCATGGCGAAAATACGAATATCACTATCACCAGCCTCTTTAGCAGCCACAAGCGACTGTGAAGTAGACCCATCCTCGCCGTCCGACAGAAGAATGATATATTTCTGTCTTGACTCACTGCTCATCGTTGAGAACATATCTAATGCGCTGTTCAATCCTCTATATATAGCAGTACTACCACTTGCTCTAAGAGTATCAATAGCTGAGAACAGCAAATCCTTATCACCTGTCAAGCTCTGCCTAACAACAGCAGAAGTTGTAAAGCCAATAACCGCACAACGATCATTTTCCTTCATTTGTGATACTATTTCTTTTGCAGCACTTTTAGTATTAATCATTCTTTGACCAGACATACTGCCTGATTCATCTACAACGATTATTAAGTCAACTGCATTCTCATTGATATCTGCCTCACCAAATCCGGTTAAATCATAATTGATTACAGTTGAAATATCATTATCAGACAAAAAAGATTTATCGGATGTGTATGTAATCTTTATACCTTTTCCGCTATCTGTATCCCCATATATTTTTTCAACGGGGACTGTCACATTCTCACTTCCAATCAAACCAAGCTGATCAGGCACAGCAAAGCTGACTCCATCCATCTTTCCTTCTGCGAAGTCTTCATCTGTTGTATAAGTTTTGATTATCCCTTTACTGGTCAGTTCAACCATATCATGGTTCGCACTGGTAATGTTAAATATACTACCGTTAAAGTTTATTGTATCAGCACAAATGAAACCTGTAACTGTGGTATCATAAGTATTAAACGTCACTGAGCCTTTCGGAGCATACATAGCACCATCAATAGCAATTTGAGAACCATTGATCGTTATATTTCCGTTTATTGAATAAAGAAAAACTCTGCCTGTGCTAGTAAAGCTTTCGACATTATAAGTTATATTACCATCAGCAATTATATAGCAGTCGCCCTCAAACGCTGTACCACTGATAACCACATCGCCTGCGACCTTTATCGAGCTGTCAATTATATTTCTGTCCTGCACGTAAGTGGGACTTTTCTCGTAATATTCATACGGCTCTGCATTATCATGTATCGACTGGTCATAATCAGGCATGGGAATTGCATCGACATATTCATTTGTTTCATCAATTTCGATCATCCATCCATTAGTGGTTATAGTACTAGCTGAATTAATTTTTCCGTGCACATAAAGCTCAGAGCCGCCGTAATTAAAGCCGCCTCCTGCGTATATATCACCGCTGAAATTACTTTTCCATCCATAAAGATTGAGTCCTTGAGTGGTGCTTCCTGAAAAAACGGAATAATTCAATATGTCTATCGTTTCTGAAATATCGGCATCTAAACCTTCCCATTCACATATTATGCCACTGTTGCTTGTAGAATATCCGTCACTGTCAGAAGTATATTCATTAGTATTATTCCATGCTCCTGCCACGCTTTCATTGGTGTACATATGAATATAATGTTCAGTATTTAAATTAGGCTCACCCTCAGCCCAATTAAAAAAAGTAATTTCTTCTCCTGTTACCCATTTCCAATCGTCGGATGAATTATTCCTGTATCCTCCTGTCCAGTACATATTTTTAGTTCCTACAGGGAGTAATATATTAGTAATAAAATCTTGTTCATCTTTATCTGATATAGCGACCAGATGACCGCCTAATCCTTCGCAATATTCCTTTGCAGCATTCCAAGACATCGACTCATCAATAACAGAATAATTGTTTCCGTTATATTCAAACTTCTGAAATTCTGTTTCTGATAATTCAATGTTGCTTTCATCAAATTGACTTTGAATGATTTCATTATCAGCATTAACCGCCTCAGCATAAACGATATTGCCTGTTTGCGTAAATGTTGTCGATGCAATTGATAATGAAAGCAACACTGAAATAAACCGTTTAGTTTTTGTGATTTTAAAATTCATTATTACTCCTCCAATTTGTTTGACTTGCCTAATTTGGCAACACGACTTAATGATATACATTCGGACAATAAAAAGCAATACTCTCATCGTAAGTTGTCAAATAAATACGCAACTTGTCGCAATTGCGCCAATTTATTGTACTGAAGCTAAAATTATCATTTAGTTCGAGGCATATTACGCTTACTTATAGTTGTTATATTGTATACATCCTTAGACTCAACAGGATCGGGCACAGCAGGCGGATATCTCGTTATTATCGCATTTTCAAGCTCGCGCTTGTCAGCATAATGCACCTTTCTAGCAGACTGCTCGGGAATTTCGTAAGGTTTCTTATCAAAGCGGATTCCCCATTGAAGGAACAGCTTGAGCCTTGTTTTCATCGGGTGACAGCCAGTTTTCATCACAACAAAGTGACCTTTTGGCATAGATTTCAGCTCGTCCACAGTCATCAGAGGTCGCTCTATCATCTGCAGAGACTTGCTGCCGCCCTCGGGTCTTGCGCTCTTTGTCACCGAGCCGCTTAATATTGTCTGCTTTCCTAAATTTCGAGACATCTCCTCCGCCGTCTTGGAGTTCGGAGCGAACGAGCCGAACAGAGTGCATTGACAGTTGTCTACGATTATCTCACAGCCCTCTTTCCCATAGGTTTTCTCGAACTGCGCCAGCGACTGGATAATCGCCACGATGGATATCTTTCGTGAACGGGATGCAGAGAATATCATCTCCAAGCCGTCTATCTTCGGGAGCGTACCGATCTCGTCGGCATAGAACATAACTCGCTTATCAAGCTGACCTCCCTTTTCATCGGCGACAGTCAGCATTTCTCTGTATAGCTGCTGAAAGATGAGGGATATAAGGAAGTGCTTTGTAGCGTCTTCCTCGGGGAGAACGAGATATATTGCGGATTTTCGATTGCAGAACTCCTCCACATCAATCGAGGTATCAAAACAGAGTATCTGTTCAAGCTCACTATCCAAAAATGCATTAAGCCTTGATAATGCCGTTGACATTACGCTTGCCATAGCCTGTTCAGATGAGTTGAGAGCCGCACCAGCAAACCACCTCGCCTTATGCTCGGAGGGGAGCAGCTCTATCAGCCTCTGAAACTGCGTCTGACCTTTTCCGTTTGAGGGAGTGAGCAAGTCCTGAATCAGCTTGAAGACGCTTATTATGTGCCGCTTTTCGGGCGGACAGAATTCAGCCACAAGGAGTATTACTGCGGTTATGAGTCCCTCGGCGCATTCGTAGAAGAATGCGTTTTGTCCCATATTGGATATATTTCCGTCTGCCGAGATTATGGTCTTGGCAGTTATTTTTGCGAACTTTTCCGCTTTCGCCTTGAATTCCAGCTTATCCTCTTTCTTGTACAAGTCCATATATTTGTTCACAAGGTACAGCATATTGTATCCGCTGCTGCGGGTGGGATTTCGCAGGTCGATTACGGAAATTTTGTAGCCGTAGTATTTCTCGGCAATGGTGGCGGTGTTTCGGTAGAGGTCGCCCTTGCTGTCGGTGGTGACGAAGCTCATTCCTGCGGCACAGCAGTATTCAATGTTCGGGTAGAGAAAGTTTGCGGTCTTACCGACGCCTGACGCACCAATCATCAGAGTGTGAATATCTGCGTCATCCACAAGTGCCGTCATACCTCCCACTCCCTCGTTACAGCCGATTATGAGACCGTCAACGGTAGGGAGCTGCTGTCCCTTTCGCCATAACTCGGGCGTGTAGGGTATCTGCTTGTAGGTGCTGCTTATCTCTCGGGGAGTAGCAAACCGAGCAGTGCCATGCTGTCCGTTGCCTACCGGCTTGTTGGGAATTCCCTTTAGGGAATAGGTGCTGCCTATGGCGGCAATTAACCCTATGATGAGAAATGCTGCTCCGCACAAACAGAGCAGCAGAATTTGTGAGGATGTCATTGTAGCCTCCATTACATAGTTATTTCAAACGCCTGAGGAGCCTCCTCGGGCGTTTCTGCTTGTTCTGCATCCTGCGACAGCGTTTCCTCTGCATTAAACCGCAGAGCGTGATAGGCGGTTTCACACAGAAACTGTGCAGTATTCCTCATCTGCTCTGCAGTAAGCGTATGCTTTGAAAGCTCATTGTAGGTCGTTCTCACAAGACTGCACAGCTTTTTTGCTTTTACAGAGATACTTCCCTTGTCAGTATACGGCTTGTAGCCTGTTTTCAGCGATTCTCGAAATCTGTCAAAGCCCACTCCACTGCCGCATATTTTGGAGAAATGCTCGGCGGTCGATAGGCAGAATGCAGCAAGCCTGATATAATCTCCGCTTTGGTATATTCCTAAAAGCTGTGAGGCAAGACGGTTTCGGTCAATCGTCACCGGCTCCAGTTCGTCTGCTGTCTGCAAATACAGATCCCACCGCCTATGCGGAACTGCGGGAAGATATTCCACTCCATTCCGCTCTTTCAAGTCCTCGTTCCAGTCCTTTTGCGTTGGTTCGAGCCTTGCCACGTCGGTGTACCCATGCTGTTCAAGAATATCCGAAAGTCTGCAGGCTGCCTCAATGCCGCCCTCGTCATTGTCGGTGCAGAGATATATCCGTTTAAGCTCCGAATGGTTTTCCAGAGCCGTCAGCACCGCACTCTCATACACTCCGTTCATAGCGATGTAGCTGTGTTGCTGCCAATCCTTCGGGTACAGCGTTATGAAGGACAGCATATCTATCGGAGCCTCAAAAACATACAGCCTGTCGCTTACTCCGAAATGAGAAAAGCTGTACCTAGTATCAGAGCCTGCAACCGTTATCCTGAACGGCTTTCCAAATGTGATGGTGGAGCGAGCATGAGCCTGTCGGGGCGTTCCATTTTCGTCCGTTCCCACAAACACAGCATTATGATATTTCTTGGATTCATATATTTTCTTCTCCCTTGCGAAGTGGGATACCACCTCGGGAGCGATATATCTCTGCTTTGTGAGATATGCCATTAATCTTCGGATATTGTCGTTAGCCTCGGGAAGCTCAAATGGCTTTGGTTCGTATTTTTTCGGAGGAGCGTGTGTAAGCTCCGAACAGCTTCCACCGAGCAGTTCAAGCATAGACTCCTGAAAGCTCATATTGAAGAATTCTTGAAGAAATTTTACAGCATAGCCGCCTCTCTGATTCTTGTGGTCATACCACTTGTTTTCGTAGATGGTAACGCTGTCGTGAGTTCCCGAGCCGTCAGAGTAGATGTACTGATAGGTGCTGCCTACCTTTTTCAGCCGTTCACCTCTGCTTTGGAGATATGCGGCAAGGTTTATCGTATTTGCTCGGTGAAAATCCTCATCAGAGAAATTAATATATTTCAAGGTCAATTCCTTTCTTCATAATATTTATTTCTTAAACTGGTTACTTAGCCTTGTGGGTTCACTGTGAACCTACCCTCAGTCCACCGAATGGACAGAGTTATCCCTTTGTGTAATTATGGTGGTCGAACATAATACAAATTTGAGGAATTTCCACCCGTCTGTCGGTATCTGCGTTCCCTGCGAATATATCCCGCTTTTTCAAGATCGGACAGCGCCCGCTTTACTGTACTTTTGGAAATATTAAGCTCCGCCGCTATGGTGGGTATCGAAGGAAAGCAGGTGCCGTCCTTGTTGGCTCGGTCACGAAGATACATATACACCGATATTGCTCGGTGGGGCAGGTCTGAAGCATAGATGTTTCTGTTGTTGAGCATTTCGCCTCCCATTTAGTAATTTGGATAATCCGTATGGCTCTCCTTTATGCCGAGAGCCTCCTTTTTCATGCGGATAGCCGTTTTCAGCTTATGCTCAGTGTGGTATTTCTGTCCTCGGGAGATTTTTCTGTAATCTGCCGACACCAGCCGTCCGAAGGCTTTCAGCATAGTAAACGCGGCATTCTGCACCGCCGTCTGATAGAACCTGTCCATATTTTCGAGAAGGTGCTGTGCGTACTCATTTCCTGCTTCTGCAGATATGGTGAGCCACTCCCGAGCGAGGTCGGCATCCCGTTCCACTCCCTTGCCGAACAGATATATCTTCCCGAGAGCATAAGAGGCGGCATTATGCCCAAGCTCTGCCGAGCGTTTCAGC
>JAZSEG010000267.1:0-2700 GCA_045531575.1 Oscillospiraceae bacterium | reverse complement strand
GGATATGAGCTGAAATGCTCCCTGATAAAGCACCTTGAGGAAAAGGGCGTGGAATTCATCGACTGCGGCTGTAACGGCGAAAGCGTTGATTATCCCGATATCGCAGAGGCGACTTGTAAGAAGGTGACCTCAGGCGAGTGCGAAAAGGCGATACTCATCTGCGGCACAGGCGTTGGTATCTCGATGTCTGCAAATAAGATAAAGGGCATCCGTGCAGCACTCTGCGGCGACTGGTATTCCGCACTTTACACAAGACTTCACAACGACGCAAACGTTCTCTGTCTGGGCGGCCGTGTAATAGGTACAGGCCTTGCCTGCGAGATCGTTGATATATTCCTCGAAACTGATTTCGAGGGCGGCAGACACGCAAGACGTGTTGAAAAGATAATGAAGCTGGAGGAAATTTGATTATGAATAACGTTCATGTTTGCGACCACCCCCTTGTGCAGCACAAGATCTCTCTGCTGCGCGATAAGAATACAGGCTCCAAGGAGTTCAGAGAGCTGGTATCCGAGATATCCATGTTCATCTGCTACGAGGCTACCCGTGATCTTCCCCTGAAGGAAGTGAAGATTGAGACTCCTCTGGCACTGGCTAACGCTAAGATCATCAGCGGCAGAAAGGTTGCTTTTGTGCCGATCATGAGAGCAGGTCTCGGCATGGTGGACGGTGCGCTGGCACTGGTTCCCGCTGCTAAGGTAGGCCATGTGGGAATCTACCGCGACAAGGCTAACAGCAACTCCGCAGCTGAGTATTACTGCAAGCTGCCCTTCGATATCGCTAACCGCGAGGTAATTATTCTCGATCTGATGCTGGCTACAGGCGTTTCCGCCATCAAGACAGTTGAGATCGTTAAGAATGCAGGCGCAAAGAACGTTAAGTTCATGTGCGTGCTGTCCTGTCCCGAGGGCATCAAGGCTCT
This sequence comes from Oscillospiraceae bacterium, assembly GCA_045531575.1. Lineage (GTDB taxonomy): Bacteria > Bacillota > Clostridia > Oscillospirales > Ruminococcaceae > CAG-115. Next base: position 1,778 of record JAZSEG010000267.1, on the reverse strand, counting down.
GCAGACAGCACATCCCGATGTGGAGATCATAACAGGCGCTATCGACGAGGGTCTGAATGAGGATCTGTATATCGTTCCCGGCATCGGCGACGGCGGCGACAGACTGTTTGGCACAAAGTAATTTTGTGAGGTAGCTGTTATCATGATCGAATGGATAAACACCGAGGGCGATAGCTGGGAGGGCGTGTTTAAAGCCGCATCTTCCGTGACGATGAGGGTGGCGACGAGCTTGCAATATACATCGAGCATCATTCGATAGCCGATTATGCGGAAAAATGTGTTGAAGCTCTTAACGCATTACCTGACAAAGCCATTCAGAAGATCTGTAAGGGAATCATCAAATCTGCAAAAAAGAGTGGTGAATTGCCTGAAATAAAAGATACGCTTGATGTCTTAAATTATTGTTGGTTTACAGCTGTTTATATCAATGTCCCCCGCAATCAAAAGCATATTGAATATATTGTTGAGGGCGAGGGCGATTGGGGAGATGTTGTGGGTTTTGTTATGAAAGATAACAAGCCTGTTTACGTCGGAGTCGATTATTTGACATAATAGACCACAGAGAGAATAAAGAGAAAACTGCGGCATGACCGCTCGGAGACCTTGAATGGGGAAACACAGCACCTCGCATATTGCGGGGCGTTCTGTGTGCCATTCAAGGTTTTTTTATTCAGGAGGACGTCATGGGATTATTCACTAAGCTTTTCGGTAAGAAGAACAGCGGCAATGAGGAAGTAAGCAAGCTTGCAGAGATCTTTGAGGACAACAGCAACGAGCTTTACGGTCTGCCCGAGGGCTATAAGCCCGGCGAGGCTGCCGATAAATCCAATGAGGAGAAGGCAAAGGTGGCAAGGGTGCTTGCAGAGCTTGACCGCGAAAACCCTTCAAAGGCACGCATCAGCCTGAAACCTGTGCGTAAAAGCACCACTGTTTTTGATACGAAGATCGGCGGAATCCCGTATCTGCCCAAGGGTTATGAATATCCAGTTGTTAACACGGGCGAGCATTTCGGAAAGCCCCTGAGATTCCTTGCACAGCTGAATTTCGACAAGCTGCCTCATATTGATGGTTTTCCTCAGGGCGGAATACTCCAGTTTTATGCAGGCTGCGATGGCGATGATCTCATCGGTATGGATTTCGATAACGGCTTCAACCAGAACGGCTTCCGTGTGATATACCACGGCGAGATAATCGAGGATGAGCGGCAGCTGTATTCCGCAAAGGATATGCCCTCGTTCGATAATGACGACTGCGCCTTCCCGTTCACGGGAGAGTTCCTGCTTGAGGCGTCCGAGCCTTCTATGCAGCCGATGATCGCTACTGATTACCGCTTTGATAAAGCTGCTGTTGCGGCGTATAACAGTGTATATCGCACACATTATGAGACTGTATTCGGCACGGCGGAGAAGAACTGCATCTATCAGCACGACAAGGATCTGTGCGACCTGCTGTATGAGATGAGAAGCATAGGCGGCACAGCCATCGGCGGATATCCCTATTTTACTCAGAGCGATCCTCGTGAGTACGGCGAGGAGGCAGGCAAGTGCGAGATACTGCTGTTCCAGCTTGACAGCGAGGGATGCGGTGCAGACGAGATCATGTGGGGCGACTGCGGCGTTGGTAATTTCTTCATCAGCGCCGAGGATCTTGCGGCACTTGATTTCACAAAGGTGCTGTATAACTGGGATTGCTGCTGAGGATGAATTTGACGAACATTTATGTTTTGTGGCATTGAGCCACAAAACAAACTGGGGGAAAACTCTTGTTTTCCCCCAGAC
>JAZSEG010000288.1:0-34692 GCA_045531575.1 Oscillospiraceae bacterium | reverse complement strand
AGAGCTTAACAACGCACTATTCATCTTCTTTGCGCCGTGCGCCGTCGCCTCGACGATGCCCTGCTCATCCGTCAGGATATCGATGAAGTCGGATCGTAGCCATGTCGTTCTGTGAGCCAAGGAGTTGGGATAGGTGGTTGTCTTCCTAAGACCGCTTGGCCTCCGACTTAGAGCTTAACAACGCACTATTCATCTTCTTTGCGCCGTGCGCCGTCGCCTCGACGATGCCCTGCTCATCCGTCAGGATATCGATGAAGCAGCTGTTGTCGCCTATCTCACGCCTGCCGACAACGATGCCGTCGTATGTGTAGAGCATATTTCACCTCCAAATAGGAATTTGAAACGCAGAGCGTTTTAAATTGAGTTAGGAGTGAGGAGTTAGGAGTTTCGGTGCGGCTTCGCCGCTTATTTCAATCTGATGCTCTAAATGTGAAATGCGCTCAAACAGCGGTTTTGATCCACGTTACGGCGCAGCCGTTTTGAAATCCGTCGGCGTTAGCCGACACCACAACTCCTCACTCCTAACTTCTAACTCCTAACTGGTTTGACGAGCGCAGCTCGTCAAATTCTGATTTACTCATCTGCCAGACCCATATCTGCGATGAATCTCTCCCTGTTGCGCCAGTCCTCCTTGACCTTTACGAACATCTGAAGGTTCACCTTTGCCTGCAGTAATTCCTCCATATCCTTTCTTGCAAGGGAGCCGATGGTCTTGAGCTTTTCTCCGCCCTTGCCGATTATCATGCCCTTGTGGGAATCCTTCTCGCAGATTATTACAACACCGATGTCAATAAGCTCCTGACCGTTCTTTTCACGGATCTTGAAGCTCTCGATATCCACCGCAACGCCGTGAGGTATCTCCTCCTGCATGGTCCACAGCACCTTTTCACGCACTATCTCGGCGCACATGAAGCGCTCTGTGCGGTCTGTAGCGATATCATCGGGGAAGAAATGCTCGCCCTCTACTGCATATTTTTCCAGTATCGGCATTATCTTATCCGTATTTATGCGGTTCTTTACGCTTATGGGGATAATCTCTGCAAAATCGTACAGCTCGCTGTACTGCTGGATGATGCCCAGCACCTCGCTTTTAGATTTCAGCAGATCTATCTTGTTAAGCAGCAGGATGACCTCAGTGCCGTGGGATGCGAAGCTTCTTATAAGATCCTGCTCGATGGCAGAGAGCTTCTTAGTCACATCCACCATGAGAATAGCACAGTCCACATCGTCAACGCTGGTGCGGATGGACTTCACCATATGCTCGGAAAGCTTTGTCTTAGCCTTGTGCATACCGGGAGTATCGATAAACACATACTGGATATCTCCCACAGTCAGCACGCCGTTGATGCGGTTGCGGGTGGTCTGCGGCTTTTCGCTCACAATGGAGACCTTCTCGCCCACCAGCAGATTTGTCAGCGAGGATTTTCCCGCATTTGCCCTGCCTGTTATCGCAATGAATGCATTCTTTGTCATTTTATGACCTCATATTTCTTTCAACATTTTAACATGGAGAACATCCGCCTCCACAAAGCGCTCGGAAATCACCTTGTAACCGCAGTTCTCATAGAATTCCTGCGAGGAGCATTTTGCGTCCAGCTCTATTCTCTCTGCGCCTAGCGTTCTGTAATACTTCTCGATAAGCTGCATTACCATTCTGCCTGCGCCGTTTCTGCGGCGGTCTCTCAGCACGCAGAAGCGCTGAAGATACACTGTATCATCCACAGGTGTGCAGCGCAGTGCGCCGATGCTCTCACCATCCTCAGTGATAAGGAAATGCTCGCACTCGCCGCCTAAGATATCATTCTCGTCACGCTCTATATTCGGGTCTACCTTCTTTTCGTGAACGAACACCTCTTCACGCATCCTGAGGCACTCTGATAAGGTATGTTCATCCTCTGCAATAATTATGTCAAACATTCTCTGTCCTCTTTCTCACAAGCTCGATGGCTTCCTTGCCGCTCATGTGTTCTATCTTCATCCTCAGGATGCCGAGCGGCGGAAATTCCCGCTCGATCAGAGCATCTCTGTGCTGCTCGCTGTCGGATGGGTGGAATCGCTTTGCAAGCCTTGTGATGATATCACGCTTTTCTGCGGCGTCCTCCACTATCTCGGCTTTTCCAAAAGCGATAACGCTTCTGAAATAGGTGGTGTATTCCTCTGCGACAAGCTCATCGCTGTCCACAACGCAGAACGACACCTTAGACTCACGCCTTATTGCGTCTATCTTGTGCCCCTCTTTCGCACAGTGGAAATACAGCACTCCATCCTCATGGATGTAATTCATCGGCACACCGTAAGGATAGCCGTCGTCTCCCAGCACGGAAAGAACGCCATAGCTGCCCTTTTCGAGTATCGCTGCACTGTCGCTCTCACTCAGAAGCTGCTTTTTTCTGCGCATTTCTCTGAACATAGCTACCTCTTATTTCTTCTTGTATTCCAGATGGAACTCCTCTATCACTATCGGCATATCCTCGGTGAATTCAAAGCCGAGCTTTCTGCCCTGCTCTGTAAAGAACGCCCGCTTGTATTCACGCCATTCCTCGATGGAACTTCCTATACACTCCATCTGTACCTGCTCCCATGTTATCTCATTGAACTGCACCACAGTGACCCTCGTCGTGCGGACTACACACTTCGCTACGCCTTCCCTGTCGGTCACTATGTTGTACTCATTCCTCTCGGGAACGAAGCCGCAGCTTTCTTTATAACCCTGCTCTGTATCGGTGCGGACACGCTTTCTGCCACGCAGCACCATTCTGAGCAGATACGCACAATCCCGCACATCCTCGCCGAAATGATAGCGATACTGATATACCTCATGAGAGGAAATGTTCTTTGCTTCCGCAAACTCCCACCACAGCTCCTCTGCCTTTTCGTGCAAATATTTCCTGTGCATATCGGGGCGTTTTTGTGCCGTTACCTCCAGCGCCGCATTGCGCTGCCATTCGGCTATGACCTTATGGTCGCCTGTGGTAAGCTCCTCGGGGACTTCTCTGCCACGCCATTCTCTCGGCATGGTGTACTGCGGATGCTCTAAAAGACCGTTGTAGTGGCTCTCGATGCTGTAGGCATCCTCGTTCGGGAGAACGCCCTTCTGAAGCCTCGCCACAGCGTCAGCAACGATGAGTGCAGGCAGCTCGCCGCCTGTCAGCACATAATCTCCGACGGAAAGTTCCTCGCATTCAAGCTCGTCAAGCACTCGCTGGTCGATGCCCTCATAGTGTCCGCAGAGAAGTATCAGACCATCCTCTTTGGCAAGCTCCTTGACCTTTTCCTGCGTGAGAGTTTCTCCCTGCGGCGACATATATATCACCCTCGGGCGCTTCTCATGCTTTGAGATTATATCCATCACGCAGTCATACACAGGCTGAGCCTGCATGACCATTCCCGTGCCGCCGCCATAGGGTTTGTCGTCCACCTTGCGGTGCCTGTTCTCGGTATAATTGCGGATATCGTGGGTGTATATCTCGATGAAGCCGTTCTTTATACCTCGTCCCACGATGCTCTCATGCAGAACGCTGTCGCACATATCTGTGAACAGAGTTGCAATATCGATTCTCATTACGCATCGCCCTCGATATCGTCAAACAGTCCCGGGAGGGGTCTGATAAGCATCTCGCCGCCCTCGATATCCGTCTTGATGACTACCTCGTCGATACAGGGGAACATAAGCTCTCCGCCGTCCTTTTTGATGGAATACACATCACTTGCGCCGTTCTGATAAACATCAGTTATCTTGCCATATACGACGCCTGTGTCAACATCCTTTACGGTCAGACCGATAATGTCCTGAATGAAGTACAGACCATCTTCAAGCTCCGCATCGTCCCTATCCATATACAGTATCTTGCCGATGTACGGCTGAGCCTGCTCGATGGTGTCGATGCCGTCGATCTTCATCACCACGATGTTCTTGTGGGGATATGCACGGGAAACGTGTATCTCAGTTCTTCCCCTGTCGAAGTACAGGGTATCGAAATCGCACAGCACCTCGGCGCTGTCGCAGTAATACTGCGCTCTCACCTCGCCGCGGATGCCCTGTGTGGCAACTATCTTGCCTATTTCAAGAAATTGTTTTTTCATAGTGACCTCATTTATATGTTATCGGGATGTAAATTGGAATATGTTTTATTCAAATATATTGATGATATATCCATCAAGAGTTGTCACGCTACAAGTCTTGCCACCCCAAGGCTGAACCACAACCTCTGTTATCTTATCCCAACCGTGCGAAACGATATAGTCATGCATTTTATAAATGTTACTTACTTGCATAAAAGAAATCGCATGAGGTTCAGGAGTCCCACAAAACATTTGAAAGCCCGTAAATAGTGCTAAATGTGCCAATTCGACTTCGGGCAGTATATCAAACACTACACCATAGCATCCATTGCCATCAATATCCCGTTCTACAATATTGCTATACCAGCCTAATACATCTTCAAACCACTTCGCAGTTCTATCCATATCTGTGGTTAAGTAGATTGGAGCATTTTCTTTAACAAAATACCCCTTTTCGCTGAACTTGCTCATTGCAAGTACCTCCGTCAAATTCCAATGTATCTTACAGATTCACCTTGATGATCTCATCAAAGCCCTGCTGCTTAACTCTGCTGTAGACCTTATCTATCTTCTTGGGATTGGGTACAAGTACCAGTGTAACATCGCTCTCATTCTCAAGCTCTGCCTGCTTTGCAATGGCACCTAGCACATCCTCTGCCTTGTACAGAACAGCGGTCTTCTTGCGTGTACCTGCAAGCTGGATGTTGTTCTCCTGAACGATGGAGAAGATACGCTCAAAGCCGATGGAGAAGCCAACTGCGGGAACAGTATCGCCTGTGAATCTGCCGATGAGGTTGTCGTAACGTCCGCCGCCTGCAACAGTGCCGCCGAACTGCTTGCTCTGCACCTCGAAAACAGTGCCTGTGTAGTATCCCTGACCTCTTACAAGAGAGGGGTCGAACTCAACGGAGTAGCCGTCGGAAAGCTTGTCAGCGGTGGTGATGACGGTGCGCAGCTGCTCCAGTATCTCCTTAGCGTCCTCGGAGCAGTATTCAGCCATATCGTCAAGGGTCAGCTTGCCCTTTTCCAGCAGACCTGTCAGCGCCTTAATGGCAGCCTCGGGCATGCCCTTTTCGGTAAGCTCAGCCGCAACGCCCTCTGCGCCTATCTTATCCAGCTTATCAAAGCTTACGGATACAGTGTCAAGGCTCTCCTCGGGGAAGCCCATGGTGAGCAGAGAGTTTCTCAGCACACGTCTGTCATTCACACGCACGGTAAACTCACCGATGCCGATCTTGCTGAGCGCCTTTGCTGTAACGGAGATCAGCTCGATCTCGCAGCAGTAGCTGTCAGAACCGAGGATATCGATATCACACTGCACGAACTCACGCAGACGACCACGCTGGGGTCTCTCCGCACGATATACCTTGTCGATCTGAATTACCTTGAAGGGATTCGGCAGGCTGTTGCGGTTGTTCGCATAGTAACGGGAAAGGGGCAGGGTCAGGTCATAGCGCAGACCGAGATCGCACAGCTCCTTTTCATCCACGGGAGTCTTTGCCAGAGCGCTCGCCAGCTTGTCGCCGCGCTTCATGATGCGGAAGATAAGGTTAAGGTTATCGCCGCCGTCGCTCTTGTCGAGGTTCTCTGCGCTCTCAACAGCAGGGGTATAGATGCGGGTAAAGCCGCTCTTTGTGTAAGTATCGAGGATGATGTTCATCAGGCGGTCTCTCTGAGCCGCCGCTTCGGGCAGGTATTCCTGCATTCCCTTCTGAGGTTTAACGTTCATAGTTGTATTTCCTTTCAAAATTAATTTTTATAGTTTAATGCGAGCTTAGCGAAGAAGTCCTCCAGAATATATCTGGAATCTATCTCGTGATAAACTCTTATTATATGCTCATCGGCGGTGCCGATGTAGTTTCCTTTTTCATTTACGATTGGAGCGGAACGGTACTCGTAACGTCCGCAGTCATGATAAAGAGCAATGCCAACCGCAGGAGAATCTCCCAGCGACCACGCCTCGCCTGCTACCCAGTCAGCTGTCATTCCCAGAGCGATCATCTGCTCGAAAAGATACTTGCCTATGTCGCCGCAGGGCATGACCTTGAGCTGCAGTTCCGCATAGCCTATCTGCATCCTCGTGTAGCAATCCATAGGCACCTGCCAAAGCTCCACGGCGGATCTGAATACGACGTTTGCTGCATGGTAGTCATTAAACAGATTGAACTCCCAGCCGCCTTCGGGATAAAATCCTCCGCCTATCCAGATAACGGTCATCCTATGGGCTATCTCGGGGCATTTATTCAGCGCCGCCGCCACGTTAGTTATCGCACCCTGACACAGCACGAAAAGCGGTTTATCATCCTCTCGCAGCGCCTCCTCAATGATGAAGTCTGCGCCCTCGGACTCTGGAATATCATCCTCGCTCTCCAGCGGCAGATACGCTCCGTGCAGCACCCGCATATCCTCGATATGCATAAGGCGCAGCAGCTTTTGTATCTCATCATAGCTTCTGTCAACAGAATGCTCATTTATATCTTTAGAGAACTGCTCTGCGATGATGCCCTTAACCTCAAAGCGAGGTGTCAGCAGCGCATGGACGATAGCAAACTGGTCATCCGCCTCGCATGCAGCGTCGGTGTCTATTATTACACGGAGCTTTTTACGCTCCTGAACGGTAAATCTATACGGCATAGCGCCCTCCTCTAGTGACCAAATATAGCACTCGGACATAAATATACAAATATATCATACCATAAATATACGCAAAATGCAAGCAGAAAACGGAATATACCATGCAAACAAAGCACAAGGGCGGCAAGATAGCCGCCCTAATATATTAAATTCTTCTGTTGCTGCAAGTTTTATCGCTTACGGATCAGCTTTGAAACGCCGATCACTGCAGGAAACAGCACTCCCGCCACAGGCCAGATGATCCATGTTCTGTCCCAGTCGTTGGTGACGAAACTCCATGCGAGGTATATCGCTGTTGTCGTCAGCCAGTATACTCCCGCAATGACGCGTGTTACATTATCTCTTTTTACGCTGATATTGTAATCGCCCTCCTGAAGCAGCTTATCAAAGCCCTCCTGAATACATCCCGAGCTGATAAGGAAATATGCTCCTGCTGCCACGAACATCAGCAGCACACATACCATTAACGCTCCCACAACCGGATCCTCACCAAACAGCGGAACGAAAAACAATGCCACAACACCTAAAATGCACAGCACGACACCTGTCACGACATTTCGTATATGCTTGGAGGCATACTTTTCCTTCTTATCCTTGACCATGCCCGAAACACCGTATGCCGTTTCAATGATCTCTTTCTCAAGATACTCATACTTTGAAAGCAGCATACCGCTGATGATAAAAATTGAAACAGCGGCAGCCGCAAGAAGAAGCAGCACTATCATTCCCAGACTGACTGCCACATTTTCCATATTCGGGTCAACTTCTGCCAATCCGCCCATGAATATCAGGCACACGGGACTGAAAACTCCCAGTGCAGTTGCCAGAGCGTTTCTGCGTGCTATTCTCTCGTTAAGGTCAAGAAATGCATTTGCCTCCTCCATGCTCACCTTGTGTATGGAGCTATCGCTGCTGTCCGTTTCTATGTACTGGGTATCCTCCAATTCATCCTTTAAAAGGTAGTCCGTGCTTACTCCGAACAGCTCGCTCATTTTAAGTATCTTCTGAAGATCGGGAGTAGCCTGCGCACCCTCCCATTTTGACACCGACTGGCGGCTGACATCCAGCTTTTCCGCAAGCTCCTCCTGCGACCAGCCGTTCTTTTTTCTTTCTGCGATTATCTTGTCTGCAAGTATCATATCGTTTCTTCCTTTTGTTTATTTCCGAGTTCCATCGGATGCTTGAAGTATACCACTTTCAGCGGTTGCAGACCATAAACCAGCCTTGTCAATCTGTCAACCGATGGTTGCGAATGGCTCAACCACCGCATTTTACAGCAAAGCCGCATAGTTTTACCCATGCGGCTGTTGTTTATTGTATCTGTTTTGCAAGTCTGAGTGCATCAGGCATGAGAAGCAGTGTCGTGATCTCATCCGCAGGCACTGGCTTGCTGTAGAAATAACCCTGCGCCAGATCGCAGCCGATGTCAGTGAGGAAGCGGCACTGCGCCTGGGTCTCCACACCCTCTGCAAGGATGACGAGCTGCATTGCCTTGCCAAGATCCACGATAGCGCCTGTTATCTGCTTGCTGACCTCGTTTTCGTCAAGATCGCACACAAGGCTGCGGTCTATCTTCAGGATATCAAGCGGGATCGTTTTAAGGGAGCTGAGCGAGGAATACCCGCTGCCGAAATCATCCATGGATATGCTTACGCCCATGCTGCGTATGCGTCCGAGGACATTTACAGTGCGCTCAATATCCTGCATTGCCATCGTTTCAGTGACTTCTATCTCAAGAAGTTTGGGATCAAGACCTGTTTCTTTGAGAACATTTGTGACAGTCGCAATAACATCCGTGCGGTGGAACTGCGCCTGAGACATATTTACCGACATCTTCACGGGCGGCAGACCCTGCTGCTGCCACTTGATATTCTGCTCACAGGCGGTGCGCAGACCCCATTCATCTATCTTGGTTATGATACCCGTCTGCTCCGCAAGCGGGATGAATGCATTAGGAGGGATAAATCCCTTAGTGGGATGATGCCAGCGGATAAGTGCCTCAACACCCATGATAGAGCCTGTTCTGAAGCTGATCTTCGGCTGATAATAAAGCTCAAACTGCCCCTTTTCGAGAGCCTCCAGCATCTCAGTGCGAAGCAGCTCGTTCTCCACCATACGCTGTTCCATATCAGCGGTAAACCAGGTCAGTCTGCCGCCATCCTTCGTAATAAGGCAGAGATTAGCCTTATTGAAGAGCGTCAGGATATCATCGCAACCGTCATATTCAGTAATACCTGCATAATAATCTATGCGCTCGGAAAGAGTCGTACCCTCGAAATTCTTTTCAAGACCTGCCTCGAATCGGGAGATGAACTCGGTTATCACATCCCTGTTGTGATAAGTCAGCAGAACTGCGAAATCATCCGTATCCACTCTGCCGCAGACATAATTTGTGCCGCAGATGCGAGCGATCTCTTCACCGAACTTCTTTACCACACCGTCGCCGACCTCGGGGCCAAACATGGTATTGATCTTGCCGATACCGTCAACATCCAGCACGATCATTGCAGCGCCTGCGCCTGTAGCAGACAGGGAACTCAGCACCTCACCCGACGCCTTCAGGAAACCGTCACGGTTATACAGACCTGTCATCATATCTATGCCTTCTCGCTCTGAAGAAGCCTTCAGGCGATGTATTATGAACAAACACGCAACAAAAGCGCCAGCAAGCACTATTGCCAGCACCATTGCCACAACAAGCAGCGGAAGCATCTGAAACGCCCCTCTCCATAGTAATTATCTATATTAATTTTACCACACTACGCCCCTGATTACAAGGTAATTTATGCCACAAAAGCGACGTTTATCAATAATGACGACATTTTCGTCGTTTTCAAGACTACTACGTCGCAAGAATGCCATATTCAGCTGTCCTGTTCTGTTTAATATGCACAAAAAAACAGTAAAATGCACAAATCCGTAAAAAAACACCCCCATGCACTGCATAGGGGCATTCTGTCATCTGAGATTACAGATTACTGGTTATCCTCGATGTACTTAACGATATCGCCAACAGTCTTGATGTTCTCAACCTGATCCTCAGGGATCTCAACATCGAACTCATCCTCAATGCTCATAACGAGGTCAACAACGTCCAGAGAATCAGCACCGAGATCGTCCTGAATGGAAGAAGTCTCCTTGATAGCATCCTCCTCAACATCGAGCTGGTCTGCGATAAGCTTCTTAATCTTTTCAAAAATCATGGTTAATACCCTCCAAATTATTTGCCACGAATTGAATGCGGCATTTCATGTAATATTATAAAGCATTCATCAGAAATAATCAATATCAAAAATGCTTTTTTTACAAGTTATTTTTCACAAACTTATTCGGCAAACATACCAATTTTTCTAAATTTGTGATAACGCTGTTCTAAAAGGCTGTCAATATCTGTATTTTTCAGTCGGTACACTGCGTCAACGAGATATTCGTAGATGCTGTCCGCAGTCTGCTCCTTGCTGACATGCGCTCCGCCCTCAGGCTCGGGGATGATCTTATCGCAAACGCCGAAGCCGCTGAGGTCCTCGGCGGTGATCTTCAGCACCTCGCACGCCTCCTTCTCCTTGGTGCCGTCTTTCCAGAGGATGGATGCCGCACCGCGGGGGGAGATAACGGAATACAGCGCATTTTCCAGCATAGCAAGCTCGTCGCACACTGCGAGAGCCAGCGCACCGCCGCTGCCGCCCTCTCCGAGGACAACAGAGATAACAGGAGTTCTCAGCGTCATGAACTCTGCCAGATTCTTTGCGATAGCCTCTCCCTGTCCACGCTTTTCCGCTTCGATGCCACAGAAAGCGCCGGGAGTGTCAACAAGACAGATAACAGGTCTGTGGAACTTCTCCGCCTGCTTTGCAAGGCGCAGAGCCTTGCGATATCCCTCAGGATGGGGCATGGAGAAGTTGGACTTCTTGTTCTCGTCGAGATTTCTGCCCTTCACCTGTGCGATGACAGTCACGGGAGTCTCGCTGAGATAGCCGATGCCGCCGATGATAGCCGCATCGTCGCCGTAAAGACGGTCGCCATGAAATTCCATGAAGCGTGTGAACATCGCCGGGATATAGTCGTTCACCGTAGGACGGTTCTTATGGCGGATTATTTCGAGCCTTTCACAGGCTGTAAGCTTACTCATCTGCCTGTACCCTCCTTCGGAAAACCATGTAATTTAAGAATATTGGATACTCTCTTGCGCATCATGCCACGCTCAACGATCATATCCACAAAACCGCATTCCTGCAGGAATTCTGCGGACTGGAAGTCATCGGGAAGTCGCTGACGGATGGTATCCTGAATAACACGTCTGCCCGCAAAGCCGATAAGCACCTTAGGCTCTGCAAGGATTACATCGCCGAGGCTTGCAAAGGAGGCTGTAACGCCGCCTGTAGTGGGATCTGTCATTACGGTGATGTACAGGCCGCCTGCATCGCTGTGGCGTTTTACCGCACCGCTGGTCTTTGCCATCTGCATGAGGGAGATGATGCCCTCCTGCATTCTTGCGCCGCCCGAAGCGGTAAACATTACAACAGGGAGCTTATGCTCGGTGGCATATTCAAAGGCACGGGCGATCTTCTCACCCACAACGCTGCCCATGCTCGCCATCATGAAATGGCTGTCCATAACGCCGATAACGCAGCGATAGCCTCTGATGGTGCATTCACCTGTCTTGATAGCGTCGTTCATGCCGACCTGCTCGGAAAGCTTCTCCACCTTATCCTCGTACTTCGGAAAGCCGATGGGATTGAGGGAATGCATGCCCTCGTCAAACTCCTTGAAGCTGCCCTTATCCACAGTAAGATCAAGGCGCTCCTTCCATGTAAGACGTGCATGATATCCGCACTTGGGGCAGACCTTCATAGCATGCTCGAACTCTTCCTTATATATTACATTGGAGCATCGGGGACATTTGAACAGCAGATCCTGCGGGATCTCTACCTCCTTCTCCGAAACGGTCTGGGGCTGTTCTGTACCGAAACGCTCTTTTACGACTTTAAACAGATCTTCAAGTGCCATTCAGAATCACTCCCCCATTACATTCTTTCGGTTAAGGAAACCGATGTCAAAATTGCCCTTTTCAAAATCATCATCCTTCAGCAGGCAAAGCTGGAAATCGATGTTTGTATCCACGCCCTCTATGATGAACTCCGAAAGCGCCACACGCATCTTCATGATAGCTTCCTCTCTTGTGGGAGCTGTGACCAGCATCTTGCCGATCATGCTGTCATAGAAGGGTGTGATCTCATAGCCTGTGTATACGGCGGTGTCAATACGCACGCCGAAGCCGCCGGGGATGTGCAGGGACTTGATCTTACCGGGGCAGGGACGGAAATTGTGACGGGGATCCTCAGCATTGATACGGCACTCGATAGCGTGTCCGCTGAGCTTCACATCATCCTGTGCGAACCACAGCTTCTCGCCCGCCGCAATGCGTATCTGAGCCTTCACAAGGTCGATGCCTGTAACAAGCTCAGTAACGGGATGCTCCACCTGGATTCGGGTGTTCATCTCCATGAAATAGAAATTTCTGTCCTTATCAACGAGGAACTCGATGGTGCCTGCGTTCTGATAGCCGCTGACCTTTGCGGCAGCCACAGCAGCCTTGCCCATGCGCTCACGAAGCTCGGGAGTCATGATAGGGCTGGGGCTTTCCTCCAGCACCTTCTGATTCTTTCTCTGCAGGGAGCATTCACGCTCGCCCAGATGAACGACATTTCCATGCTCATCAGCCAGCAGCTGTATCTCCACATGGCGGGGGTTCACGATGAATTTCTCGATATAAACCTCGTCGTTGCCGAAGAACTGCAGCGCCTCCTGCTGAGCCGCAGTGTACTGCGCCTCAAGATCCTCCTCACGCTCAACGAGACGGATACCACGTCCGCCGCCGCCTGCGGATGCCTTGACCATTACAGGATAGCCGATCTCGGCACATATCTTCTTGGCCTCCTCAATGGTGGGAACAACACCGTCAGAGCCGGGAACTACAGGCACACCTGCGGAGACCATGGTCTTCTTCGCATTTGCCTTGTCTCCCATAGCGTCCATTACCTCGGGAGCGGGACCGATGAACTTGATTCCACAGGTCTCACAGAGGCGTGCGAAATTAGCGTTCTCGGAAAGGAAACCGAAGCCTGGGTGGATAGCCTCTGCATGGGTAAGCTCACACGCAGCAAGGATGGCTTTCGTGTTGAGATAGCTGTCCTTTGTGGCTGCGGGTCCGATGCAGACAGCCTCATCTGCGATCTGAGCGTGCAGAGCGGACTTATCCGCAGTGGAATACACCGCAACGGTCTTGATACCAAGCTCACGGCAGGCACGCATTATTCTGATAGCGATCTCGCCACGGTTGGCAATAAGTATCTTGTTAAACATTTATTCTGTCAACTCCAATAAGATCAATTCTCGGGGTCTGCCACTGCAAAGGAGATCTCTGCGGTAACTACCTTCTTGCCGTTAACGGTGGCAACCGCCTTGCCGAAGCCGATGGGACCCTTCTTGCCTGTCATATCAACGTGAAGCTCCAGTGTATCGCCCGGCTTTACCGTGCCACGGAAACGAGCCTTGTCAATGCCTGCGAAGAATGCGATCTTGCCCTTGTTCTCGGGAAGCACCAGCGCACATACTGCGCCTGCCTGAGCCAGCATCTCGATCATGAGTACGCCGGGCTGCACGGGCTGACCGGGGAAATGCCCCCTGAACCAGTCCTCCTCGGGTCTGAGGTACTTCTTAGCGGTAACGCTCACGCCTGGTTCCAGCTCTGTTACCTCGTCGATAAGCAGAAACGGATCACGGTGGGGGATTATCTCTTTGATCTGTTCAAGATTAAGTGTCATGTTGTCTCCTATTCTATTGGTCGAGCTGCGATAAGCGCACATCTGCTGCGTCAATCGCATTTTGGCAGGCACAAAGCCTAGCCGAAATGCAATTTCCTTGCATCTGCACACTTCTCGCACCTCTTACAGATTATTGTTATGACGATATAGCAAAGCGAACTTCGTGTTACGCCGATATCTGCTACTGAACATCCCATATCCAGCCACCAAAGAACGGTGAGAAATGTACAGATGCAAAGCGACCGTTCTGCGACTAGGCTTTGCTTCGTTGCTCTCTTACGGCGGCGTCCATGCCGCCTTTTGGAGCAACTATAACAAACATCATGTTTGTGCCTGTCGCAGGGCGGTCAACGCAGCAGATGTGCGTTTATCGCCGTTCTTATTCGATGCGCATTATCTTCTGGCCAAACTCTACAGGCTCGCCGTTGTTTACATATATCTCGGCAACCTTGCCGCTGAACTCACAGTTGATCTCGTTCATAAGCTTCATGCTCTCGATGATGCATACAACATCGCCTGCATTCACAGTATCGCCTACCTTAACGAAAGGAGGCTTATCGGGAGAGGGCGCAGCGTAGAATGTACCAACAATGGGAGATGTAACGATGTTACCACGCTCAACAGCGGGAGCAGCCTCAGCCACAGGCGCTGCAATAGCGGAAGCAGCAGGCATAGCCATAGGGGGCATAGGAGGCATGGGAGCGGACTTCTTAGCCTCAATAACGATATCCAGCTCATCAGTGCTGATCTTGATGCGGCCGAGATCGTTGTCCTTTACGATCTTTGCGAGAGCCTCAACGCACTCGAGAGTATCTTCAATTCTTGTTTCCTTATCCTTAAAGCTCATTTTTGTCAGTTCCTTTCTCAGTCGTTTACAGGCTTCATGCAGATACATCCATTGTGACCGCCGAAGCCAAGAGAGTTGCTGAGCGCGCCTGTGATCTTCATCTCACGAGCGCCCTCTGTTACATAGTCCAGATCACACTCGGGATCTGCGACCTTATAGCCTCTTGTCATGTGTACCTTGTTGTTCTTGATGGAGAGCGCTGTAACAACAGCCTCAACGCCGCCCGCAGCACCCAGCAGGTGTCCTGTCATGGACTTTGTGGAATTTACTGCGATATTCTTTGCGTGATCGCCGAAAGCTGCCTTGATAGCCTTTGTCTCGGTCACGTCGTTCATGTGAGTGGATGTACCGTGAGCGTTGATATAGTTGATATCCTCGGGCTTCATGCCTGCTTCCTCATAAGCGAACTGCATGGCCTTTGCACCGCCGAGTCCATCAGGATCGGGACTGGTTTCGTGGTGAGCGTCACAGGTAGAACCATAGCCACAGATCTCAGCATAGATCTTAGCGCCTCTTGCCTTTGCGTGCTCATATTCCTCCAGAACGAGGATGCCGCAGCCATCGCCCAGAACGAAGCCGCTTCTTTCAGCGTCAAACGGGATGGAAGCTCTGTCCACATCGGTGGAGCGTGTAACAGCGTGCATGTTGTTGAATGCAGCATAGCAGAAGCCGATATCGCTGTGCTCTGTACCGCCTGCAACAGCTGCATCGAGGTAGCCGTGCTTGATGGAACGGAAAGCCTCGCCTATAGCCTGAGTACCGCTGGCACAAGCTGTGGTAACGCAGAAGTTGCTGCCCTTGAAGCCTGTTCTGATAGCCACGATGCCCGAAGCCATGTTGCCGATCATCTTTGTGATGGTGAAGACAGATACCTTCTTGTTGCCCTTGTTGTGATAGGAGAGCAGCTCCTCCTCGGTGGTGCAGATGCCGCCGATGCCGCTGCCAATAACAGTTCCTACACGGAAAGGATCAAGATCCTTGAAATCTGTGCCTGCATCCTTCAGAGCGTTCATTGCCGCATATACAGCATACTGAACGATAACATCGTTTCTTCGGATCTCCTTCTTGTCGAAATACTCGGAAGCGTCGAAGTTCTTCACCTTTGCAATGATGCCCTGATGCTCAGGATCCTGTTCGCCGAACCATGAACCAAGCTCAAAGCCGTGATTGCCTGCCATGAGATTGTTCCACAGCTCGTCAACTGTATTTCCGCAGGGAGTAACAGCTCCCAGACCTGTAATTACTACTCTTCTTTCCATTAAGTTGTCCTCCGAAATGAATACGTTCTTCTGAATGTCAGTTCTTTGTTGCAGCAAATGCTGCAAGAGAACTATTTTATATTTATATCATACAAATATTAACATCATATTAAAATACTGCAAAAGGATTGAGAGAGTGCTATCTCAAGCCTTACATGCTCAGGCCGCCGCTTATCTCCACTACCTGTCCTGTTACATAGGATGCATCATCGCTGCACAGGAAGGATACAACGCCCGCAACCTCCTCAGGCTGACCGTAACGCTTCATTGCGATCATCTGCAGCATAGCCGCCTTCTGCTCCTCAGTGAGCTTATCTGTCATAGGAGTCTGGATGAAACCGGGAGCAACTGCGTTGCAGGTGATGCCACGGCTGCCGAGTTCCTTTGCTGTGGTCTTGGTCATTGCGATTACAGCACCCTTGGATGCGGAATAGTTGATCTGACCGGGGTTTCCGTAAAGTCCTGCCACAGAAGCAAGGTTTACGATCCTGCCGCTCTTCTGGCGCATCATCACAGCGCCACAGAGCTTTGTCATATTGAATACAGACTTCTGATTGATGCGGATGACCATGTCATATATCTCCTCATCCATGCGCACCATCAGACCGTCACGGGTGATTCCTGCGTTGTTTACGAGGATATCGATGGAGCCGAACTCCTCCTTCGCCCACTTCACCATAGCCTCGCACTGAGCATAATCCGAAACATCCGCAGCATAGCACTCGACCTTTACGCCGAATGCACGGCAAGCCTCTGCTACCTCTGCGCCTGCAGTGTCAAGAGCTTCCTGAGATACATCGTTGATGATGATATTGCAGCCGTCCTTAGCCAGACGCTTTGCAATAGCTGCGCCGATTCCTCGGCTGGAGCCTGTGATTATCGCTGTTTTTGCCATGTTGTTCAATTCCTTTCAATGTCGTAATATTTAAATATCTATCATAACTCCATGATTATTGCGCCGTAGGTGAGACCTGCACCGAAGCCCACAAAGCATATCTTCATGCCCTTGTGCAGCTTGCCTTCCTTGTTGAGTTCATCAAGAGCCACAGGGATGCAGGCACTGGATACGTTTCCGAGGCGCTGGATATTGGTGTATACTATTTCAGGATCGATCCCCAGCATCTCGGTCGCCTTCTTGATGATGCGGAGATTTGCCTGATGCGGGATAACGATATCGATATCGCTGATATCTATGCCGCCATCCTCTGCGACCTTCTTCACAGCGTTGCTCATTGCATTAACTGCGAACTTATATACTGCGTGGCCGTCGGACTGCAGATAATTCTGCTTGCTGAAGGTATCAAAGCGGTCGTTATAGAATTCCTTCTGCCAGTCCTCAGCATGGAAGGGGCAGTTGGACTGATAGTTCACCTTGCAGTACAGTGCCTCAAATTCGTCGCCGCTTGCGCCGAGAGTAGAATAGAACGGCTTATCCGATCTTCTTACAACCGCAGCACCTGCGGCATCGCCGAAGAGGATGCACATGGAACGGTCTGTATAATCCTGCTGAGCGGAGAGCTTCTCTGTAGCAACCACGAGAATGTTCTTATACTGACCAGAAGCAAGATACTTCTGCGCCATATCCATAGCCGAAATAAAGCCTGTGCAGGCACTGTTCACATCAAGGCAGGCCGCATTCTTTGCGCCGATGCCAAGCTGAACAAGGCAGGACATGGAGGGATAGAAGAAATCGGGAGAGCAGGTGGATACCAGAATCAGATCTATATCCTCTGCACTGAGCTTTGCATTCTCCAGAGCCTTCTTGGCAGCCTCGGTACCCATAAAATAATTGGGCTTATCGGTGAGGATGCGTCTTTCCTTTATGCCTGTTCGGGGAGTGATCCATTCATCAGAAGTGTCAAGAAACTCCGCAAACTTGTTATTGTCAGCGATAAATTCCGGAACATAACTGCCTGTTCCGATTATTTCGATTCCGTTCATTCAAAAAACTCCTTGATTTTATTTTCATGTTAATGTATAATGATATATGTTGTGAGGGCAACGCCCTTATTTACAGTAAATTGCAAACATACATTTATATTTTACCCTATATTCATCTTTTTGTCAACTCATTTGAGATGATTTTTTCTACAAATCACTAAAAAAGTCGATTTTTCCTTGTGTGTGAGCGATATTTTTAATTGTATATTTAATATTTGGAGGTATATTCAATATGAAAACAGTATTTTTATTCTCTGGTCAGGGCAGCCAGTACCCCGGAATGGGAACAGAACTGGCAGAAAGATATTCCGCAACAAAGCAGATACTCGAATGCGGCAGCGATATCATGGGCTTTGATCTGATAAAGAAGATATCCGAAGCTTCCCCTGAGGAGCTTTCCCAGACAAGGCTCTCCCAGCCTGCTATCTTTACAGCATCCCTTATCGCTCTCACAGCGGCAAGAGAAAACGGCATCGACAACTGCGCCGTTGCAGGTCACTCCCTCGGCGAGTATGCTGCGATGTACGCTTCGGGAATGCTCTCCCTTGAGGACTCCTACAAGGCTATCAAGCTCAGAAGCGAGGCTATGGCAAAGGCTGCCGAGGCCACAGGCGGCGCCATGGCGGCTATCCTGCGCTCCGATAACGAGACCATCGAAAAGGTTCTGTCCGAAGTCAACGGCTTTGCCGCTCCCGCAAACTACAACAGCCCCGAGCAGACCGTTATCGCAGGCGAGACCACTGCCATCGACGAGGCTATCGAAAAGCTCTCCGCCATGAAGGCACGCTGCGTGAAGCTCGCTGTTTCAGCTGCGTTCCACACAAAGCTGATGGCAGGCGCTGCTGAGGAATTCAAGGCTGCAGTCGCAGGCTTTGATTTCAAGGCTCCGAACTGCGATTTCTACGCTAACCTCTATGGCAAGAAGCTTGACGACTTCTCCGATATGCCTTCTTATCTTGCTGCTCACATCTGCTCCCCCGTTAAGTTCGTTGACGAGATGAACGCCATGAACGACGCAGGCATCGAAGCTTATGTGGAGCTCGGTCCCAACAAGGTGCTGACAGGTCTGGTTAAAAAGACCTTCAAGGGCGCAAATGCAGTAAACATCGAAAACAACGAGACTCTCGAAAAGGCTCTTGAGGCACTGAAAGGATAAGAAAATGCGCAGATTTGGTTTAATTGGACATCCTCTCGGTCATTCCCTCTCCCCTCAGATTCACACAAGGCTGTTTGAACTGAGCGGTGAGACCGTTGACTATCAGCTTTACGACATCGCCCCTGAGGAGCTGAAGGACAAGCACGAATTCCTCGCTTCTCTGGACGGCTTCAATATTACTATACCCCATAAAGTGGAAATTATCGGCTACTGCGATAAGCTTTCTGAGGGCGCGCAGCGCTACCGCTCCGTAAACTGCGTGGCAAACGGCGAGGAAAAACTCGGCTGCAACACTGATGTTATGGGATTCACTAAGTCCATCGAGATGCTCGGCGCATCCCTTTGCTCCAATGTGCTGCTCATCGGCTGCGGCGGCGTTGGACGCATGATGGCTATCGAGACAGCTCTCAGCGGCGGCAAGCTGAATATCGCAGTGCTGAAGTCGGATGAAGCTCTCGCTCAGCAGGTTGTAAGCGAGATAAAGGAAAAGAAACCCGATGCGGAGGTGCGCATAGTATTCATCAATAACGGCGCTCTCTGTGCGGAGGATTTCGGTGGAGAGGTTCCCGAGATAGACCTGCTGGTGAACGCCTGCCCTGTGGGAATGTACCCCAAATCCGACAGGATGCCCTGCTCACCCGAGATACTGGATCATGTAAAGTTCGTGTTCGACGCTATCTATAATCCCAGAGAGACCCTGCTTGCAAAGACCGCCCGTGAAAAGGGCGCAAAGGCAATGACAGGCATGGCGATGCTGGTGCTGCAGGCTGTTGCGGCACATGAGATATGGGACGGTGCATCCTACAACAAGGAGGATATCGACAATCTGATATCCGATATGGAGGCACTGGTATGAATTCTATCTACCTCTGCGGCTTCATGGGCTGCGGAAAATCCCACATAGGACGTATGCTGGCACGCTTTACAGGCAGGAAGCTAGTAGACCTCGATGCCATCATCGTAGAGCGTGAGGGCATGTCCATCCCCGATATCTTCGCACAGTACGGCGAGCCGCATTTCCGTGAGCTTGAAGCAAAGTACATCCGTGAGCTTTCTGACGGATACATCGTTGCTACGGGTGGTGGTGCGCTCATAAACGACAGCACTGCGGAATTCGCCCGTCAGAGCGGACTTTCCGTATACATCAACACCTCCTTTGCCAACTGCTATATGAGAATAAAGAACGATAAGAACCGACCCCTTGTGGTGAACAACACCAAAGAGCAACTGGAGGAGCTATACAACAAGCGTTCCGAGATATACAAGCGCAACAGCATGTGCATGGTGAACGGCAACACTCGTGACACTGTCATTTGCGGCGAGATAATCAAGCTTGCAAAATACTTCGAGGAACACGGAACGATATAAAGTTAGGAGTGAGGAATGTGAAGTGAGGAGTGAGGAGTGAGGAGTGAGGAGTTATTGTGTCCGACTGCGTCGGACGGATTTGATAACGGCTTCGCCGTAACGCTAAACAGATATGCCTGTGACATTTCAATATTGCAGCGTAGCCGCATTTAAATTTGCGCCGAAGGCGCACATTAACTCCTAACTCCTAACTCCTAACTCCTAACTCTAATAATATATGGTAATAACAAACGTAAAGATAAAGACCATGTCCGATAAGGACTACGAAAACGGCTATGTGCGCTTTGATAACGGCGTATTCACCGAGATAGGCAATATGGCAGATTATGTGCAGCCGCTGGATGACATCATTGACGGCAAGGGGCTGACTATGTACCCAGGCTTCATCGACGCTCACTGCCATATCGGTATGTGGGACGACGGACTCACCTTTGAAGGCGAGGACGGCAACGAGGATACAGACCCCTCCACACCCCATCTGCGTGCTATCGACAGCATAAACGCCATGGACGACTGCTTTGATGACGCTGTACATGCAGGAGTTACCACCGTCTGCACAGGCGTAGGCTCAGCAAACCCCATCGGCGGCAGCTTTGTTGTTATGAACACAAGCGGCAGCAAGCGTGTGGACAAGCTGATAGTTAAGTCCCCTGCGGCGATAAAGTTCGCACTGGGAGAAAACCCGAAGAACACCTATAACGACCGCAACGAAACCCCCGTGACCCGTATGGCTACCGCCGCAATAATCCGTGAACAGCTGATGAAGGCTAAGCGTTATCTTGCCGACAAACGTGAATACGAGCGGTTGAAAGGCACGGATGACGAGGTATCCGAGCCTGATCTTGATATAAAATGTGAGGCTCTTATCCCCCTCTTTGCCGAGGAAAACAAGCTGCAGGCGCATTTCCACTGCCACCGCGCAGATGATATCTTCACTGCCATCCGTATATCCAAGGAATTCGGACTGGATTATGTGCTTATCCACTGCACGGACGGCGCAATCATCGCCGATGAGCTTGCCGAGGATGAGCCAAAGGTTGTCGTAGGCCCGCTTTTCGGAGACCGTGGTAAGCCCGAGCTTCGCAACCACGGCATTGCTACTCCTGCCGTACTGGCTACACAGGGTATAAAATGTGCTATCTGCACCGATCACCCCGAAACTCCGATACAGTATCTTCCCCTCACTGCCGCACTTGCGGTAAAGGGCGGCCTGTCAAGTGAGGAAGCGCTGAAAGGAATCACAATATACCCTGCCGAGATCCTGGGACTTTCCGATAAGCTTGGCAGTATCGAAGTAGGCAAGCAGGCTGATTTCTCGCTGTTTGACGGCGATCCGCTTGATCTTGCGGCATCCGCTCGCCTTGTTGCAATAAACGGAAACATCAGGTTCTTCACAGGTGAATTATCCGAACAGATCCTTAAACTATGATTTATTACGAACAGCTTAAAAAGCTACTCTCGCTGGAGCTTAACTGCTCCCCCGAGGACTTTGATAAAAACGAAAACATAATCACTGCGCCCGTCCTCAACGATGGGCGCAGGATATATCAGCAGGAGCCGTACTTCTTCCACATGGCGACTCTCGGACATAATACCGTGATTACAGCGGACGAGCGGCTTCATGCATTCCTACTTGAGTGGTCTGCTAATAAAACAGGACACTGGCTTTTTGAGCAGCCGAATCTTCTGCCCCTTGAAAAGGAACTGAATAAATTCGGCTATACTCTTTCCCAGAGCCATCACATGTTCCTGCCACAGGCGACAGCGGATGTGCATGGAAGCTTTGAAACAAAGTGGTTCAGGGACGCCGAGATACATCAGTTTTACGGTGACGAGCGCTTCCCCAATGCAATATGCTCCGAATACCTCCCACACCGCCCCGACAGGATAGTGGTGTGTGCATATATCGCTGGAGAGATCGCAGGCATGGCAGGCTGCTCCGAAGACGCAAAAGGCTGGCAGCAGATAGGCATAGATGTGCTGCCGCAGTTCCGCTCACAGGGTATCGGTGCTTATCTTGTTTCACTTCTGAGAAACGAAATAGAACAGTGCGGCGATATCCCGTTTTACGGCACTAGCCTGTCAAATCTGCATTCATGGAACATCGCACTGAAATGCGGATTCCGCCCTGCTTGGGTTGAGATAGGCTGCAAAAAGATCAAAGGAGAATGATATGGATATCAAAAGGCTTGAGGCTCAGCTTGCATTCCTGATGGAAGCAGACAAGCTGAAAAATATATACCGCCAGACCTACACACGGGTGGACGATCTTCCGCCGATGCCTGACGCCAGCAATATCACAGAGCCGTATCCCAGACGTGAAAATGATGCGGAACACAGCTTTTCACTGGCACTGTTCACCTGCATCCTCGCCGAATATTCCAACGAGCCGATAGATGTGCTGAAGACCATGAAAATGGTGCTGGTGCATGATATCGTCGAGATAGACGCAGGCGATACCTACTGCTATGATGAAGCAGGCAAGGCGACCAAAGCGGAGCGTGAACAGCGTTCCGCCGACAGACTGTTCGCACTTCTGCCCGAGGAGCAGCAGGCGGAATACCGCAGCCTGTGGGATGAATTTGAACGGCAGGACACTCCCGAATCTAAATTTGCCGCAGTTATGGACAGGATACAGCCGCTGCTTTTAAATCTCAGCCGAAACGGTCTTTCGTGGCAGCAGCACGGAATACACCTCCACCAGGTGCAGCAGCGCAACGAACACATCCACGAAGGCTCTGAGGAGATAAGCAAATATATCTTCGCATTACTGGACGACGCAAACAAGCGTGGGATACTCCCCGACTGACATCTGAAAGGAACTGATAACAATGCGTGAAATCAACGCTTCACTGATAACCGAGACCGTAAGCAGACTGTGCATAGATGCAAATCTGCACCTGCCTTGCGGCATGAAGGAGTGCATAAGCTCCTGCATAGATAAGGAAGAAAGCCCCCTCGGCAAGAGCGTACTTGGGGATATCGTCAGCAATATCGATTGTGCGGACGAGCTGGGCGTGCCGATATGTCAGGACACGGGCATGGCGGTGATATTCGCAGAGGTGGGTCAGGATGTGCATATCGTCGGCGGCGCCTTTGAGGATGCCGTCAACGCCGGCGTAGCGGATGGCTATGTCAATGGCAGGCTGCGCCTTTCGATAGTAGGCGACCCGCTGCTTGACCGAAAGAACACCAACAACAATACTCCCGCAGTCATCCACACAAGGATAGTACCCGGGGATAAGATAAGCCTGATGGTAGCGCCTAAAGGCTTCGGCAGCGAAAACATGAGCCGCCTTAAGATGTTCACACCCTCCGCAACAAGACAGGATATCATAGATTTCGTGGCGGAGACCGTTTCTATAGCAGGCAGCAATCCCTGTCCGCCCATAGTTGTGGGAGTAGGCATAGGCGGCGATTTCGAGTACAGCGCATATCTTGCGAAAAAAGCTCTCTGCCGTGATCTCACCGCACGCAATCCCGACCCCGATTACGCTCTGATGGAACAGGATATGCTCACTGCGATAAATAGGCTCGGCATAGGCTCTCAGGGCTTTGGCGGCACTGTTACCGCACTGTATGTCAACATTGAAAAGAGTGCAACGCATATCGCAGGTCTGCCCGTGGCGGTGAATATCGGATGCCATGTTACACGCCATGCGCATGACGTGATATAAAATGATAAATTTTATCTGTATCTGTTTCATAATTGCTTGTGCTGCACTTCAGCATATCACTCACGAATTATCGCACGTTCTTGCAGCAGTGATATGCAGAGAAAAGGTCACACGCATACAGTGGCTTACCTACAACGGAGGCACAAAGGTATTTTTCAGGAACGAGCCTGATTTCGACACCGCCCCAATACCCAAAAAGTGGGCATTCATATCCGCAGCGGGTTTTATCGGGACGAATATACTTGCGTATATCTTCACCGTTGTTTTTCTGCTTGTTCCATCAGGATATGTGAAGCTGTTCTTTATGATAGCAGCAGGCATTTTTCTGGTTACCGACAGCGCACACTTTCTGCTTGCAGCAGTGTTCGATTTCGGCGATGCTTATGGACTGAAACGCACTCTGAAATGTTCAAAGGGAATACTGATGCTTGCAGCCATACTCAATGTTCTTATAAACGTCATCCTGTTTCTGTGTATTTTTTAATTTCACAAATATTATCAAAAAGGAGCGCCACATGAATTACTCTGAACTCCCAAAGCACTGGCAGCGTATATTCGAGCTTGAATGGATATCCGTATGTGAAGGCAGCAAGGCTATTGCGGCGGTTATTGCCGACAGCGAGGGAAACATCCTCTCTGAGGGGCGCAATCAGATATCCGAGTGCAATGTGCCCAATCCTGCCACCGCCCATGCAGAGGCCGAGGCAATACGCAACCTTGACGTAAGCAGGTTTCCCTATCCGAAATCCTACACCCTGTACGCAGGTCTTGAACCCTGCATAATGTGCATGGGTACGCTGGTGATGGGGCATATCAGAAATGTGGAGATAGCAGCACGGGATGATTTCGGCGGCGCCATGAAACTCATAGAACTCAGCGATTTCGCACGAAATAAGGGAATCAAGGTAACATGGTGCGATGATATTCTCGGAGACATGCAGCGTGCCTTTCAGACCATCCGTGAGCTGCTCTACAATAACGACGAGGACAAAAAGCGCCGCATGCTGGAGGATTTCGCTGTATACAACAAGACAGGCGTTGATGCTGCGGTAAAGCTATTTGAGAGCGGATTTTTCTCACGAAACCTCAACGAAATATCCGCTGAAGATGTATTCAACAGTATCTCTCGGCACATTGCATCCTGATATAACGCCACAACAAGGAGTGTGACACATGGACTGGCATTTCAGACAGGGCGACAAGGCATGTACCTTCCGTGCGGCAGCGGTGCTTATAGCTAACGGCAGAGTGCTTGTCCAGCATTCTGACAGGGAGTATGCGCTTCCCGCTGTAAGAGTAAGCGTCGGCTCCACCGCCGAGGAGACCCTTGTACGGGAATTCCGCAAGGCTACAGGGGTACTTATTACTCACGCAAGACTGATATGGGTGGATGAAAACCTATGGAGCAGCCGTGGTACAGATAACCACACCATTACATTCTACTTCCTTGCAAGCTGCGGCGAGGGATTCCCATACGAAAAATTCTCCTCGCACAAGAGTGGTGCAAGCACTCTTTTTGAATGGGCAGAGCTTGAAAAGGTACGCTCAATGAACATCTATCCCGAATTTATCAAGGAAAAGATAACGGATATTTCCGATGGGATAGAGCATTTTATCAGCAGAGAATGAGCTGCAAAAATTTTGTAACCGTTTTGCAACCTTTTTGTAACTTATATGGTTTTACTTATGAATTCGGACGGAGATAATTGCTATGGACACAATGTCGCTGAAAACAAGCGAGAGCTTTGAAGAGGTGATGAAGTTCTATATGCCGATGGTGTATAGGATAGCTTTCTCACGCCTTGGAAGCTCCCATGAAGCGGAGGATATCACTCAGGAGGTGTTCCTGAAATACTTCCGTGCAGATGTGCAGTATAACGATGAGGAGCACCGCAAGGCGTGGCTCATCCGCTGTGCGATAAACTGCACCAAAACGCTGGTCACCTCTGCGTGGTACAGACACCGTGCGTCCGACGAGGGTCTGGAAAACATGGAGGAGAACGGCGAAATTCCGGGCAGCGACGGCGATATCGAAAAGATCGAGCAGAAGAATGCCGTTATGTCCGCAGTGATGAAGCTCCCCGAAAAATACCGTACCGTAATTCACCTTTTCTATTTCGAGGACATGTCCGTTGCCCAGATAAGCAAGGCTACGGGCATCCGTGAGGCTACTGTAAAATCCCAGCTCAGCCGTGCAAGAGACATGCTGAAGCCTATGCTGAAGGAGGTAGATTTCTGATGGATTTCAGAGAAGAATACAAAAAAAGCGCAGAAGTCATGACTCCCTCCGCCGAGGCTATGGAGCGCATGACCAAAAACATCATGTCGCAGATAAACGCTCCCGCAAAGAAAGCAATTCCGTTCAAGAAGATATCCTACATCGGTGGTGCAGTTGCTGCCTGTGCCGTAATCACAGTGGGTGCTGTGAAGCTGCTGCCCTCCATGCAGACCGAGCTTGCCACTGCAGATGCCGCCGCAAACGAAAGCGTCGCAGCCGTGTATCAGGATTCTGCCGCAGAGGAGGAATACACTCCCGTAAACGGCGTGAGAGCCGATGCCGACAGCGCATCCGACACCAAAGCAGACTTTGTTATGGATGCCGCAGAAGATGCTGTATTCGAAAGCGAAAGCATCTTCGATTATGCCGCAGACGCGGGCGATGATACCACGGCAGTTGCCGCACCGACTGTCAGCGCAAATGAAGACTCGTCTCCCTTTGAGGATAAGTCCATTGCGGACAATGCTGATGATCTCGTGGCTGAGGGCGCAGAGGAAGATGTGATGGCAGAAGCTGAGAAAGCCATCGAACCTGATATTTCTGCAGGTGTTACTTCAGAAACTGTCCCCGAATGTTCTGCCGAGCTGATATATGTGGCAGACGATATGCAGAGCTTTACTATCGGTAACATGGAATATATCAGATTCCCGCAGGAGTTCACCATCGGCGCACTCCCCGAGGAAAAAAGTTTCGCTTATTATATGAGTTCAGATGGCAGGCAGTACGAAATAACTGACTTCGGAGATATCATGCTTCTCTCCCATGGCGAGTTCAGCGCATTCTATTGCACTTCTGACATGTATGACTATATGATAACTTCACAGAGCTGAAGTACGTCTGCGGCATTTTAGGCGCATCCATCGCATACAATTTAACAAAAGCATTGCAAGCGACTTTTGACTATGATATCAGAGGTCGCTTTTGTGCGGTCATAATGTACTTGACATTACACATATTCCGCAATATAATATATCAGGACAAAAAAGAAAGAGAGAAACAAAATGCTGCAGAAATTCAGAAAGACATTTATCGGCGACAGCAACTTCTACCGCCGTGTGATAATGCTTGCACTGCCCATGATAATACAGAACGCAGTGACAAGCTTCGTAAGCTTCCTTGACAATATAATGGTCGGTCAGATAGGAACAGAGCAGATGTCGGGCGTTGCGATCGTAAACCAGCTGCTGTTCGTGTTCAATATCTGCATCTTCGGCGGAGTATCGGGCGCAGGTATATTCAGCACCCAGTTCTTCGGCAAGGGTGACTATGAAGGTCAGAAGCACTGCTTCCGCTTCAAGATATATACCGTGCTGCTGTTTTCAGTAGGCGCATTGCTGCTCGCAGGCTTCCTCGGCACTGAGCTTATCTCCCTATACCTCAACGACAGCGGCGAAGTCGGCGATATCACCCTTGCGCTGAAATACGGCAAGGAATATATGGGCGTGATGATGCTCTCCCTCATACCCTTTGCGATATGTCAGGCGTACGTCAGCACCATCCGTGAAACAGGACAGACGCTCATCCCCATGATAGCCAGCGTATGTGCCGTGGCAGTAAATCTCGTGCTGGATTACCTGTTCATATTCGGCTCGGCGCATCTTCTCGGCGAAAACGACTTCCTGCACATACCCGCAATGGGCGTAAAGGGAGCAGCTACCGCTACAGTTGTTGCACGAATGGTCGAGCTGCTGATAGTGGTGATATGGACTCACACCCATCCGAACAAGAACCGCTACATCATCGGCGCATACAGAAGTCCGAAGATCCCTGCCGCTATATGCAGGAATATCCTGAAAAAAGGTACGCCGCTGATGCTTAACGAGATGATGTGGGCATCAGGCATGGCGGTCATCGCTCAGTGCTACGCTGTCCGTGGACTTGAGGTAGTGGCAGCGCAGAACATCTCCTCCACCATCACAAATCTGTTCAACATCGTGTACATACAGCTGGGTGGCTGCATCAGCGTTATCGTGGGACAATACCTCGGCGCAGGCAAGATAAAGGAAGCCCGTGACGCAGACAACAAGATGATATTCTTCAGCGTAGGCTGCTGCACGGTGGTCGCTGCAATAATGGCGGTGGTCGGCAGATTCTTCCCCGATATCTACAATACGGAACAGATGATAAAGGAGCTTGCCGCTTCTCTGATACTTGTTTCCGCACTGGTTATGCCGCTTTGCTCGTTCTCTCACTGCGCATATTTCACACTGCGCTCGGGCGGAAAGACTATCGTAACCTTCCTGTTTGACAGTGTGTTCACATGGGTCATTATGATACCATTTGCGTATATCCTCGCAAACTTCACGGCTCTCCCTGTTGTGACGGTGGTGTTCCTCGTGCAATTTACTGAGCTTATCAAGGTGATCATCGGATTCTTTATGCTGAAGAGCGGCGTATGGCTGCAGAATATCGTATCCGACGCTCCAACACAAAAACTGACATGATCTCTCCCCCGAAGCAGTGCTTCGGGGAGTCTTTTGTCTGATATCAGCAAAACAGGGTGAGATATGTGAAATTTAAATAAAAATTACAAATAACCACTTGAAATGTTGAAAGTTTTATGGTAAAATATATACAATAGCAATAATGAAATATTATGTAATTACATCGTCAATGATTTAACGATATAAGAGGTGATGATCTTGACACAGCTTGAAAGAGCTGTCGCAGGAAGCGGCAATGTTGCGTTCAGCATGAAATACAGTCTTGGCTTCCCCGCCGAAATACTGACTGAAAGCAATCCGTTTGCAGACGGAAACATGATAAAGTTCAGCGACATAATCCACCCCGATGATTATCAGCCGTTCTGCGAAGTAATCAACGATATAATAAACGGTTCTTCCCGTGAGATAAAGGTGCATTCCCGCCTGAAAACAGGCAGCGATCATGTGTGGTACTACATAACAGGCACCGCACATAATGGCAGCAGCGGCGTGCTAGAAAGCATAGACGGCATGATGTTCAATGTATCCGATTATCTCGACTGCGATGTGGAGGACGCCGTTCTCCGCCGTTTCCGCAAGAAGCACGCAGCTAACCTTTCAGACAGCACAAATTTCAACCTCTGCGATATTCTCGGAGAGGATTATCTCGTGCGCATCCAGAACCCGTTCGTGCATATCGATGGTCTTTATTCTGCTATTATCGACAACAACGGCAGGACTATATTCGCCACGGGAAAGCAGGATAAACACTTCAACCTCGGCAAGATGGATTATCAGCGCAAAAAGAGCATCCGTGTGCGCCACAAGGCTATAGCATCATGGGTCATCGCAGGCAACGAACAGCAGGCGGTAGATAACCATGCGCAGCTGCTGGAGACCATGGTAAACACAGTTTCGGGAGTTGCAAACTCCTATGTGGTGCTGGTGGAGGAAATGGAAAACTCCCAGAGTGCAAACAAGCTGCTGGGTCAGAACTTCGAGGATCAGATACTCGTAAACAACATCCACTCCCTGATACTCAACAGCGACGATACCAAAACTGCCGCATCAGGCATCATCCCGCTGGTATCGGAATACTTCGGTCTTTCGGATATGCTGTTCTGCAACTATAACGCCACAAGCACAAAGGTATTCCGTCTGGACAACACAGGAATGCTGCTGCCCGTGGTATGCAACACTCCGCATGTACCCACCATTGCCGAAGAGCTGGATTACAGCGGCATGGTATGTACCGACAGAAAAACCATGCAGGTGGATCACGACGGCAGGAATCTCAGCTGTGCACTGGTACGCACTTATAACAGCGGCGCTGACGACGGCGTTATCGTCTACACTGCAAACACAAGCGGCAGAAACTGGTCAAACCGTGAGCGCAAGCTGCTGAAGAACATAACCCAGATACTCTCCACTATAATCTACAAGATCTTCATGGAGGATGAACTGGCTACCTCTCAGGCTCGCCTTGAGCGCATAGCATATTACGACACCGATACGGGAATCCCCAACCGCATCATGCTTGAACGTGATTTCCCGTTAGAGATCAAGGACGGCAGAAGCGGTGCAGTGATAGCGTTCGAGATATCGAATCTCAAATCCATCTCCGAGGTATACGGCTGCGAATATGCCGATGATGTGCTGAAGAGCTTTGCGGAATATATCTCCGCAGTCCCCTGCTCCGCCGCCAAAAAGGTGTATCGTTTCAGCAACGATATCCTTATGTTGATGCTCAGCGGCTCAGACCGTGAGGAAGCACGCCAGTTCGCTCAGATAATCCTGTCTAAATTCCGTTCGCCCTGGTATCTCCATCAGAACGAGCAGAGACTGCAGGTGTTCTCGGGCGTTACCATGTATCCCGACGACTCATCGGATATCGATCATTGCACGAATGCCGCCACTCAGACGCTCCGCCTTGCAAAGGAACAGAATCTGCAGGATGCGACCTTCTATTCCGAAGGCCTCGAGGAACAGCTCAACAGCAATCAGGTCCTCAAAAAGCTGATTGCAGAATCTGTAGCGGATGATTTCAGCGGCTTCTATTTCCTGTATCAGCCTGTTATCGATATAAACACAGGCGCCC
The DNA here is from genome assembly GCA_045531575.1 of Oscillospiraceae bacterium. GTDB lineage: Bacteria > Bacillota > Clostridia > Oscillospirales > Ruminococcaceae > CAG-115. Next base: position 4,125 of record JAZSEG010000288.1, on the reverse strand, counting down.
TGCACTGCTGTGAAGCTAACCTGTATTGGGAAAATAACGAGCTGACCGTACCGAGAGAGCAATTTCAGCCGATAATAGATCAGTTGGGATTCTCAAAGGAGCTTTACCGCTATGTTGTTGATAAGATATGTGAGTTCTGCTCGACTGTCAGGGCAGGCGGCGTGGATCAGTTCCGTGTAAGCTTCGCTATACCTGAAAACATCCTCAACACCGATACAGGAATTGAGGCGCTGCGCTCAGCCCTTCTGGAATATGAGCTGCCGCCCACTGCGGTCAGCATCTCCGTTTCCGAAAGCGCAAGAACTCTGTACACGGGCAATATGTTCCTGCAGCAGATGGCAAAGATCGGCGTTAATGTCATAGCAGATGATACGGGCGGAAGCTACTTCACTATGGCGCCGCTGGAAAACCCTGCGGTACGCACGATCAAGATCCGCAGCAACCGCTTCAGTGACGACGCTGTTTCAGCATCCTTCCTGCGCTCTGTAATACGTCTTGCGCATGAAAAGGACATCACCGTCTGCGCCAGAAGCGTTGACAGCCCCGCCGTATTCGAAAGCATCCGCAAATACAATGTGGATCTCGTGCAGGGAACCTTCTACGGCAGACCCCTGCGTGACAGAGAGTTCATGGAAAAGATGGTGGCAAGGTCCGCCGCACCCGGATAATCAAATATACCACTCAAAGGCTGCCGCATCACAAACGGCGGCCTTTTCTGTTGTAAAAAAAGCCGAAGATTTTCAATTAATCTGCGGCTTTTTATGATATATGGCGAAATTTGTTTTTATGCAATTTTTGCCTTATCTATCTATTGCAAACTCCGCAAAAAAAGTATATAATAGTATTTGTATAGATAGATTTCTCACCATCATTGATCGACAGGTATGATATAAATGAAAAAAGCACTAAAATGGCTCGGGCATTATTTCAGGAAGCTTGATAAGCTCCTGCTGCTGATATGCGCATCAATCACAGTATTCGATATCGTGATCGTCCATTCGCTGTACAAGAATAACGAGATTGCTATCGGCGATGTCAACACCCAGATCTTCGCCGCTGTGATCGGATTTTTCGCTGCAATATTCATCGGCATGATCGACTATCGGACAATGGCAAAATACTGGTTTCTGTATGCTCCTGTGGCTGTGATACTGCAATTATTGCTGTTCACTCCGCTCGGTTTAAGACGTGACGACGACCTTGCCTGGCTGAATCTCGGATTTATGACGATCCAGCCGGTAGAAATACTAAAGATAGCATATATTCTGACGCTTGCTGCTCATATAAACAAGCTGGGCGATAAGCTGAACAGCTTCCCAAGATTCGTTCTGCTGTGCATACACGGCTTTGCACCGTTCCTGCTGGTTCTGTTTCAGGGCGACGCAGGTTCGGCACTGGTACTGCTGTTCATATTCATCTGCATGCTGTTCGCTGCAGGCATCTCATGGAAATACATCACCGCTGCTGCGATTGCCGCACCTGCCGCACTATACGTTGCCTGGAACTTCATCATGAAGGATCATCACAAGGCTCGACTTATCGTGCTGTTTGATGAGAATATGCAAGAGGCGGAAAAGCTGGATATCTACATGCAGCAATACCGTGCAAAGCTTGCTATGGGCAGCGGACAGCTAAAAGGACTTGGCTTTGAATCGGATAACTTCACATACGTTCCCGAGATATATAACGACTTCATCTTCTCCTATATCGGCATGACGCTCGGCTTCATCGGCTGTATGGCTGTGGTGATCGCATTTGCGGTGCTGAGCCTGAAGCTGCTTTCCAGCGCAAGCTCTGCACAGGATCCGCTCGGAAAGATGATCTGCATCGGCGTTTTCGGAATGATGACATTCCACTGGATAATCAACATCGGCGTTGTTATCTCGCTGATACCCGTTATCGGAATCACGCTGCCGTTCCTCAGCACGGGCGGCACGTCAATGATAATGATGTACGTTGCAATAGGGCCTGTGCTGAGCATTCCGACTCACAAGGAAAAGAAAAAGCACATGTTCTACGAAGAAAAGGACTAAAGGGAGATTCTCCCACGAAATATAACCTACAACAAGAAAGGATTCACGCAATGGAACCTATCATCTCCACCTTAAAGGACATCTACCCCGACAGCCAGCTTGCTGCCCAGAAGCAGCGCTACGAAAAAGCCACAGAAAGCTTCAGAGAATACTTTTCCGCCGAGGGTGAGGTAAGCTACTTCTCCGCTCCCGGCAGAACAGAGATCTGCGGCAACCATACCGACCACAACTGCGGCAAGGTATTTGCAGCCAGTGTAAACCTCGATATCATCGCAGTTGCACAGCCTACCGACGATAACAAGATCACAATCAAGTCCGAAGGCTTCCCCGAGGACTGCATCTCCCTCGATGAGCTTGATGTTGTCGAATCCGAAAAGAACACCTCCGCATCCCTTATCAGAGGCGTTGCGGCAAAGTTCAATCAGGAGGGTCACAAGATCGGCGGCTTCCGCTGCTACACCACCTCCGATGTTATGAAGGGCAGCGGACTTTCCTCCTCTGCAGCTTTTGAGGTACTGGTTGGTACAATACTCTCCCATATGTACAACAACGGTGGCATCAGCCCTGTGAAGATCGCTCAGATCTCCCAGTATGCTGAGAACGTATACTTCGGCAAGCCCTCGGGTCTGATGGATCAGATGGCAAGCTCCGTGGGCGGATTTATCGCGATCGATTTCAAGGATACATCCTCCCCTATCATTGAGTCCGTTCCTGCTGATTTTGAGAAGTTCGGACACGCACTGTGCATCGTTGACGCTAAGGGCGATCACGCAGACCTCACTCACGAGTATGCGTCCATCCCCACTGAGATGAAGGCTATCGCAGAATACTTCGGCTGCAAGCACCTGCGTGAGATTGCAAAGGCAGATATCATGCTGAACATCAACCTCCTGCGCGGCAAGTTCGGCGACAGAGCTGTTCTTCGTGCTATCCACTTCTACGACGAGAACGAGCGTGTAGGAAAGCTCGTACACGCACTGAAGCAGGGCAACTTCGAGGACTTCCTCGGCAGCGTAAAGGAGAGCGGCGACAGCTCCTTCAAATATCTGCAGAACATCTACGCAAACAGCGATGTTCCCCACCAGTGCCTCAGCATTGCGCTGAATGTGGCTGAGAACTCCCTGCACCGCAAGGGCGCTTGCCGTGTTCACGGCGGCGGCTTTGCAGGCACGATTCAGGCATTCGTTCCTCTGGATGAGCTGCAGCAGTTCAAGATGAACATCGAAAAGGTATTCGGCGCAGGCTCCTGCCACGTTCTTTCCGTAAGACCTGTAGGCGGCACAGCAGTGGTTCTTGATTAATGGATATCCGCTACACCGAGGAACGCAGCTTCACCGCAAAGCAGCTGGAGGAGCTGTTCCTCTCCGTAGGGTGGGAATCGGGCAGGCATCCCGAAAGGCTGCTGAAAGCACTCAACACCTGCGAGACAGTCATCACCGCATGGGACAGTGACAGGCTCGTGGGTCTGATAAACGCTATTGACGACGGCGGCATGACGGCGTATGTGCATTATCTTCTCGTCCACCCCGAATATCAGGGACAGCACATCGGAAAAACGCTGACCGAAATGACAAAAGTAAAATACCGCGATTATCTGTACTTCTTCCTCGTAGCGGAACACAAGCCTCTTGTAAATTACTACAAAAAGCTCGGCTTTACTGCTATGGGAGACAGAACGATAATGGCGATATCCCATAAATAAACGCACAAAAAGTAGGGGCGGCAATCTGCCGCCCGTGAATGATACTATTCATTTATCTCATATTCGCTCATCTGCTTGATATTGAGCTTATCCACCAGTGCGTCAACGAGTATGCCGTTTTCGGTGTACTCCTCGGAGAAGATCTTTCCATTCTCGCGGATGACTGCTGTAAGTCCACCCTTTGCATAGGGAAGCAGCAGCTTCATACGCTTGGATGTCTCGGGGAGATTCTTTGAGATGACCTCTAAAAGACGGTCGATACCCTGTGCTTTCAGCGCGCTTATCTTGACTGTGCTGTCATTCTCAGGGATATTCTCCTCCAGCTTGTCGCACTTGTTGAGAACAGTAACCACAGGTATCTCCGCTGCACCGAGATCCGCAAGAGTCTTT
>JAZSEG010000124.1:0-2997 GCA_045531575.1 Oscillospiraceae bacterium | reverse complement strand
ATCCTCATGTTTTTGGTGAGGTCAAGGTAAACGGCAGCGAGGATGTGCTTAAAAACTGGGATCAGCTGAAAAAGGAATCAAAGCATCAGGAAACTTACGCTGACACTTTGGAAAGCGTTCCGAAGAACTTCCCTGCCCTGCTCAGAGCGGAGAAGATTTGTAAGCGTACGTCAAGAGCCGGCATCAATGTAAACAGCGCTGATGAGTGTGTAAAGCTTATAAAGAATATGCTTGAAGAGCTTGATATGACCGCTGCTGAAGGTGATGATAAGAAGAATTCCGATCTGATGGGCAAGATTTTGTTAGCATTTTGCAATTTAGACAGAATTTTGAAAATAGATGGCGAAAAAGCCTTGACATATTCCACAAATCGGTTTATAATGATGTTTAGAGTCCTTGAAGAAAAGGCTTTGGCAGAAGGCAAATCACTTGACAGCCTTACTGATGAAGATCTTACTTCCCTGCTCGGCAGGATATGAATCAAGTTTTCAGCGGTCGGTGACCGTTAGATAGATATTATTTGGAGGTTTAAAATTATGACAAAGGCAGAATTAGTAACAATGGTAGCATCCAAGTCCGGTCTTTCCAAGAAGGATACTGAGAAGGCAATTGCAGGCATGATCGACACTATCACTGAGACACTTGCTAAGGGTGAGTCCATCCAGCTCGTTGGTTTCGGTACATTCGAGGTTCGTGAGCGTGCAGCTAGAACTGGTATCAACCCCCGCACAAAGGCTAAGATCGAGATCGCTGCTACAAAGGTTCCCGCATTCAAGGCTGGCAGAGCTCTCAAGGATGCAGTTGGCGAGTAATTCGTACTAATTTTAAGCATTATAAGCGGCCGGCAATTAGCCAGCCGCTTTTGATTTTTGGAGGTTTTATGAGACTGGATAAATATCTTAAGGTTGCTCGACTTATCAAGAGAAGAACAGTTGCAAATGAAGCTTGCGACGCTGAAAAGGTTACTGTAAACGGAAAGATCGCCCGTGCATCTTATGACGTGAAGCTTGGTGATATCATTGAGATAAACATCGGTGCAAAGCCTTTAAAGGTAAGGGTTCTTGATGTTAAGGAGTATACTAAGAAGGAAGACGCTGCTGCACTTTACGAGGTAGTATAAACATGTAATAATTCACCTCCCGTTAGAATAGTATGTATAAATACTGAGCCACAGGAGGTAATATATGAACAAGCAGGATAACAGACTGCCGCAGAACATTATTCTGGATGATCGAAAAAAGCTGAGAGTAACAGGTGTTCGTGATATTGACAGCTTTTCTGAAACTAAAGTTGTACTGAATACTGTGCTTGGAGAGCTGGTAATTAAGGGAGAAGATCTGCATATAATCATGCTTGAAACCGAGACAGGTGATTTTTCGCTTACAGGAAGTGTGTCTTCGCTTGTGTATAATAGTTTCAGCACAAACGCTAACATTTTCCGAAAGTTATTCAGGTGATCGTGATGGTATTCGGTATTCTTGATTGCTTTATGATTTCCTTTGTCTGCGGACTTATTTTCGGTCTGGTATATGAGTTGTTCAGACTGATCCGCAGAATGATTCCGGTTACGATCGTTGTATTGATTTGTGATATCTGCTTTTTCGTGGCTGCGGGACTGTTTGTTTTTGAGCTTTCCATGTACCTTGGAAATTTCGTAAGATTATACACGCTGCTTGGCTTTGGCGCCGGTTTATTTGCGTATATCCAGACCGTTGGCAGATTGATTTCTTTACTGGAAATGCTGTTTATCAGAGCGATTTCTGCTACAATTGGTGCTTTATTTTTAAAGATTTTTACATCTTTAAAGAATACCATTGGAATAATTGCACATAATGTTACAACTGCTTTTGGTCGTTTCTACGATTTTTCTTTGAGAAGCAAAAAAAGTGCTTCTTCCCTATTGCATTTTAACACCAAAAGAGTGTATAATGTAAAAAGAAATATAGAATCGTATGGGGAAAATATCGGGGGAAATAATGGCATTCAAGTTAAGATCAGAAGAAGTCAGTGATAAAAAGAATCACAGCTTCATTAAAGCATTGGCTTATATCGCATGTTCTATCCTTTTAGGCTTTATCGTATTCTCTGTTATCACGACTAATATGCAGATCGAAGATAATAAGCAGAAATATGAAGAGCTCGTTCAGCAGACCGAAGCCATCGAAGAGAAAAACGCTTCTATCGAACGTTATCTTGATGAAGGCGCAAATATGGACGAGTATATCGAAGATATAGCTAGAGACAAGCTTAATTTTGCAAATCCTGATGAACGTGTTTATTACATCGTTCCTTCCGGCAACTAAAATATGAGGACGCTTTTAAGCGTCCTTTTTGTTTATATTCAGATATGCAGGTTATACTAAATCAAAAAAGGTGTGCTATGAAGTTCTTTTCTACCCTGCATAAGGTGCTGTTCAGCCGCATTTCTGTCTGCGCTGTTGGAATCCTGTTTCAGCTGTCATATCTTATCATATTGTTCTGGACGCTTGGAACAATGTTTTCCTATTCGTACTTTATTTTTCTGTTCGTGGGATTCTGTGCAGCACTATACATCATTAATCGTGACATCAGCCCAGGATATAAATTGATATGGGTGTTTGTAGTTCTGTCATTCCCTGTTTTCGGATGTATGCTTTATTGGTTTTACGGAAAAAGGAGGAAGCAGGAACAGTCACCGCATCACGCTATATACAATTCTATGCTTGGCAGTGACGATCTGATCTATGATGAGCTGCTTTCTGTCAGTGAGAATGCGGCGAAGCAGGCTCGATATATATGTCGCAATGGGTCGCATACATTATTTACAGGCACTGATATAAGATACTATAATTGTGGTGAACAGCTCTTCCCTACCCTTCTTTCTGAGCTGGAAAAGGCTGAACGTTTTATATTTCTGGAGTTCTTTATAATTGATAAGGGCGTGATGTGGGATAGCGTGCTTTGCATTCTTGAGCGTAAAGTACATGAAGGCGTTGATGTTCGTGTGATATATGACGA